>NZ_JAWUEH010000002.1:0-436774 GCF_033550225.1 Providencia sp. 2023EL-00965 | reverse complement strand
TGTTCCCTTCCCCCGCTCGCACGGTGTTGTTGCAGTATGACCCCGCCGGTAACCTTGCTAAACGGGAAACATTAACTGATAGCTATCAGTACCAGTGGGATAACCTAAACCGCTTATTGGTGGCGTCGAGGCAACCGAATCAACTCGGCCTTGAAATGGGCTTGCAAGCGAACCAAGTTCACTTTACCTACGACGCACTTGGGCGTATTAGCCGTGAACAAACGGGCGATGATATCGTCGAATTTGCTTACGATGAACTCAATAACCTGAGTCGTCTGACGTTACCTCAAGGTGACAGCCTCAACTGGCTCTATTACGGTTCTGGACATGCCACTGCCATCAATCACCTTGTTGAGGGTACGCCACACTTAATCACCGAATTTGAACGAGATGACCTGCACCGTGAAATCAGCCGTACCCAAGGTACTCTGACCCAATATCGACAGTACGATAAACTGGGACGGACAATAAGCACCTTCAGCTCACGCGATAAACAGCACCCACTCAACGGTATTGCCTCATCACGAAAATGGTTCTATGACGAACAAGATAACCTTGGCGCGATGGAAGACCATTACCGGGGCTGGGTGGAATATCTATATGACTCTGAGCAGCGACTGAAAAAAGTCGCTAGTGGCGAAAATAGGGACGCCATGCTGTTCTATGACCGTGCCGATAATCTGTTAGAGCGACCTCAATCAGAAATCGAGGCTCAAATCCCATCAACGCCAGCTCTAAGCCCACAAGGGGATAGGCTACTTCAATTCCAAGGCTGGCAATATCGCCATGACTCCTATGGTAACGTGATTTCACGCGGAAATCCCAACCAAGTCAAACAAACTTATCAGTATGATGGGGATAACCGTTTAGTTATCGCCCAGACTAGTGACATGAAAGCTCAGTATCACTACGATGCACTGGGTCGCCGGATTCATAAAGTGGTTGAGTCACGGGCTCACGGCACACTGAAACGACACGAAACCCATTTTGTGTGGCAAGGACTACGATTGCTGCAAGAGCAGGATATCAATACGGGTAAATGTCAGACCTATTGCTACGAAGAACACGGCAGTTATACTCCCCTAGGCGTTATCGTGAAGCAACCCGCAGGCTACCGTTATTACTGGCACCACTGCGACATTAACAGTGCCCCACTTGATGTCACCAATGCACAAGGCAATACAGTATGGTCAGGGAAATATGAACGTTTTGGTTTTGTTCGCAATAGTCCATTAAGTTTCTACTCCGACCCTGAACGTAAAATGGAGTCCTTCGAGCAGAACTTACGCTATGCCGGACAGTATTTTGACACTGAAACAGGGCTGCACTTTAATACCTTCAGATTCTACGACCCACAGATAGGCCGTTTTATCATGCCTGACCCGATTGGGTTATTGGGTGGGATAAATCTATATCAGTATGCTCCGAACCCACTAGGATGGATTGATCCTTGGGGGTTAACTGCTGTTGATGCTCCCGGATATTATGTTTATGGCTTGTTCGATTCAGGCGCAAAAGAGCCTTATTATGTTGGTATTACTAATGATATTAATAGACGAACGATCGAACATGCTGGTACAGGTCGGTTAACGCCGGGAGCAGGAATGAAAGTACTTGATGAAAATATTAACTATGGTCAAGCTCGCGGCTATGAGCAGTATTATATTGAAAAATATGGTACGAGAACAGGAACTATCGGAGAAGATATATCGTCAACTAACCGAGGTAACAAATACAATTCATTTGACCATAACCGGACTGATACACGTGCTGATGCTTTTAAAGAAGCTTATGACAGTAAGACTAAAAGTTCTGGAAAAGTCGGAGGGAAATGCTAATGAGTGATTTTAAATTTTGGGGATGGAATAAAAAACCACGAACGATGCTGAGATATGTAAAACCCGGAGATATCTTTTGTTTTCAATTGAATAATGAAAAATATGGTTTTGGACGAATTATTTCAAAAATCATGACAGGCCATGTAGCTGAGATTTTCGATTTCTTTTCATCTAGTCCAACTATAACCGAAGACAATATAAAAAAATCTAAAAGAAAAATCGAACCCGTTGTAATCGATACTTACGGGTTATTTGATAGAAAAGGATATCCCAATAGTGACTGGAGGATCATTGGGCATCAGAATAACTACACCCCTATTAATGTAGAAGGGGTATATTTTACTTTCGGGATTGGTAATTCATGCAAAAAAAAGGACATTTTCGATAATACTTATTCAATATCTGAAGAAGAAGCAAAAAAACTCCCCGAATTAATCCCTTATTCTGATTATCATATTAAAGAATTATTAGGAGCTATCTAAACTTAACTCAGATGCTCTACCTGCATATTTTTCATAACTACCAGCAGGGGCAACCCTGCTTTTCAATATTTGCCTTACAGATATCAGCACTTTGAAATAACAATGCACTGGATCGCCGGATTCATAAAGTGGTTGAGTCACGGGCTCATGGCAAACTAGAGCGACATGAAACCCATTTTGTGTGGCAAGGACTACGGTTGCTGCAAGAGCAGGATATCAATACGGGTAAATGTCAGACCTATTGCTACGAAGAACACTGTGGTTTTACATTTAATTTCTTTGTAGCAAAACCCTAAATATAGCATATAATGCGTAGCAAATAGGGCTATATAAGAAGGAATACATAACCTTATGCTCCCCTCTTGCATCGTAATAATTGCTAAATAAGTTTAATAAGCATAAAAACCCAATTCTATCAAAAAAATCCATTTTATTTGATAGATTCAATTAAATGAGTACACCGCTGAGTACAAAACCAAAAACCTAAAGTTAAATTATTATAAATCAAGAAATTACACCTCTAGTTCAGGTTTAATGTGTAAACCGACTTTTAATTTTTAAGTATCACTCCATAATAAAACAGCATAAAATTCATAACATTAACTGGGTTTTATGCTGTTTTTGCCATTCTGAGTTTTATAATACTTCGCTATTGATTAGATCTTGATGTAAGTACAATACATATATTTTTTATGAAGATAATCCTCTTTGCTTGCGAACAAATTCGGATTGGAAATAAGAAAAGCATTGTTCAATCTAGAGAGATTGTAGAGTGAAGCACTTTCCCCTAACAACATGAAATCGTTATTGTATGGATTACAAAAGAATAGAAAAAATTATTTTCGGCGGTTAACACTTAGAAGGTTGAGTTTATTTAGGAAAACTCAACCTTCTGACTTTAATTATTTAAAAACTTCAATAAGGTGAGTTTTGTATTCACGAATATACTTTTCAACATCCGTTTCTTTGATTACATCATTAACCATAAAAGTTGGAAATTTTTTCAATCCTAGGAATTGCTGTGATTTGTGAAAGGCAAAATAAACACCATCTACACCACGGCCATCAAAAAAGTTATCAAACTCTTCAAATGCATCAATTGGTGCATTCCAAGTCACTGAAAGCATGTATTTTCTTCCATGCAGTAATCCCCCTGTACCATATTGTTTTTTTGGATCTTGTCGGGTACGTCCATCATTTGCATACAAATAGCCATGCCCGAGGGTATAAACATCATCCATATACTTTTTTACTGTCCAAGGCATCATCATCCACCAACCCGGCATTTGATAAATTATGGTATCTGCCCAAAGAAATTTTTTAATTTCATCTTCCACGCTGTAGCCTGATTCAATATACGTTTCTTGAATAGTGTGCCCTAATTCACTTAAGCTATTTTTTGCTACATTATGTAAAGTACGATTGAGTTGGCCGGCAGAATGTGCAAATGTTTGCCCGCCATTCAGAAGGAGAATTTTCACTGGTATTGCCTTATTCATTAATTGCTAAGTTGTATTTAGGCTAACAAACTAAAATAAAGATAAAAAGCCAAGTCATGCCAATCCATTAGTTACCCACTTGACATACTCAGATTAATCTTTCATTAAATAATGGAAAAACGATACTATATAGGTTAAAAATCATACCAAAGCCGCAATTTAAAGTTAAAACTATAACATCGAACGATTATTGATTTTTTAGCAAAAGTCTATTGAATTTATTGCTATTTTCGTCAGTATCATTAGCGCGTATTCTCTATTGCATACAAATTATTAATGAAATCTAAGAGAGATAACATAATGACTATTCCTGTAATCGGCGTTGGTACATTCCGTTTAAAAGATGATGTGGTAATTGATTCAATAAAAAATGCGTTAGATGTTGGTTATCGAGCTATTGATACTGCGCAAATTTATGACAATGAAGCCGCTGTTGGGCAAGCTATTGCTGAAAGTGGTGTTTCTCGAGATGAACTTTATATAACCACAAAAATTTGGATTGAGAATTTAAGTAAAGATAAACTCATCCCTAGTTTGAAAAAAAGCTTAAGTGACTTACAAACTAATTATGTTGACTTAACACTCGTACACTGGCCATCTCCAAATGATGCTGTTTCTGTAGAAGAGTTTATGCAGGCTTTATTGGAAGCCAAAAAACAAGGATTAACTCGAGAAATTGGTATTTCTAATTTCACCATTCCATTAATGGAAAAAGCAGTTGCCGCAGTTGGCGCAGAAAATATTGCGACAAACCAAATTGAATTATCACCTTACCTACAAAACAAAAAAGTTGTTGAGTGGGCAAAACAACATAATATCCACATTACATCTTATATGACGTTAGCATACGGCAAAGCATTAAAAGATGAAACTATCGCGCGTATTGCACAAAAACACAATGCAACACCCGCTCAAGTGATTTTAGCTTGGGCTATTGGTGAAGGATATTCTGTTATTCCATCATCGACAAAGCGTGAAAACTTATTAAGTAACTTACAAGCAACGCGATTACAATTAGACAGTGATGACAAAACTGCCATCGCAAAATTAGATTGTAATGATCGCTTAGTTAGCCCTGAAGGTTTGGCGCCAAACTGGGACTAATTGTTTCCCGTATTTTCAGAAGCCATAATTCGTTATGGCTTCTGAATTTCTGAAATATATTGAGTTAAACTATCAATAAAAACGCGAATACGTTGACTAACTACGCGGTCACTGTAATAAACCGCATGAAATGGCAAAGGAATAGGTTGTAACTGTTCTTTTAATACTTCAATAAACTGCCCACTTTGAATGTCTTTATTGACCATAAAGTCAGACAAACACGCAATTCCATTGCCAGCCAAGCAAAGCTGCCTTAACGTTTCCCCACTATTTGATGATATTCCATCAGTTACTTCAATTAATTGTCCATCTACAGTTTTAACTGGCCATATATTTAATGAAGCAGGTTCCGTAAAAGTGAGACATGTATGGTTGAAGAGATCTTGAGGCTGTACAGGTTCGCTATATTGCTCAATGTAGTCTGGTGAAGCAATAATCTTACGATAGCTATTAAACAAAGGGCGAGCTCGTAAGCTAGAATCATTGAGTTGTCCAGCACGTATCGCAACATCCACTTTTCGTTCTATTAAGTTAACAAAAGTTTCTGATGAAACCAAAGATAAATGAATATCAGGATATTGTTTACGAAAAATAGAAGTGAAAGGAATTAGGATATGCAACACAATTGGTGTTGCTGCATCAATCCGCAATAAACCTTTTGGTGAGTGCTGTGCTTCATATAATTCATTCTCTGCCTCTTGCATTGCCTGTAAAATAACTTTCATCCGCTGAAAATAGAGTTCACCTTCTGTAGTTAAGTCAATTTGTCGAGTTGTACGGTTAAGCAAATTGACACCCAATTTTTCTTCTAACTTTTTGACGATTCGGCTCACAGCTGAATTTGCCAAATTGAGCTTATCCGCTGCTTTACTAAAGCTTTTTTGCTCTACTACTTCAATAAATACACGAGCTTCTTCGGATGTTGCTTTCATAATAGTTTTCTTATTAAAGATAAATGATCAAACAGATGATGGTTTATAGTAGCAGAAATCGAAGTTCAAATGGCATGTAAAGTAACATTGCACATCATTCGATTAAGATATTCATCAATAATAAACCACTATATAATTCATAATATTGTCTCAAGTCTATGCTATTTATTTTTCATTGTGTTTCTTAACAACCTCAATAAATTTGGTGATTAAGATATCATACAAAAAACCTAAGAAGTTTTATTAAGATCCATATCACTATTGGTTCTTTAATATTTCCCTCGACAAAGCATTCCATGCTTGTGCTTTTCGAGTTTGAGAACTATTTTTTAATGTTGCCAGCGCTAATTCATAAGAAAGAACAGGTTCAATCACTGGAATGATTGATACCCCATCTGCTCTGGTTTTATTCCACATGCTGCCTGGCAGCAATGTGATACCAACCCCTGCTCTCACCATCGCGGTGACTAAATCAAGATGACTACTACGACCTGCAATTATCGGTTTCTTACCATAAAGACCACAAGCACTAGTGACCAATTCATTAATTCGGAAATCATCTGAGAAAAAAATAAATGGTTCATTAAGCAGTTCAATAAATTTGACTAAATGACGCTGTGCTAAAGGATGTTGTTCATTAACTAATAACATAAGGCGGTCAGTGGAGAAAACATGTAAATCAAAACGCTCATCATCAAGTGGTAGCATCACCGCGGCAGTTTCCACATCACCATTTAACATCGCATCCATCATTTTTCGCGTCCCTAATTCAATAATTTTTAATTCGACTAAAGGATAGCGTTGACTGAAAGCTAATATGATATCGGCAAAATAAGTTGAAGCGATAACAGGCGGTAATCCCACATGTAAAACCCCTTCTAATGGACCTGATTTTTCCTTTAATGCCTTATTCATTTGGTTGAATTGCTCAAGGATCTGTTTAGCATGGATCAGTAATATTTCCCCTTCATCAGTAAGACTGACGCCATCAACCTCTCTAATTAATAATTTATAACCAAGCTCTTGTTCAAGTTTTTTAATACTTCGGCTGATCGCCGGTTGGGTAACAAATAAACTGTCTGCGGCTCGGCTAAATCCATTGAATTGCACAACTTCAACAAAATAACGCAGTGAACGCACATCCATATCTTATCCCGCTATAAATTTTAGTTATAGATAGAATAATTATAAATAATTTCCTTACAAGTAATATTCACGCTAAAACTAATAATAACTAGAATTATTAACCGTTGAATTATTAGAGGTGATATAATGAAGACAGTTATTGAGCACGTTTTAGCCTGTTTATATGATATTGGGATCCATGACGTTTTTGGTGTGGCCGGAGACTATGCATTTCCCATAGAAGACGCTATCTGTGAAAGCGAAAACATGCGTTGGATCGGCAACTGTAATGAACTCAATGCCTCATACGCCGCAGATGGCTATGCACGAATTAAAGGTTGCGCCGCACTATCAACAACTTTTGGCGTGGGTGAATTAAGTGCTTTAAATGGTATTGCTGGTTCATACGCAGAACACTTGCCAATATTCCATTTAGTGGGGATGCCAGCAAGTGGAGTACAAAAAAATCATAGACTTGTGCATCATACGCTCGGCAACGGTAACTTTGATGTGTTTTATAAAATGAGCCAACATATCAGTTGTGCGCACGCAATCCTAACACCAGAAAACTGCATCGCCGAAACCAAACGTTTAATTACTACCGCGCTTAATGAACGTCGTCCTGTTTATATTGGGCTCCCCTCTGATTATGCGGTTATGCCTGTTGTTACTGATAAAAATACTGATGCTATAACTATGCATAAAAGTAATAGCGAGTCATTATCAGCAGCCGTTACTGCTATTCTAGAAAAACTAAATTCAAGCAAAAAAGCCTGCCTAATCCCTGGGATCCTAAGTGCTCGTTTAGGCTATGCCAATGATGTTCAAAAAATTATAGATAAAACAGGGCTCCCATACGCCACTATGTTTATGGATAAAAGTATAGTTAGCGAATCAAATGCAACCTATATGGGTATCTATAACGGGAAATTGATGAATCCAAAAGTAGGCGAATTTGTTGAAAGCTGTGATTGTATTATAGGAATTGGTGCCGAATTGACTGATTTTAACTCAGGTAGTTTTACTGCAACAATCCAACCTGAAAATCGCATTAATATTCTTGCGGATCATGTCAAAGTCGGTTCTGCCGTTTATCCACAAGTTTATATGAAAGATATATTGGAACAGTTAAAACAACATGCTCCTTCTTTGCAACACCAAGGTATTAAAGCCGAAGGACTTGGCGAGCCAATTCAGGGAAATGATGGAAAAATTACCGCAACCTATCTCTATCCTAGACTTGAAAAAATGTTTCGAGAAGACGATATAATTATCGCTGAAACAGGCACCGCTTCTATGGGACTGGGTTTCGCACGACTCCCTCGTAACGCTCAATTTCACAACCAAACGCTATGGGGTTCAATTGGTTGGGCGACCCCTGCTGCTTTTGGTGCCGCCATTGCAGCTCCTAACCGCCGAGTTATCCTAATTACGGGTGAAGGTTCACATCAACTCACAGCTCAAGAAATTAGTCAGTTCGCTCGTTTCGGGTTAAAACCCATTGTTTTAGTACTAAACAATGATGGCTATTTAATTGAAAGATTACTATGTAACAACCCTGAAGCTTATTATAACGACTTGCCAAAATGGAACTATGCGCAATTGCCTGAGGCACTTGGTTGCCAAGATTGGCACTGCGTACAAGTCACTACCTGTGATGAATTAAATACTGCAATAACCATTGCTGAATCAATAGATACTGCATCCTATATTGAAATCGTTATGGACAGATACGCAGCATCTGAGCTAGCACAAAAACTCGGTAAATCGAGAGGATCACTGTATTCATTTTAAATAATCCGCGTTAAGCCATTGGGAGCAATCACACATCGCCACCAATGGCTTTACTTAAATAATTTACATAACTTACTCAAATACTATGCCAACATCATTTCTTGATGCTGTCAGTATTTTGGAAACAATTATTGCCAATTCAAGTAGCTCATGGCACTTTACAAATTGTTTAGAGGCGATTTGATCACGAAAAAATGCAAACTCAAAAATCATAAAGTTTGTATGTTCATTTTGGCTTACTTTTGTCACTTGACCATCAATACAAGCTTCCACTGACTGGCAAAGGCTTGGAGCACCTTCTACACGTATATAACCTTTTGTCCCTTGAATAATGAAATAACCTGGACTTGCTGAATCTTTCGCGCCAGTGCACGTCGCAACCGTTGTACCAAATTGGCATGTAACGACCCCCGATGTATCGATGCCATTATGCCCTTTATTACAAATGTAATGACGACTATCAGGCTCTCCCATCAGTGCAGCTAATACATAAATATTATAAAGATTAATATCATACAGAGCACCACCAGCTTGCTTTGGATCGAATGCCGCATGAACATTACCCAGTAAATAATCATCATATCGGCTAGAATATTGTGAATAGTTACCTTGGATCACTTTGATATCACCAATTTTTTCCATATTTTGTTGTATAAATTGGAAGCCTGGGGTGTGTATCGCAGTAATGGCTTCAAATAGATAAAGCCCTCGCTGATGAGATAATAGGACAAGTTCTTGTAGCTGCTGCCATTGTGGAGTAAACGGCTTTTCACAAATAACATGTTTATCAGCCATTAACGCCTTGTATGTATAGTCATAATGCAAATGATTAGGTAAACCAATATAGACCACCTCAATTTGAGGGTCTCGCAGTAACTCTTCATAGTCGCTATACAATTTATTAATGCTAAATTGCTGGCAGATTGACTTACCTTTTTCAATACTTGATGCTCTGACACATAACGCAACGACTTCTATATCTTGCACTTGTGTTAACGCATCAAGTGCAGACATAATAATTTTCCCGGAACCTATGAGTGCTATTTTCATTGGAGTTACCTATTAGTACATGGTCGCTATCATTAAAAGGCTTTAGTGATCGACATCATGCTATATCCGGAAAAAAAAGTCATAATTTATCACCAGCTTCCCGATGCGCCGCCCCCGCCACTAGAGCCACCGCCGCCGCCACTCGATGAGGAGCTAGATGAACTACTCGATGAACTGCTAGATGAGCTGCTATACGAACCTGAATAATCCGATTCACGCCTTGATGAACTAGATGAATATAACGATTTTGTATGAACAATGTCATATCCTGCAATCAAAGCCCATTCCTTTTTCTGACGCCTTGCTATAGGTATAGCCAATCCTAATACTCCCAACAATAGCGGCAATATCAATAAGTTTAAAAAAAGATCCAGAAAAACCATAGCCATCACCGTGATTGGCGTTACTTCTCCATCATAGGCAACCTGAACAAAAAATATTACCAATAATGTTAAAACTATCATCATAGGTGCCATATTCGAAAACGTCGGGAAAAAATATTTGTACTGTAAAAAGTCATTTAATCTCATTAACGTTTTTCGTTTGATTTTGTGGCCTCTAGGCTTGTTCGATTTTTTCGATGAAATTTTATTTTCTTTAGCTTTTTTTATATCTTTATTAATTTTTATTTTTCGTGACCGTGTACCAAATACCAAATTATACATATAACTCAATATGAAAATAGCCAAATAAACACCCACAAAAGGCATTTGAAGTACTTTCAAAAATAACACATTATTCGTCGATTCGATATTTTCAATAGGTTCTCCACTCGCAATTTGAATTGCTGCCTCAATACCTGACTTGATACCTAGATAATAATTTTCAGAACGAAAGTTTGGTGTAATATAATTACGAATAATCCGGCCAGCAATAACATCGGAAAAAACGCCCTCATATCCATATCCAACTTCAAAACGGACTCTATGGTCATTAATCGCAACAACTAGCAGCAAACCATTATTTTTCTCTTTGTGGCCAATCCCCCAATGATTAAATGCCCTATTTGAAAATTGTTCTATACTCTCACTTCCCGTTGTAGGTAGTATGTATAATAAAAACTGAGAGCCATCACCACGCTCATTTTCAAAATTAATTAATTGTTCATTTAATGCTTGATACTCATTTTTCGTTAATAGCCTAGCGCTATCGATTACCCTTTCAGTTCCCCAATTAGGGAGCTTAATCTCATCTGCTAATGTATTAAACCCCAAAAAAATAAGAATAAACAAAAAATTACGTAACATTAGTTAAAGTCCACCACAGGAACACGTTTTATAGTCTGTTCATCATTCACATTGAAACTTGCTTTTTCTTGATAGCCAAACTGGCTAGCAATAAGGTTGTAAGGAAATTGCCTTATTAACGTATTATATTCACGAACAGTTTTAATATAATTCCCCCTAGCTACTGCAATACGATTCTCAGCACCCTCTAATTGCACCATTAAATCTTGATATAGTGAACTGGCTTGTAATTCGGGATATCTTTCAGACACAGCCAATAAGCGAGATAAGGATTGTCCTAGTGCTTGTTGTGCATTTTGATAAGTGGCCATCTCGTTTGGGTCGGTTAGCTGCTGCGCGCTAACACTTATTCGACCAATTGATGCTCTCGCATTTGTGACCTCTTGCAATACATCTTTTTCATAATTGGAATAGCCTTTTACCGTACTAATCAGATTAGGGATTAAGTCTGCACGCCTCTGATATTGATTTAATACTTCTGAGGCACTTGCAATGACAGCTTCATCATTCTTCTGAATAGTATTATAATTAGAAATAAAAATAGTAGAAATAACTACAATTAATATTAATAACAAAATATAAAAAATACGCATACTTATTCCTTTAAGCTTTAAAGTAAAAACTAGGATATAATTTTAAATTCTACTGTTCTTTATGAATTATATATCGCTAAGCAGTATTGTTAAATACTCAAAATGATAAAATGACGAATGCAATATAATTAACTCAAAATCATATTGCATGGTCAGAAATTTTATTTTATTCCACTTATGTTTGTTAAAAGGAATTTACACTCCCTTTTACTATTTTAACAGCCGTACTTTAACCGATTTACCTTTAATCTTACCTTGTTGCAGTTGCTTCCACGCATGACGAGCCACAGATTGTTTTAAAGCAACATAAGCATGCGTTGGTTGAATGGTTATTTTACCAATGTCTGCGCCATCAAGCCCCATATCCCCCGTTAGAGCACCTAAAATATCACCGGGACGCATTTTGGCTTTTTTACCCCCATCAATACACAGTGTCGCCATAGTGGCTTCAAGAGGTATGATTGCAATACCAGTAGGGAGCGGCTGCCAATTTAGCTTCATATTTAACATTTCTTCTAAAGCATTAGCTCGCTGAGCTTCTTCAGGCGCACAAAGGCTAATTGCTAATCCACTTTCACCTGCTCGAGCGGTACGACCGATACGGTGGACATGGACTTCAGGATCCCATGACAACTCATAGTTAATCACCATTTCTAATGATTTAATATCTAGCCCACGTGCAGCCACATCCGTCGCGACTAAAACACGGCTGCTACCATTAGCAAATTGTATCAATGTTTGATCACGATCGCGCTGTTCCATATCGCCATGTAACACTAAAACACTTTGATGACTGTCAGACAAAGCATCATAAACAGCTTGGCAATCTTTTTTTGTATTGCAAAAAACAACACAAGAAGCGGGTTGTTCTCGGCTCAATAATTTTTGTAATAAATTAATTTTCCCATTACGTGAAACTTCATAGAACTGTTGCTCAACCGCAGGTAATTCATCCACTGAATTGATTTCAATAGTCATTGGATTACGTTGAATTCGCTGGCTTATCGCCGTGATTGCATCGGGCCAAGTTGCTGAAAACAACAATGTTTGCCGCTGAGTGGGTGCATAATCAATGACTTGGTCGATGTCATCAGCGAATCCCATATCCAACATACGGTCGGCTTCATCTAATACTAATGTCTGTAATGCGTCTAGATTAACCGTCTCTTTATTTAAATGATCCAGTAAACGACCCGGTGTCGCAACAATGATGTGAGCTGCATGGATCAATGAATCACGTTGAATACTAAATGGAACGCCACCGCACAATGTAAGTATTTTAATATTCGGCATATAACGCGCTAAACGACGTAGTTCGTTAGCTACTTGATCAGCGAGCTCCCTCGTTGGGCATAATACAAGAGATTGTGTATTAAACTGTTTAGCATCAATATGCTGTAATAACCCGAGCCCAAATGCAGCAGTTTTACCACTCCCTGTTTTTGCTTGTGCACGGACATCTTTTCCGGCAAGGATCAGAGGTAACGCTGCTTCTTGAATAGGCGTCATAGTTAGATAGCCTAGTTCCGTCAGATTAGCGAGTTGCTCCATAGGAAGCGCGTTAAGTTCAGCAAATGAAGTCACAGTGAAAGTTCCGAATAAAATAAGAAAATAAAGCTATTAGCCCATTATGATACTATTCCTTTCCTAGTGTGTCGTGAAAAATTTGTATCTTGTGTTCATTTATTCACCAAGTGGTCTATTCTGAACCAAACATATCTAGGTAATACAGTTCGACACCTATATTTTATTTAAATAATGATAGTTTATTTTCGATGAGTGTTTTTCACTTCAAAAGTGTATTATTTGATATTTTTTAAATTAGAGGATTAATTTAATTGGTATCAATACTTAGTTATAGCGATAAATGTTTAATAGTAAGTTTAAAATATTGTACATAAACAATATCTAATACATTTTATCATCATAAAGATTAGTAAAATAAATCAATTTAATTCAAGTAATTATATTTTAAATTAAGTATCGACATTACGTGCATCTTGGTTATTATCTTCTATGCTTTTAATTGAGCAGTAATAACACATCGCTATTATGGCAAATAAGGATAGTTTGATTTAACAAGGGGGTTAATATGCAAAAAGATACGATAAAGCTCAGTAAGTTTTTAAGCTATGTTTTACGACATAAACCTGAATCCATAAAGGTCAAATTAGACCCTAATGGCTGGGTTTCTGTCGATACGTTACTCTACCAAGCGAATCAACATGGGTATCCAATAGATCACACCACATTAGAATCTATTGTTGCGACCAATGATAAAAAGCGTTTCAGCTTCTCCACTGATAAAAGTATGATACGAGCGGCACAAGGCCACTCCAGTCAACAAGTCGCAATGGAATTAAGTGAACAGTTTCCACCTCAATATCTTTATCATGGAACAGCTATCCATTTTCTTGAGTCCATTAATCAGCAAGGCTTAATTTCAAAATCACGACATCATGTTCATTTGTCTGATAATGGGTTAACCGCCAAATTAGTTGGCGCTCGCCATGGCCAACCGGTTGTCTTAACCATTGAAGCCAGAAAAATGTTTGAGTCAGGTTATAAATTTTATCTTTCAGATAATCAAGTTTGGCTAACTGATAAAGTGCCATCACAATTTATCTTAGTTTAGCCGCAAAATTTCATGAGCTACCGTCAATTTTGTACAGTAGCTTATACACCTACCATCATTTAAGTGATAATGCCTTGTATTAAGGCATGGTGCGCCTTAAACACAGACTTTTTTAGACGTTTAGGAGGCCATGCTCTTGTTATCTAACGATATTCCAAATTATTTAGAGTATAACGGTAAGGCATAAGTCACTTTCACTGTTTCCATCGGAACTTCAGTTTTAATACTTTGGATACTACGAATTTGTGTCAAATGATCCGCGTGAAAACGACGATAGGATGCTAGGTCTTCAGTGACAATTCGAATCAAGGCGTCACACTCACCAGCCATCAGATGACATTCAACAACTTCAGGCATTTCTTTGATTTCAGAGACAAACTGATTAATAGTTTGAGCATCCTGTGTTTTAAACCAAATACGCGCAAATAATGATAAACCTGCACCAATTTTACTGCCATCAAGTACTGCAACGTAACGTTTAATCACCCCTGCTTCTTCTAACAATTTTACGCGACGTAAACAAGGTGATGGTGATAAGCCAACTTCCTTTGCTAATTCATTATTAGCGATTTTTCCATCGCGTTGCAAAACCTGCAAAATATGGCGATCTAATCCATCTAATTTTATTGGCATTAATCTCCCTTATTTTAATAAATATTGATATTCACTGCCAAATTAAAGTTTATTTTTAGCAAAAAAACAACCTTACATTTCTGTAAAATCGCTATAATTTTTTATCCAAGCTGAGCAAATGAATATCCAATCTAACAACAATATAAGGAGCATACATGGAGCTGCAAACACTCATCCTATTCAGCGCAACAGTCATCCCACTCGTTTGCACACCAGGGCCTGATATTTTATTTATTTCATCTCAAGGCATATCAGGTGGATCCTCCGCTGTTTGGAAAGCAAACCTAGGTATTATTTCCGGTTACATCATGCATGCAATTTTAGCTGCATTAGGTTTAGCCGCAATTGTTGCCGCTTATCCATTATTATTTAATATCATAAAATGGCTGGGAGTCGCTTATGTTAGCTATTTAGCCATCAAAATGATGCTTTCTGCAATGAAACCAGGAAAATTATTAATGTTAAAACCGACTTCACCTAACGCGATTATTGGTAAAGGTTTTTTAACTAGCTTTCTGAACCCTAAAGGGTTGTTAGTATATTTTGCTATTTTGCCTAATTTCATCCACTCAACTGAACAGATTGCAATACAATCAATGATTTTATCCGCAACATTGATTGCCTTATGTATTGTTATTTATGGTGCAATTGGCATGATATTCGCTGCAATGTATAAAAAAGATAACTACAGCGATAAACGACGTCGAGTTACTGATGGCGTGGCTGGTGGTATGTTAACATTAGCCGCGATAGGCCTTGCAGCTAGTTAACAAGGCGTTACCGCTACCCATATTAAAATGCTACTTGCCGTATTTGGTGAAACAATACCTTCACCTATGTCAGGTAGCCACCAACCACCTTGATTGGCATTTAATATTTTGCAGTTTGCCCCTGAAATACTCCATTCACCCGCTAAAATATACACCACACCGGCCTGCCCAATCGGTAAACGCTGCTTTTGAGTGATAACACAGCTTTGCGCAGACCAACGTTCCGTATTAAATTCTAAGTTTAAGAAACGAGCTGGCGATGCCTGTAATTCAAGCTTGATAGAGTCGCAACTCGCTGATTGATAACTATCACCAATATCGTTCAATATATGTTGGCACTGATGTTGATCGATAAGAGATATAGGATCCTTATTGAGGGAAATACTCAACCGCTCTCCCTCGATATTATGCTTTAAAAAACTTGTATGAGTAATGTGTTCAAGGCTAGCGCGAAGTGAAAAGTCTGATGCAACTGGCCAACAAAATATCTCTGTACTGCTTCCACATCCATCTTGCCATTCTTGGATAGGTAACTCAGTTGCATCAAAACATTTAATCTTCATACCTTCCCCCAAGCAAATATCATCATCAATCATGATATTAAGAGTGGCAAACATGTTTGCTCAGGGCAATGGCTTTACACTTAAAATGTGACTAACCGCGTTTATCAATAATTAAAGAATGGCATAAGCGCCCTAATGTCTTCATCGCCTGATCAAGTTGCTCGTTCCATGTAAAAGATGTATTCAGTCTGAAAGCATGATTAAATTGGTCACTCGTTGAAAACATGCTGCCCGGTGCGATGCTGATCCCCTCTTTCAATGCTAATTGGTATAACCGAATCGCATTAAATGGCGGTTCAAATTCAAGCCAAAGGAAATAACCACCTTTTGGTGTATTCACTTTCACTGAAGACGGCATATATTGTGCGATAGCCCCTAGCATTTGATGTTGGCGCTGCTCCATCGTCTGACGCAATTTTCTTAAATGACTGTCATATCCACCTTGGGTCAGGTATTCAGCAATAGCTAATTGCGTTGGTACACTCGCCGAGACGGTACTCATCATTTGTAGGTGTTGGATCTTCGTCGCATGGCGCCCAGCAGCAACCCAACCAACTCGATAACCCGGCGCTAAGCACTTTGAAAATGAGGAACAATGAAAAAAGTTACCTTTTACATCGAGCGCTTTCGCTGGAATAGGTTGTTGGCTACCAAAATAGAGCTCACCATAAACATCATCTTCAATCAATGAGATTTGGTTTTTATTAAGGATCTCAACTAAACGCTTTTTATTTGCAGGTGGCATCGTACCACCTAATGGATTTTGATAATGCGTCATCAACCAACAGGCTTTTATCGGGTATTTCGCAGCAATATCTTCTAGCGCATCCAAATCAATACCAAATAATGGGTCGGTTTTAATCGCGATGGCTTTTAGTTTCAAGCGCTCAATGGCTTGCAATGAACCATAAAAAGCAGGTGATTCAATCACTACCCAGTCACCTGGTTGGGTCACAGATTGTAAACTGAGCACCAAAGATTCCATTGCACCAGCTGTGATCACAATTTCATCCGGCGCTACATGAATACCTTGGCTAGCATAGCGTTGAGCGATATTACGACGTAGCTGCTCATTGCCCGGTGGCAGGTTTGCTGTCGTATTGAATCTAGCTAAACGCCGCGCCACTGAGGCGAGGGATTTACCTAATTTAGGCTCATCAAGTAGTGCTGGTTCAGGAAATGCAGAACCAAATGGAATAATATCGGGATCTTTACAAGCTTGTAGTACACCAAAAATTGACGCGTTGATTTCTACATTTTCATTTAAATGTAAGCCTTTTCCGCCTTTTGCTGCGGCAAAATTAGTATTTCTACGCGCAACGTAATAGCCTGATTGCGGCCTTGCTGCAATCCAACCTTGGCTTTCGAGTAATTGGTAAGCCTGCACGACAGTCATCAAGCTTAAACCTGATTGTTTCACGCTCTCCCTAAGTGACGGTAATCTATCGCCAACCTGCCAGATATTATCTTCTATCTGTTGGCGTATTTGTGCAGCCAGTTGTTCATATCGCGTCATACCCGCCTCAACTGTTATAGTTAATAACTCAAAAATTGTTACTATTATAGTTTATCTTCTCATGTTCTACTTATCCATACATTCACCTGACTTTTTTTAACTATAAGCACAAAACATTTTTACTCCGTTTGCCTTTTCGGCAAATAGCCGCTGCTATTGTTTTTTTGCTAAGGAACAGCACTACACACCTATCAGCGGCAAAAGTGAAATTGTGATGTGCGTACTATCAATTCCAATCAGGGGTCAATATGTTTGGACTAACTGCGCTGGAACTGGCTCGTATACAATTTGCGTTTACGGTCTCGTTCCATATTATTTTCCCAGCAATCACTATCGGTCTTGCCAGTTTTTTGGCAGTGCTAGAGGGCCTATGGCTGAAAACTCGGGATGATGACTATATAAAATTGTTTCATTTCTGGTCAAAAGTCTTCGCTGTCAATTTTGGTATGGGCGTTGTTTCAGGCTTAGTGATGGCATACCAATTTGGCACAAACTGGAGCTTTTTCTCAGATTTTGCGGGCGGTATTACTGGCCCATTACTCACTTATGAAGTACTGACAGCATTCTTCCTCGAAGCAGGTTTCCTTGGTGTGATGCTTTTTGGTATGCAACGGGTGGGTGAAAAACTCCACTTTTTTGCGACATGTATGGTCGCACTGGGCACAATTATTTCCACTTTTTGGATCCTCGCGTCTAATAGCTTTATGCAAACTCCGCAAGGATTTGAAATCGTTGATAATCGCATCGTGCCTGTTGATTGGCTAGCGGTTATTTTCAATCCATCCTTCCCATATCGCTTGCTTCATATGACAACAGCAGCATTCCTTGCGGCTGCATTTTTTATTGGAGCTTCTGGCGCATGGCATTTGCTGAAAGGCAATAAGTCTTCAGCAATGAAGAAAATGTTTTCTATGTCTTTGTGGTTAATTTTAGTTTTAGCACCAATTCAAGCACTTATTGGTGATGCACATGGATTAAACACCTTAAAGCATCAACCCGTCAAAGTCGCTGCAATGGAAGGACATTGGGAAAATAAACCAGGGGAAGCAACGCCATTAATTTTATTTGGTATTCCAAATATGGAAAAAGAAAAAACCGAATATGCGATTGAAATCCCTTACCTAGCTAGCATCATTTTAACTCATAGTCTTGATAAGCAAGTACCTGCATTAAAAGATTATCCACCAGAAGACAGGCCAAATGTATTTATGGTGTTTTGGTCGTTTCGTGTCATGGTTGGCCTTGGTCTATTGATGATCGCAACAGGGGTATGGGGGCTTTGGCTGCGCTATCGTAAAAAACTCTACGATTCTAAAACATTCTTACGCTTTGTATTCGTCATGGCACCATCAGGGTTAATTGCCATTCTAGCGGGTTGGTTCACGACAGAAATTGGTCGTCAGCCATGGGTCGTATACGGCTTACAACGAACCTCAGATGCGGTGAGTGCGCATGGTGAAATGCATATGAGTATCAGTTTACTCGCCTTTTTTGCCGTCTATGGCGGAGTATTTGGGATCGGTTATATGTACATGATGAAGTTAATTCGTAAAGGTATTCAACAGGAGACAACTCATGGGCATTGATTTACCACTGATTTGGTTTGTCATCATTGTCTTCAGTATTTTGATGTATATCGTGATGGACGGTTTTGATTTAGGAATTGGTATTCTCTACCCAGCCCTAAAAGATAGCCAAGATCGCGACTTAATGATGAACAGTGTTGCCCCCGTCTGGGACGGTAACGAAACTTGGCTAGTGTTAGGTGGAGCCGCGCTTTTTGGGGCTTTTCCATTAGCTTATGCGATCGTACTTGATGCGCTGTCAATTCCATTAACATTCATGTTACTCGCACTGATTTTTAGAGGTGTCGCATTCGAATTTAGATTCAGAGCGGATGAATCACATCGAAAACATTGGGATCATGCCTTTATTTGGGGCTCAATCTTTGCCACTTTTGTGCAAGGTGTTGTTGTGGGTGCCTTTATTCAAGGTTTTCATGTCGAGAACCGCGTTTATATGGGCGGGTATTTTGATTGGTTTTCTCCCTTCCCACTATTTTGTGGTTTTGGTTTAGTTATCGCCTATGCACTACTTGCTTGTGGCTGGCTGATTATGAAAACTGAAGGACATTTGCGTAGCACTATGTATCGATTATTACGCCCATTAACACTGATTATGTTAGCCGTTATTGTCGTGATCAGTGCATGGACACCCATACTCAATACCGCTATTTATAGTCGCTGGTTTAGCTTGCCTAACCTTTTCTTCTTCCTACCTGTTCCATTATTAGTGTTAGGTTGTGTTTGGATTATGTTAAAAAATGCTAAGCAACAGAAGTCTGACAGTATTCCTTTTCTATCAGCTCTACTGTTAATTTTCCTTGGTTTTACTGGATTAGGTATCAGTGTTTGGCCAAATCTTATTCCGCCTACAATTAGTTTCCGTGATGCCGCCGGCCCAATGGAAAGTTTAGGTTTCATGCTAGTTGGTGCGCTATTTATTATCCCAGTTATATTGGTTTACACCTATTGGAGTTACTATGTCTTCAGAGGAAAAATTACCCCAGAGCAAGGCTACCACTGATCAATCTATTGACTCACCGTGGTGGAAAAAAATGGGTTGGATGGCAGTGCTTTGGTTAGGAAGTGTACTGGTATTATTTGCCTTCTCTTCTGTATTTAGACTACTAATGACCGCTGCTGGAATGAAAGTAAAATAGATTTTTACAATATATGCCGTACTAGTTGAACTGGTACGGCATTATTTTTACTCATTATTAAGGAAAAAATGTTTTACTCTCACTTATTTCTATTCTACGAAAGCGTGATATGATAATGATAACAGTTAGCAAATAATAATTTTATCATTATCGTTTATATAAAGGAGCTCGCTAGTGGCTAGTGAAAAACCAGTCGAAAAAAACATATACCGCCCGGCGCCACCACAGCTTATTCAGGTTAAATCCATTACCGATATCAGCCCTTCAATCCGTAGTATCACATTCACAGGAGAACGACTCAGCGATTATCCAACGCAATGTGAAGGTGGCCACCTCAAAATTTTCCTTGCACCTGATCTAAAAAGTGAACCTGCATTACCTGTATTAACTAAAGATGGCCGCAGCTGGCCCGAAGACAAACCGCGCCCATTTGTGCGAACTTATACCGTACGCGCCATTCGCCCTGAAATAAAAGAAATTGATATTGAGTTTGCGATGCATGATGGCGTAACAGGGCCTGCTTATTTGTTTGCTCGTGATGCACAACCAGGCCATTGGATGGGGATCACAAACCCTGGTGGGCCTGATCCTTTACTGCCACAAACTCAACATTATTTTATGGCTGGAGATTCAAGTTCACTACCTGCCATTGCAGCCCTCCTTGAAAAAATGCCTGCAAACGCTATAGGTCAAGTTGTTTTACGACTCGATAATCCAGATGATGTGCGCGATCTTCGCAAACCAGCAGGTATTGAAGTAACATGGATTTGTGGTGATATCAGCAAGACCGCTGAATTAATTAGTACATTTAAGTCTTGGGATATACCAACAGAAGATGCTTCGTTTTGGATTGCAGGCGAAGATCAAATTATTCGTGATTTACGTCGTTATATCCGCCGTGAAAAAGGGTTTGGCCGTGAAAACATTTATGCCATTCCATATTGGCGCTATGGTTATGATGAGGAAGGCTATCATCATGAACGCCATAATGTGATGGATAACCCTGATGATTAATGAGTGATATCAATCGCTGATAGTGGTGGCAAAGCCATCACTATTTTTTCAGCTTCGTACCTTTAATTTCCTCAACACCGACTATATCTCATCAAGTTAGTTTTAAACTGCATTGATAATATCCTAATTGTAGAGCGAAAATGTTATACAACAATTTACTCACCATACTTCGAAATTAGAGGAATTGATTCAATAAGTTTGCGATGATTATCCAGAGCCAAGTGACGGGTACCGTTGCGCGAGTGACGGCGAAAGAAAAAGAGTCAATATTCTGTATTTAACGCCGTACTGATAGGGTGCAACCTGCCAACACAGTAACTATACGAGGTAGGCATTATGGCTAAGCGCGGTTGTAATGTAAAAACATAAGCAGCTAAAGAAGCAGTGCTCAAAACCAGATGATATTCAGTAGGTTACTTGCCGAACCGAGGTAAAACCAACCCTAGCCCACAACTGACCATTAGCGGTAAGTGGCTGAAGGAACTGGGGTTTGAGGTGGGAACATCACACCCGCTTGGTTTTTTCCAGTACTTTTCGAACCTGTGTTATCGACCCATGCCCCTGCATGCCAATAACGTGACTGCTGACGATTGATAACAATTTGCGTTTCTCCGGGGGCATCACCTGGTACCATTTCCATTGATGCTTGTACCGTTGGTAAGCGTTGCAAATTCTCTAAACCCTGTTCAATATCGCGAAGATCCAATAGATTGCCAGCACGCGCAGGCATTGCAGCAAACAATGTGCTGTATTGCGATGAATCTTCTGTAAAAATGACTTTTTGTACTTTACCCGGCATCACCACTAATCTAAGCACACCTGAAGATAAATCCTGTTCAGGTACCAGTACGCGAGTTGTTATCCAGCCGTGACTAATTAAACGATTTTGGATATCGGTGACTAGATGATTAATTCCCTGCACGCCAAGACAATGACCAATCGCTTGATTAGCTAAACGCTGAACAGGAACCCAATGAGGTAATGCTTCTTGCCCAGTTACTAACACCTGCTCAATCCTAAAACATGGCGTTTCTTGTGGAAATTGCAGCTGATTTTTTATAATGGGAGCTGACAAACTGATATCTGGTGCTTTAGCCTCAAACTGTTGTTGTTGCGCTTGTTGCTGTTGAGTTTGCTGTTGAAATAACCTATCTGAATTATCCGGTTTTAGAGGTAATGCATAGACCATCGCTGGCTGTAAAATAACAATAGAGAAAAATCCATATTGTAAGAGAAAGTTCCGTTTCATTTATTTCCTACCGCTTTTTTGGTGTTATTAAATTAAATTTTTAACTTAACGTTTACATAAGTTGACAAAAAGAACAATGGGAAAACAACGCATTTTTTGGTAAAAAAAATTTTATCTCACCATTCGAAAAGAGATGTGTGTAAAAACAGGATTTATTATTGTCAATGTGGAGAAAATGGAATTTAAATATAGGGAAAATACAGGTAAATGTAACTAATTCACTTGCCACACTATCATCATTTGAGTTTAAACTATACTTAATGACGCCTTAATTATGGTAAACGATATGTTTATCTACCATCGATAATTAAAATGAACAGGCTAATCAGGACAGGAAAAACACTTAGCACCTACCCTTTCATATCGACAATCTCAGTTATTTAAATAATCAATTGAATAATAACGGCTATTTAAATATATCTTTAATATTCAATTTATTAAGTTCATTTTGTATTTATTATTTTCAAATTTTAACTATTTGCTTTATGGTATATTTTATTTTTAAGGAATAAGTTATGCGCTTTATTTTATTGATGATATTCACCATAACCATAGCAGGTTGCTCTAGCTCGTCGCCAAATCAACAAAAACGTCTCCCTCCCAAAATTGACCCATACGAAGGCAGTGTTTTAGATAGCATTAAACAAAACCAAAACATTTATCGAGAGCAGCAGATCAGCAAACCAAGGTATTAATTTTCAGATTTCCACTTTATTCTAAAAATATGGCCTATCTTAAGGCTATATTTTTTCTTAATTTTCATATTATTACCGCATTCCTTTAGAACTTCTTCTTTTTCTACAAAATAATCTTTTGCATTTATACTGATGTTATATTATAACGTAACACTTCAGTTAATTGACCGCTAAGGATCCCCTCAATGAACAACAAATCACTTATTACAATGACATTAAGTGTCTGCGCATTATTGACGAGTTTTAATGTTTTTGCTCATAGCCACGCTCATCCTCAATCTGAGAAAGCCATTCAAGCCAGTAAAGGATTTTTTGATGATGCTGATGTAAAAGATAGAAAACTGAGTGATTGGGATGGAATATGGGAATCTGTTAACCCACTATTACTCAATGGCAGATTGGATCCCGTATTAGAACAAAAAGCCAAAACTCATAAAGATAAAACGGTTGAAGAATATCGTGCGTATTATAAAAAAGGTTATGCAACGGATGTTGATAGCATAAGTATTGAAAATAATATCATTGAGTTTAGCCAAAACGGGCAAATTCACAGTTGCACTTACCATTATTCAGGCTATAAAATCCTTAATTATACTTCAGGTAAAAAAGGCGTTCGTTATCTATTTGAGTGCCAAGATCCTGCATCAAAAGCGCCAAAATACATTCAATTTAGTGATCATATTATCGAGCCACAAGCCTCCAGCCATTTCCATCTCTATATGGGCAATGATTCACAAGAAAAATTGCTACAACAAATGGATAATTGGCCAACTTATTACCCTTATTCACTCAATGACGAACAAATTGTGCATGAGATGCTACATCACTAGTCACTATAATTAAAAAGAATATCTCAGCAATCTTAAGTTAGCGTGCTAGCTGGCATATATATTTATCGGGGACGTAAATTTTTTTAAAATAACGTAGGAAAATCAAATTATTTATTTTTAACGGATAACATAAAGCAGAAATACTTCGTAGCAAAACTATAGCCCCACTCTGTGGGGCTATAGATAAGACAGTTTATGCGCTAGCTATAAGCTAATAAAGCGCGGTGGCACAATGTTGAGCGCACACAGTCATCAACGGTGAAATTGATCATCGCGACCATTTCATCACTGCTAAAACGCTGTAAGGCATCGGCTAATCCAGATGTAACACCTTCTGGTAGATCACACTGCGTTACATCACCATTAACAATCACTGTGACATTCTCTCCTAAACGCGTTAAGAACATTTTCATTTGTGTGACAGTCACATTTTGCGCTTCATCTAATATCACAATCGCATTTTCAAATGTACGACCACGCATATAGGCAAATGGTGCAATTTCAACCTTAGCAATCTCAGGCCGCAAACAGTATTGTAAAAAGGAATTACCTAATCTTTTCACTAATACGTCATAAACCGGCCGAAAATATGGCGCAAACTTTTCAGCCATATCGCCCGGAAGAAAACCGAGATCTTCTTCTGCCTGCAAGACAGGTCGTGTGACAATGATTTTATTGATGTCTTTATTGATTAATGCATCCGCAGCAAGTGCGGTACTAATAAACGTTTTACCGCAACCGGCTTCCCCATTTGCGAAAATTAATTGTTTATGCTTAATCGAATTGATATAGAGCTTTTGTGCGTCATTACGAGGGGTGATCGGCGAATTATCACGCCGCTCTTTTGCCATTCCGATTGGCTCAATGCCAGTAAAATCAGCAAAGGAAGTCACACTGGCCATTTCGTAACGACCTGCGCGCTCTTTACGTAATGAACGTTTCATTTCACGGCGTGTCTTTGTTGCAGCTTTCTGTCTACTCATAGTATTAACCCTTCCAGGTATCGTTGAAGTCAATTCAAATGACGGACTATTCAGAACAGAGAGGAGCTCCCTTCAAGCTCGTGTTGGTTGAACATGCAATAAAAAAACCGGTTACTAATCTCACCATGACAATTTCATGATGGAACAGTAACCGGCCTTGTGAACACATAAACAAAGACTTAGTTCCCATTAGTTCCTCCCTGCTAGGCTATACCCGTAAACTAATGAATTTCTATGACACTATTATGACAAAACACCGTAAATTTAAATCTGTTAACTCTTATGGTGTTACGTGCATCCGTTAAAAAGACTATACCGCTGTATTTCTTTTAAATGCAACAATAATTTAACACTTATAATGATATATTTTTGCATTTATACCCTAAATTAATAAATAAGACTCAACTCGCTTTAATAAATTAAAGCGTAACAAATTGATTATTAACAATATAAAAACCCAGTGTTGAGTAACTAAAACAATACTGGGTATCGAATTATTTATGGTTTGCAGTTACCAGCTAATTCATAACCTGCTGCTTGAGCGGCTAATTCATCTGCAAACATAACTGCATTTTTTTCGGATGTCGTTTTAAAACCGGTACAATGTGATAGATGATACTTGTGGGAATTACGATTCCCTTTCACCTGCATCACGGCTTCGGTCGATTGTGGTTTTGATACTGTTGTTTTTACCTGCGTTGGTGAAACATCATTATCAAACTTAAGCCCCTGAGCACTATTTTTATGCCCAAGCTGCCATGACGCTTCCCCTGTTACAAAAGGATTATGATGACCCATTTGTGCCGCTATGCGCTGATCACGCAGTTTTTCCCATTGATTAGGCGGGTATTGTTTATCCCATGCCATCAATAATTGTTGCTGCTGCCGCGACATAGAAAGGTTATAGCGATCATGCATATAAAAGTAGACTCGCGCAACCTGCCCTTTCACTTCATTGCGAGGCTCAAACTCACGCTGTTTAAAATCAACACGGCTACGACACTGGCCATAAGGGTACTCCACGGCATCAGTAAGTTGTCCATAACTAAAATTACTACGATCCCCATTTACCTCACCGATAGAAGGCGCTAAGTTATGCATATCCGCTTCCATTTTGCGAAAAATGGCATCAGTCGCAATGCAATTTTTACGCCCACCGTTCTGCCAACATTGTCTTTGATGACCAAAAACCCATGCAGGAACAATATGTTCCCATTCAATTCTTTCCGCCCGTGCTTGCTGCTTACGAACTTGATAGCCACAAGATGCTAAATCAACACGACCACCACTTTTACCCACCCAATTCCAATCACAACCGCAATACAATGTCCCTTCACCTTGATGAGTCTGATCCATATAAACTTTGGTTTTACTTAATACTTTCGCTTCATCAAATCCAGCGGGAGCGGCAATAAGAGAGGAAGTAAATAACAATATAAAAAACGAAAGAGCCCACTTAGAGCACGAAAAAAAGAATAATTGACTCAAAATAGCACCACTAATAATAAACAAGTAACCTGAATGCATTAACGCACACTGTAATATACTGCAATTTTTCTCATGGCAGAATTGCGGTTGAATATAAACCTTTTTGCCTTGGATGAATATTAGAAACAACCTATTTAGTCGGCATAATGCGCTCGTCATACCACTACAGTGGCATATTAAAGCAATCATATAATGCGAAAAATTTTAAATAATTACAGTTTTGTTTATTAATTAATCGAATAACTTATGACACACCCTAACTAAATAACTGTACATCGTTTAACGTCAGTCATTAATATTTATGAACCCCATTAAACTCGGGATTGTTGATCTTTGTGGGTTAAATTTTATGTGAATTAAAACTATTTTAGTGTGAGACAAGTGCCCTCAATCTAGTATCCAATAAGTGAAGTGTGCTTTAATCGAATTTATAGGGCAACATTTAAACACAACACATAACTCAAATAATAAAGCGCTAAATTGCTGAAGACACAAAGCCATTATTTAGACTTTTGTTTAATCTTTTTTAGTCGTAAAAATCAGCAGTAATGGTCAGTCCCTCTAATTATACACTCGGTCGCTTACGATATAACCATAAGCCAGGCAATGACAAACCAATGGATAACGCACCAACAATAAACGATGCCCTTAAAAAATTTGTGACCAAGGTTTCGAATAGCTCTGGGGTGTACCCGAGATGAGAAATTTTTACTACGGAGATCATAGCAAGATAAGCACTGATCCCCGGAAACATGGGTATTACCGCTGCGACTGTAAAAACTTTTGGGTGTGCTAACCACGACCTTGACCACTGGATACCTATCGCTCCGACAAGGATCGCAGCAATAAAACTTGCCCACTCAATATTTAAACCTAATGTCATCATTGTCATTCTTGAACCATGGCCTATTGCACCTAATAAAGCACAGTACTTTAAAGCCTTTACTGGCACGTTAAACACCATTGCAAAGCCAACGGCAGGGATTGCGGCCAGAAACATGTCTTCTAACAGCTCTAATATAAAATTCATGCCCAGTCCCTCAAATTCCACACCGCCATCGCCATCACCACCCCAATACAAGTCGCTAATGTTAATAAACTCGCCATTGTCCAGCGAGCAAGCCCCGTATTTACATGACCTTTAAACATATCTGCAACAGCATTGATTAAAGGGAAGCCCGGCACGAGCAGTAGCACACTCGCAGCCATTGAAATACTGGCTGTCGGTGCAAAATAAGGTAATTTCAATAACAAGCCAGAGACTGAAGTGGCAACAAATGCCGTAATACAAAAATTAATCAATGGATTCATTTGCCGTGATGTTAGAACTTGGCGAACATACATTGCACAGCCACTGGCAATAAAAGTCACTAGCGAGCCATCCCAACCCCCACCATTGAGCTTACTAAAACAAGCACATGATAGAGCCACCATCAAAACCATCATCCAACGTGGGTAGCGTAACGGTTTTATTGACGACAATTTTTTCTGTAATTGCTTACGATCTAATAAATGATGCTCAACTAAAATTACCGCGTGTTGAACCTCAGTCACAACATGCATATTAATGCCGCGATCAATAATTCTTCGGGTCGATGTCAAGCAGTGACCATCAATAATCGTTGTGAGAACCAGAGAGTTTGAGGAAATAGCACTATCAACTTGATCCGCGCCTAAAGCAACACCTAAACGTGTAGTAAGTTGTTCCACTAACATGCTTTCTGCGCCATGCTGTAGTAGTAACAGCCCACACTCTATACATAAGCGAGTAATTTCTCGTTGGCTGTTTGAGATGACATTATTACTCTGCTCCGCATCAATTGTACCCTCTTTCATCACCTTCCCCCTCACTAACACTGTAATTATTCAGATAATAGTTCAAACATGATAACCTTTGTCGGTATCATAGAGCGAAATAATAGCCTGAATCATGATCTCTTTCAGGTTAAGTATGATTAATCATTATCGACCTTATCTTTCATGATAATCACGAGTTAGGATTAATCATTAAATAAATCATAATGCTAGGAATAATATTGCATGAATACCCCATTTCCAGCCAAGACCCCCAAAGGACAACGCCGTAATAAAGCATTAATTTCTGCGGCCTCTGAGATTTTTATTCAACATGGGTTTGAAGGAACAACGCTGGATATGATTATTGAGCGTGCGGGGGGATCGCGTTCTACTTTATATAAAAATTTTGGCGATAAAGAGGGATTATTTGCCGCCGTTATCGAAACAATGATTGATGATATATTCAGTGACTATGAAACCACACCACCTGCACCTCAGACCATCGAGTCTGTATTATCTTTTTATGGTGCAAGGTTTTTGCTGAATGTGATTAAACCACAATCCATTGGTTTATACCGTTTGATCCTTGGCGAATATAATCGTTTTCCTGAAATCAGTCAGGCCTTTTTTGAACAAGGCCCCGTGCGTAGCTATCGATTATTAACAGAAAAACTTCTTGAGTTACCTGAAGTAAAAGTTAATGAAAAAATACTGCTCAGTATTTCATCACGCTTCTTGGAAATGCTAAAAGCAGATGTGTTTATTACCACTTTCTGTGTTGCTGATTTCCAACCTAGTGATGAATTTATAACTCAGCAAATTTCGCTTTCCGTTGATATCATCGCCAGCTACATTCGCAAAATTAGTCGCTAAATTTATTTAGCGATTAATTCTGTTGCTCGTTGTTTTGCTGCGGTAATATCACTTTCAATAATAACTTCGGGTCCATATAAATTAGAAAGTAATGGCGCCATTTCTTCCATCTCTGCTTTATCGCTGCCGTTAGGTTGTAATGTTACAACCATTGCTCGGCAATGCTCTATCATTGGCTCCCTCGCATGTTTTAACCAGCGGCGAACATATTTCATCGCTTCCATATGTTCTGTAGTTGGTTTGCCTTTTGGCTTTTGTACAGGAGGGTAAATCAACGCAAATTGTAGTCTTCTTGCAAGTAGCAAGTCCATTTCCTCTAGCCATAAACGTGTTTCATCCATTGTTTCAGGAAACGTATTTATCACACAAACAGGCCATTCCACTGTATTAATAATAGTTTTATTCGGCATCACTCTATCTCCTCACAACCAAAAGTGTACTTAACTGTACACTTTAATCTATAGCATGGTCAATAATGATTCTCATTTATATTTAAACATTTCGTGCTATTTGTCTGTGTTGTAAAAAGAAGATAAAACGAACAGATAAATCCTAATATGTAGAAAAAAACAGCACTGAAGAAAATATGCTTACTGAGGATGATGTCTTTTTTAATATGGAATGCTATTCTCGCATTATTGTTACGTCAAAAAAGCGAATAAATTATGAAAAAATTACTACCGGCCGTTTTAGGGATAATAGTTACATTAACTGCATTTGGCGCAAATGCAGGAAAAAACTGTGATACTTATTTTCAAGAAATGAATGCGCTTGTGAAACAAGCTGAAGAGCAATATAAAAGCGAGCCCGATGCTAAAGAACGCATCGCAGAAATGAAACAACAATTAGCTGATGCTAAAAAAGCATTAGCTGATTATCCAGAAGATGCACAAGAACAAGCATGCGAACAAGGCATTCAAGCTATCCAAAAAGCAAAAGAAGCGGTTGAAGGGAAATAACCCTTAATTCTATAACTCTCATCTAATTCTAACTTAATACACAATCCTAAAAGTAAGGTCAGTGATAAACTGACCTTATCTGCATATTATTATCTAACAACTAACACTGAAATTTTCGCATACGAAACAATACCCGAAGCATTTGAGCCTAATAAATGGGTCGTAATACTTGGATTGCGAGAACCAATAACAATAAGATCTGCACCAATTTCTTCCGCTTCAGATAAAACTTTATCTCGTGGCGAGCCAAACACAACTTTGAAGCTAATATCTTCATGTGGGTAATCAATCTTCGCAATAATCTCTTTTAGCTGTTCTTCTGAACGTTCAAGTGCTTTTTTCGCAAAAGAAGACAGCAGATCATAATGGTAGCTATAACTCATCGAAAACCGGGACACATCGGGTACAGAGTGAAAAAGATGTATTTTTGCTCCTGATGCTTTAGCCAAATAAATAGCATGTTTTAACGCTTTATCCGTCAGAACATCTTCAGAAATATCGACAGGAACCAAAATTTTATTATACATATGATACCCTCATTAACATGTAAGCGTGCTTATCCTGTAAAGTATAGCTTCAATAAAATCAAACTGCCGTGAGCTAAATGATGATTTGTTAAAGCTAGTTCACAATTTCATCAAAATACTAATCTTCCTCTAAATGCCATTTATGCAGAATACGATGGATAAATGGAGTCACAATTAGACCAATACTAATGATGAATACACTCTGCAAAAATAAGCCATAAATGGCGATAAAAAAACGTCCGCCTTGTGTTATTGGTGCAGGTTCTATTTCTTGGCCACTTAACATAGATAATGCATTGAGCATCGACTCCATGAGTGAATGACCTTCAATAAAATAAAAACCAATAATGCCTGGCAATAGCCCAAGAAAAAAGACCAATAAAGATAAACAATAAAAACGCAGTACCCTTAATATAAAGTGCTCAATGCGGATCACTTCTTTTGAGAACTTCTCCATAAATAAGCTCGTTTTCCTTTTATGCAATAAAATTCAGTATGCTGAACTATAACATTCAATAGCTTAAATGGGGTAAAATAAAAGACAAACAGTCGTAAAAAGATTGATTTATATTGATTTTAAATGTGCTGAATGGGTACCTAAAAACCTACCTGAATACAGATAGGTTTACTTCGATCCTTAACGCACAACTAAAACGGATGTTTCAGCGTAACGGACAATACCCGCTGCCGTTGAACCTAAAAGATGGGTAGTAATATTTGGACGACGTGAGCCAATCACAATAATATCTGCATTGATATCTTTTGCAGTATTAATCACTTCATCACGAGGTGAGCCAAATGTGATTGTGTAGTTTACATCAGACAGTGGCAAGTCGATTGAATCCACTAACATTTTCATATCTTCTTCTGCCTTCACGGTTGCGCGATCTTTGATTTCCATATATCCCAGCGCATAAGCATTAATAATTGCAGAAGAAATCGGCAGTACATGAATTAAATGCAGCTTTGCCCCTGATTGTTTAGCTAAATTAACTGCATGACGAACCGCTTTGCTGGTAAGTTCATCTTCAGTTAAATCTATAGGAACCAGAATTGTTTTATACATATCCCCTCCTGATAAAAAATAGAATTTAAGTTAACAGAAGAATTATATACCGTTATGTAAAAATATCTCGTCAACAACTAAATAAATGAGATCTCTCACAATAAATTTATGTTTACTCTCTTAACCAAGGCGTAATCGTCAGACCCACCAACATTCCTTCAGGACTCAATAAACGAGTAACAGTTTGCCCCCAAGGTTCTATTTTCTGGTTAATCAGTAAAGAATAACCGTGATCGATAAAATTTTGCGTGGCTTTAGATAAACTTGCGACTTCAAATTCAATCCAACTTTGAGGAATAATATGCTCTTTTGGCCAGTGTTCTTGTCCAAAACAAGATTGTGCTACCTGCTCAAGCGGCCATAAGGCAAAATGATTAATGCCACCTAGCTGCTCTTCTTCACAAGTTAAGTAATCACTATTCCCTTCCATCTCTTGTAAAGGTAACCCAAGCGCAGCCTGATAAAAATGACGACTCGCCAATGAGTCACGTGTTATAGGACCAAAACCGGCAACAAATAACACTTCTGAGTCTTGAGCAGGATTAAACATATTGCCTACCTTATTTATTTTATGCCAAAAATTTTTCAATTAATTGTTGTGCATAAATGGCTTGTTCGCCACTAATTTCAGGTTCTGTTTGATGACTCACCGCTTCAATAAAATGACGGATTGCGCCATCAAACCCTCTTTGCACTAAAATAGAATCCCAGCTAGATGGCTGTATTTGTTTTATGCCTGATTGATCCTCACTCAACCAATGGTTCATATTAGTCACTTGATAGATCCCGCCATCACACGTTGCGGTAACTTGTTCTTGCTGACTTCCAGCTCGACGATGCATTGACGTTGTCACCCAACAACCATTAACGAGTAAATGATGCTCTGCATAAAATAACTGCTGTTTTTCGGTAGCAATAATACTGCCACTTTGAATTGTCGCTTGATGACCGGCTAACCAAATCGCAGTATCAACTACATGCAAATAATCATCCAATAATGTAAAACGCACATCATTTGGCCCGACACTATTGCTACGATGTTTTTCCATTCGCAATGATGCCACCTGACCCAGATTTTGTTTAAGCGATTGATAAAAAGGTGCAAAACGGCGGTTAAAACCAACCATCAAAAACAATTTTTGTTTTTTTGCGAAATTAATAAGTTGCTCTGATTGAGTCAGTGTTTCTGCGAGTGGCTTATCAACATACACATGAACCCCTGCTGATAACAGAGTGTGGATCACCTCAAAATGACTCGACGTACTGGTATGTACAAAGACGGCATCACATTGTGAGGCTAATTGCTTAATATCTGAATATAAAGGAATACGGTAATTATCACATACCACCTTTGCTTTGATTTGGTTAGGGGAAAAAGCCCCAATCAATTGCCAACTATCGGTTTTACTTAAGACTGGAAGGTAAGCTTTCTGAGCGATCGAACCTAGACCCACAATACCAATTCGTAATTTTCCCATCAAAGAGTGGCTCCTATATGCTGAATTCAGAAAAATACTAGTAAATATACCTATGCTGCTATTTTGAAACCCGGGTACCCGCAGTCAGATTTTATCCTAGCACAAAATCAGAACATCACTCAACTAACTGAATTTATAGATATTATTTTTAAGAATGTACATATTCGATTAAAATTTTCATTAACTGACAAAAAAGGGTTGATTTATTAAATGAGAATGGTTATCTTTTACTTAACGAATACCTGAGTAAATTACTCAAGTTTTTGTTAACGACATTGCTCACATTGCTTCCAGTTTTAGCAGGCCAACCACTTTGAGTTGGCCTTTTTTTTATTTTTAACTACAATTAATTGATAAAACTGTTATTTTTTACGAATAGCACTCGCAAAACTCCATGATTTCAAGTGTCCTACGTAACTCAATCGATGGGTAGGCATAAATGTAGGTACATCATCAGTTCGCATATGTAGAATATCTGCTGGCGTGATCCAAGCCGAATTGCCTTCAAATAATGGCATACCTGCATATTTATAAGCATCTAAAACAAACTGCGAACAAAAGAAACCATTTGCTTGGTCAACATCATTACCTAGTTGTACGCTTGCTAGTGTTTTCAAACAAAAATTACGTATCGTTTGGCCAATTAAGGGTAATTCGCAAACACGCTTAGTCAGCATCCAAGGGGCGATCATGACGATACCTTTATAGTTATACTTACCACCATCATTTTGCACAGAAAATTCGCGTAATTTATTCGCATGCATCGATGTCAAACCTGATTGACGTAATACCACCATATTATTAGAATCTGAAATCGCTTGATCGAGGGAAATGATCCTTACCCCACTGCCGACAGATTCCGCAACCTCTCCAGCACCTAAATAGATTGAGGCATGACTAACCCCACTGATACTGAATAAGCGGATCCCCCATGAGTTCAACCCTGTTGCCGATGATAATAAAATATCTCCAGGTAACATATCTGAAACTGCTAATACCTCAACGGATTCTTTAATCGGTATCGTGTTTGCTTGTTGGATACTAAATTTTAACCTATTAGTTTCTTCATCTTTTTTGAAACCCGTAGAACAACCGCTAATAACCAGTAGACACAAACATAAAATCAAACATTTGTAATTCATTAACAGGGATCCCTACCCAATTTTTATCTTTATATACTAAGCACTGTAACCAAGTTAGCCATTCTTCTTTCATCAGAAAGGTCTCAATATTGTGCTTGATTTTCAACAAAGGCACTAGTTACTGCAATCACAATTTAGCAACGACATACTAGTTACGATCAGGAGGGAACTCTCATCAAAAAAGTTTTTTAATGTAGATAAAATAATAAAATTTATTTTTAATGAAATTAAACCGTTTGGAGATATTAATAAATACAAATTTCAATATATACCCTCTAGCCATACATGCTAGAGGGTAAACATACATTCAATTAGCTAACAACATATTCAGGATAAAAGACTGTTGTTGAATGATATGTTTTTTTCTCTGTCGCTGTATTTTTTAGTGCAGCAACGACCGATTTATTTTGTAAATCGTCGGGTAAATTTGAAGTGGCATTCTCTTTGGTGACAATTGATACACGCAAATTTTTCTTAGAACGGCTCAATTTATAAGGCATGCCTAACAAGCGACGTGCTGCATTATTACTTACCATTTTATCGACTCCTAAACTAAGTATTTTAATTCAACAATATATTGAACATCAAAAATATAGCCAGTGTGACTACATGGGTTATTTTCTTTTTATATAAAGAAATAACGCTAATAGTATAGCAGTAATAAAAAATAATTAAACAACCAAATTAGCCACCGCATAAAACCATAAAAATAGTTATAATTGAAAGTATATATACTCTAAATAATTCGAGTTGCGGGTAGGCGACAAGCGAAAATAGACGAGGAGTATAGTTAAACACGGTGAATCAATGTGTATCACGTAGTCACTTACATCTTAAACAAAAAGCCCTACAACTTGAAGTATCACGAGTATATTATATTAAAAAACACCTTTTCATATATAAATGAAAAGGTGTTGATACAAAAAGCTCACTATTTTAATGTGCACCACGACGGTTTTTAGCATAAGTATCAAATGCAACTGCTAAAATAATAATTAAACCTGTAATTATTTGCTGATAATAAGCTGAAACATTCATTAAGACTAAACCATTAATTAATATACCCATAATAATTGAGCCAATAATCGTTCCCCCAATACGGCCATATCCTCCCATTAATGAGGTTCCGCCAATAACCACAGATGCGATCACACGTAGCTCAATGTCATACCTGCAACGGCTTCAGCACTTCCTAAACGTGCACTCAATACAAATCCTGCCAATCCCGCTAAACAACCAATCACAACATAAACGCTGACTAATACACGTTTGACATTAACCCCTGCTAGTCTAGCAGCTTCTTGATTGCTGCCTACGGCATACACAAAACGTCCCCAGCGGCTTTTATGCAGAGCCAAATAACCAATCAATGCAACAATAGCAAAGATCCAAATCGGTACAGAAATACCCAGTAATTCTCCACGTCCCCACCAGCGATAGCCTGCATCAAATCCAGAAATAGGCGCACCATCATTAATCACTAATGTTAAACCGCGCCAAATTGTCATACCGCCTAACGTCACAATGAACGGCGGTATATTCAAGCGAGTGATACCTAGTCCTTGTAAGAAACCAATAACGGTTCCAACCGCTAAACAAATGACTAAACCAACTAGCCAGCTCATTCCCCCCCACGCATTAGCATCTAAGCCAACTAAATTGTCCCCCTTAATAATAAAGGCCGCCGTCATCGCACTAACAGCAAGTATTGAACCAACCGATAAATCGATCCCCGCAGTTAAGATAACTAATGTCATGCCAACAGCCATAATGCCGTAAATAGACACTTCAGTTAGAATATTAGTCACATTGCGTTCTGTCAGAAAATTACTATTTTGTGTTTGGAAAAATAATACCAATAACACCATAAAAATTAGCACGCCAAAACGTTCAAAAAATGCAATAAAATCAATTTTATTACGGCTAACCGCCGTAGAAGATTGTTGTAACATATAAACCTCTCTTATACGGCAGTTTCAATCATGGAGTTTTGATGACAAATTGCCATCATCATCATTAATTTTTCCTCTGTCGCATCATCACCTAAAATTTCGCCTGTCATCCGCCCTTCACTTAAAGTAATGATCCGATCTGAAATCGCCATCACTTCAGGCAAATCAGAGGAAATAACGATCACGGCCACCCCTTTCTTAGCCATTTCAAAAATAACCTGATGCACTTCAGATTTAGTACCTACATCAATACCTCGTGTAGGTTCATCAACAATCAATACCTTCGGGGACATCGCCATACAACGAGCAAGGATCACTTTTTGTTGATTCCCGCCTGACAATTTACGCACTTCTTGTTCACTACTTGCCATTTTAATTTGTAAGGCTTGTTTATAACTTTCTATTAATGCATTTTCTTTATTGGTATCAACCATCCAACCCATTTTTAATAACTGGGATAAACCTGATAAGGACAAGTTATAACGAATCGATAACCCTAAAGCTGCACCTTCTTTTTTGCGATCTTCAGGAACTAAGGCAATCCCTTTATCTAACGCATGCATAGGCGTTGTTGGCTGGTAAGGTTGCCCATCAAGGGTAAACTCTCCTGATGTATATTTGTCAGCACCAAATAAGCAACGAGCAACTTCTGTTCTCCCTGCCCCCATTAACCCAGCAATACCTAAAATTTCCCCTTCATGAACATCAAAGTTAATGTCATGTAATGCAATACCATGCGGGTCGAGAGGAGGTTTTTCTTTATATAAATGCTTAACGGACAAGCGAATAGGTTTGTCTCGATGATAGGTTTCGCTCGCAGGACGTCGTTCAAAAATAACATTACGACCCACCATCATACGAATAATCTCTTGTACTGATGTGTCAGCAACATTCCCTGAGCCTGTATATCGCCCATCTTGGAATACCGTAAACTTGTCACAAATTTGAAAAACTTCATGTAAACGGTGAGTGACATAAATAACGCTAACACCTCGATGTTTTAATTCTCTGACGACACGATGTAAGCTTTCTACCTCAACATCACTTAATGCCGCTGAGGGTTCATCCATCACAATTAATTTAGCATTCAGTGTTAATGCTCTCGCAATTTCTATCATTTGCTGCTGTGCAACGCTTAAACGTGCGACTTGCGTGGTGGGTGAAATGGCTAGCTGCAAATAATCAAGAATGACTTTTGCTTCTTGATTAAGTACTTTTTCATTCACCATCCAGCGCATTTTTAGCGCCTCTCGCCCCAAAAACATATTTTCAGCAACTGTCATATTGGGCAGTAAATTAAATTCTTGGTAAATCGTGATGATCCCTTTTTGCTGGCGAACAACAGGAGAATCTGTTAATGAGAGTATTTCGCCATTAAACCAAATATCACCGCTAGTTTGTGGTTGAGCACCCGCTAAAGCCTTTAAAAACGTTGATTTACCTGCCCCATTTTCTCCTAATAAAGCGTGTACTTCCCCTGGCATCACGGTCATTTGAGCTTGGCTCAATGCCCAAATTCCTGAAAAGCTTTTCGCTAAATTGGTAATTTTAAGTAGTGGCTCTGACATAAAAACTCCTTTTCAGGAAATCAGGGATTTACTGCTAAAGAGGGATAACCATCTGCTCCCTCTTTAGCCCCTGAAATTATTTCAATTCACCGATACGTTCTGCTTGGTCTAGGTTGTCTTTACTGATAATGGTCGGGGCGTAATCAGCGCCTGTAATTTCTTTTTTATCGCGGATATTATCCACTAGTTGTCCCATCGCCATTTTCACCGCATAACCTGCTCGTTGATCGGCAGTCACCGCCATCCAACCTTCTTTAATTCGGCCTAGCGCTTCAGGACCTGCATCAAAACCAGTAACGAGTACTTCTCCTGGTTTAAAGCCTTGCGCACTCAATGCCTCAATTGCCCCTAATGCCATATCATCGTTAGCAGATAAGATCACGTCGGGTTTTTTAGGTAATGAAGGTAGTAAACTTTCAGTGATACGCATCCCTTCCGCTCGCATCCAGTTACCATTTTGATCAGCAACTAAACGGTATTTAGTACCACCTTCTTTTAAGCTATCTCGAATACCTTTAGTACGTTCAATATTTGAGGATGAACCAGGCTGACCCGTAATTAAAATAAGATCCGCTCCATCAGGAAATTGCTGTTTAACATATTCAGCAATGGCATAACCGCCTTTGTAATTATTGGCACCGAAGTGTGGGACTGGTTTTTGTGCATTGATCGTTCTATCAAGTGTCACGACAGGAAGACCCGCGTTTTGAATTTCAACTACCGCATCAGCAATAGCATTAACATCATTTGGTGAAACAATAAAACCTTGAGCACCACGTGTAATCGCATTCTCAATATCGGCGACTTGTTTCGGTGAACTGCCTTGGCCGTCTAAAACTTGAATATTAACATCAAGCTCTTTGGCTGTTTTTACCGCAGATTTTTGCATATGAACTTCAAATGGGCTCGCCAATGTTGGTGGACTAAAAACGATCTGTTCATTTTTTGCCATCGCCTGCGTCGTTAGCCCAAGAACAGCAACCAGCGCGGTTAATTTCATGATTTTCTTCATTTTGCCCTTCCCACTGATTATAGATGTGTGTTGTGTAGATTTTCGCCATCCGTTAACAAGGCGATAACATAGATATACAACAATGAAACATATATTCCAATTTTTGTTATATGAAAATTTTATTTTTGTTGAGCTGATAACGAAAACAGCGAGAAAGTGCTTAAAAAGTGTTAGATGGGTCACGATTTTCTCTGAGGGAGCGAACCATAGGAGATGATTGACGATAAAAATTTACTTCATACTTTCAATTTTAATGATGATTGAAATTTTCATTTTATTTCTGAACGAATTGATTTCTAGAACGAGTTGATATAGCAATAGTTACAATTACATTAATAAATTAAGAATGACTCTTAAATAATTTACTTATTATTTTTTTATTTTTCTATAGTATATCGACAAGTCAATTGGATTGATTAAATAGCCAGAGCTAATAAATAAAAAGGAATTATATGTTAGTTTGTACAGTTTGTATTTGCCAAAACCAGCAATCAAGTATTCTGCCTTCAACTGTTGTTGATAATAGTCATTCACAATCACTTATAAATTTGCAAAATGATAGAATAAATAATGGTCAGCTGAATGAAATATGGCAATATTTGCTGGAGCATCACACCGTGCTCAAAACATTAGATTTATTATTAAATAACCAAAATTTAAGTAAAAATACTGATAAGGAAAACAAACACTACAGTGCATTGATGCTAGAATATAAAAAAGAAATTGGAAAGTTATTTTATTTTAATACCAGTGAGTTCCCAAGCGATATTCAAGGAGAGCTTAAAGGAAATGTATTCTATGCTCAAAGTAGTATTATTCCAGCAGCTTACCATATAGATGATGATCAGCATCCTCATCTTGTTGCTGATCGTAAAACACTAGTCATTTTTAAGCCACATATAAAAATTGAAAATAATGGAAATTTAGAGCTAAAAATACTTAATAAAGATGATGAAGAGATATACTCCGCTAAATTAGCTCCCCCATCAGAGCTACCGAGATTACCTAACAATAAGAGTGATTTTATTGAACTAACACCAGACGATTTTTTTATACCAACTATTTTTGATGCTGATATTAACTCACCTGATCTAGTTAATCAAATATCTAAAGATCCATCTTATTTAAATCAGTTCTTAACTCAAAACACAACAATAAACTTAAACATACATGAAACAAGCTCACCATTTTTTCTATCATTTGATTCTTTAGCTAAGCATCCAAATAAAAAAATCATTTTTAATATTAAGAATAATGTTGATGCTAAAATAAAATACAATAATAAACTCATCAAAATGGCTAATGATCGGTCAATTGTTATAGTAAGTGATGCAGACGGTAATTGGCATACTCGTGAAGATGCTCGTTTATCTCAGCATTATAAACATGCATTAAACCATTATTCACAAAATAAAATTCCTACCTCTTTTGATATAAAGCTTGATACTAATGATAAAATTAACAAATATTCTAAAAACACAGAGTATTTTCATGAAATTCTGAATAAAAATAATTTAATAAAAATTTCAACTGGAGATGGATATTGGGCAAAAAACTTTCACTTCCCCAATGAAAAAAAATATGCAAACAAAAAAATACTCTTTTCATCACAAGCTTCCTTTCATAGCGATATCACTTATGACGATAATAAAATCAGAGTTTCTACTGGTGAGGAGCAATTATTGGTCAGCGATAACAATGGAGTATGGTCAATAGCAAATAATAGATATAAAGACCCTACTGACTATTCAAAACCTGATTCATTTGATATAAAAATAGACAATAATGAACAAATTCAGAAAATTTCTAAGAGTACAGAGCACTTAAATAAAATAATTTCCATAAATGATAGTATATCTATATCCACTTCTGATGGGAATTGGGCCTCAACCTTTATCCTAGATACAAACCCTAAATTTGCTAATAAGAAAATCTACTTTTCATCTTCTGCCAGTTATAATAGTGATATTTATTATGGTGATAAAAAAATCACGATAAAAACTAACCAAAGTAAACTGTTCGTCTCGGATAAATTTGGTTTTTGGCGCACAATTGAAGATGAAGCATTAATTTCTACTGAAGAAGAAATACAATATATTGAAAATGGTTGGTCTACCATTATTCCTAAAAGTCATATTAAACCAGAAATAAAATTGAGCTTTCACTATAAAAATAAGCAAGGCTCATTACCTACAATTAAAGTTGGAGCACCGTCCTCTTTATTACTGCATACTATTGATATTGGTATGTTAACACCCTATCGAGATAAACTCAGATTCCAAGATGATCCTGAATTACACCGCCAACTTTTACAGCAACTCCCCACCAGTCGATTAATAGTGACTAAATATAAACCTGTTCAACTCAATGAAGTTGTTTTACCAAATGGTACCCGCTATACACAAAAATCCGCTGATAGCGGTGGAGGACACAGTGGTGATATGCGAGAACAGATTGCTAAAGATCTCATCTCTGATGGTATTAACTTAGCGAATTATGGTATCAATTCCTCAGCACCGAATGAAAATAGTTATTTACCTACGCCGCAAATAACGATTCACAATGCTATTGGTAACTATAACAATGGTGTTCAAGTACATGGCTGGTCAGGTGGATCGGGTAAAGCGACACTTTATGAGTCCACTGGAAACGAATTTAGCCATGAATTAGGTCATAATTTTCAAATCGGACACTACCATAAAGGATTTCATGGTGGCGTACATGCACATGCTAATCATAAAAACTCAACATGGGGATGGGATGCTGATAAGAATATTTTTATTCCCAATTTTGAAAAAGAGAAAAAAAATGAATTAGTCTATCTAGACGATAGAAACACAACCAATCAACCCACGGCTCATCCCTATAAAAAACACACCATGTCTAAAGATGCGATGTCAGGTGGAAAACCTTATGACCCATCTATTAATGCATTTACCCTTTATACACCCGCTACAATGCAATCAATTCAACAATATTTTGAAAATCATATTGAATTTAATCAAGATTCGCCAACCGGTTATAAAAAATGGGATCCTAAAACGCAGAAAATGGAAGACTATGAACTTAGCCTAAATATTGCAAAATTGAGTATTAAGATTAAGAACGGAACCAATATTGAACAAAATGATCTAAATTATTTTTTTAATAAAAACGATTATTTAAAAATTCATAGCTATAATAGCCATTATACACCTAATATTTATATCCCTGATGCCACAGAGAAAAATAAAGGTAATATTATCGAGGTCTTTAGAGAATCCGACTATAACATGAAAATTCATATTAATAGTGATAAAATAAATATTAAACATGGTGAAAAATTATACTTTAAATCTAATGGGCAATCATGGGAGCAATTATCAAAGGTCATTCATAGCAAAAAACCATATAAACAAGGTATTCCTGTCGTTACCCTAATTGGATATTATGACCCTGAAAATCAACTACAACATTTTATTGCCCCCGCATTAGAAGGCTCGTATGGAATGGTTTATCATCCAGATGCAGAAAACCAACAAGGCGCATTTTTACGCATAACACTCGCCAATGGGCAAATTAATGATTATAAACTTAATCAATCTAGGGCGGTTAATAATAAAATGAATAAATTTCATATTAATATTGAACGTAAGCTGTCCCCAATAAAAGCAGAATTATTCATTAAAGGAAAATCTATTTTAACTCAAGAGATACAACTGGATAACGAAGAGCTCACAACCACAATAAATGGTATCACGCAGTAATTTTTTCTTACCCCTAGTATTCACTAGGGGTAACTGTAAAATTTCATTTCGCTATTGTTCAAACATAATTGTTTGCCATGCGAATATACGCATTAGTTCGATGACTTAACCAATGTGCACGTACGGCCTTTATCATCAGAAACGCGGTTATTGACCACATCGTCTTCAGCAATAGTGGCTAGATTAAATTCATTTTTTCCTCGTGCCCAGATCTGCATATTTTCGCCCACATAACGGGCACCACTGGCGGAAGGAACACTTTTAAGCACAATTAACTCATCGCTGTATAACATAGCTGCCGTGTTTTCATCTGGGAAAGAGACTTTTATTTTCTGGCCTTCACAGTTATAAGTATCCGTTTTTGCGGCATAAGCTGAAGATGCTGTGAGTGCGGATATCAGCGCTAACGTAGCAACCGAAATAACTTTACGCATACTTGCTCCTTGAATAAATTGGTTTAATTAAAATTCAACATAAGTATCATAGTAAAGATAGCACTTAGTATCATAATATTCTTCCTTAAATAGACCTTTTTTGTATAATCATTTTATGTCTTGAGTCATTGATAAGTAGTTACACTTACTTCTGAACTGATTAATGACTTATTCAAACAATGCTTTCCCTTGTACAACGGGATCATAATTAAGGAACATACATGAAAACAATCGGCTTAATTGGGGGAATGAGTTGGGAATCTACACTACTTTATTACAAACAACTTAATGAAGGTGTTAAGCAACAGCTCGGAGGTCTTCACTCTGCTAAGATTGTACTTTATAGCGTGGATTTTGCCGAAATTGAACATTTACAAGCAGCGGGACAATGGCAACTTGCCGGACAATTACTTGCACAGGTTGGTAAAAATATAGAGCAAGCAGGTGCTGATTTTATCGTCCTTTGCACCAACACCATGCACAAAGTTGCCGAGCAAATCGAGAATAATACTAATATCCCGTTACTGCACATTGCAGATGCCACTGGTGAACATATTGTTGCTGCTGGAATAAAAACAATTGGCTTACTAGGTACTGCTTTCACAATGGAGCAATCTTTCTATAAAAACCGCCTTCAGGAAAAATATAATTTATCTGTCCTCACACCTTCAGATGAGGATAGGAAGATCATTCATGATATTATTTATCAAGAACTGTGTTTAGGGAAAATTAATAATCATTCTAAAAAACAATATCAAAGAATTATGGCATCATTGGTGGAGCAAGGTGCTGAAGGGATTATCCTTGGATGCACTGAAATTACTCTTCTTGTTGGTCAATCTGATACCTCTGTACCACTATTTGATACAACAGCACTACATGCAAGTAAAGCTGTTGATATAGCCTTAAACAAAAAACAGAGATGAGTTTATAAACCTTTTTATATAACTCATAAAATTCTTTTATTACACAGTGACATGGGCTAAATATAATAAATATAGCTCATTAGATTCCACTATCATCAACATCCAATTGAGATCTTCTTTATGTGAGTATATTTACTTACAATTAAAATATGGAAGAGAAAATTTATGTAAACCCTCTAGTTTTAATATCTGTAAATATCTAAATTTGATATTTTTTAAGTTAACTTATCTTTTTTTTTATTATTTAATAAAGATTAAATTTCTTAGATATTAAATTTCAATTTTATTAACCCTATTTACCAGAAAATGACTATTGAATTACTTGTTTTATATCTGATAATAGTTATTACATTCTATACTTGGAATAAATACTCATGAAATCATCAAAATCTAGAGGTGTTTCTTTAGGTAAATATATTAAGCAGTTACGTACTTCTCGGAATATTTCGACAACGGCTATGGCTGCTGCATTAAAAATACCTGAAAGTAATTATATTCAATACGAATCAGGTACTCTTTCAATTTATGTGGAACACTTAGTGATTATTGCTAGTCTCCTTGATGTCGATATCATCTATTTATTAGAAGCATTTGAAAATCCTAAAAAAGATATTTGGATCTGAGTAAATTCGCTAGCATCAGTGTGTTCCACATAAACATTTAGCTCTACCAACCTCGATGCATGTTTCTAACTAAAAATAATGCGCCTTCCACCGTTAACCGTATCAAAAGGCACCTTCCTTCTGTTATCATGAGTTCCTTTTTGGTATTTTGCCGTAAATTTGTGCGCTTTAACTTAGTCGCTCTGAGAGTTACCATGAGTATAGGCGCCTTCAGGACAATTTATCATCAGTTAATTTATTTATCAGCAACGGTATAGAACAGTAGAAAATGAACGCACAGAAAGAACAATATAACTTTAATAAGTTACAAAAAAGATTACGCCGCGATGTAGGGCAAGCTATTGCCGATTTCAACATGATCGAAGACGGCGATCGCATTATGGTCTGCTTGTCTGGCGGTAAAGATAGCTATACTCTACTTTCTATCCTACAAAGTTTGCAAAAAAGTGCGCCTATCTCTTTCTCTCTGATTGCCGTCAATTTAGATCAAAAACAGCCTGGTTTTCCTGAACATATTCTTCCTGAGTATCTCGATAAACTGGGTGTTGAGTATAAAATAGTTGAAGAAAACACCTATGGGATTGTCAAAGAAAAAATTCCTGAAGGAAAAACCACTTGTTCATTGTGCTCTCGCCTACGCAGAGGGATTTTATATCGCACTGCCACTGAACTTGGTGCAACAAAAATCGCATTAGGCCATCACCGCGATGATATATTGCAAACCTTATTCCTAAATATGTTTTATGGCGGGAAATTAAAAGGTATGCCACCAAAACTAATGAGTGATGATGGCAAACATATTGTTATCCGCCCTCTTGCTTATTGTCGCGAAAAAGATATTGAGCGTTATTCACAAGCAAAAGCGTTCCCGATTATCCCTTGTAACCTTTGTGGTTCACAACCTAACTTGCAACGTCAGGTGATCAAAGATTTACTGCGCGATTGGGATAAGCGCTACCCTGGACGTATCGAAACGATGTTTAGAGCGACACAAAATGTTGTACCATCACACTTATGCGATACTGAACTGTTCGATTTTAAAAATGTATCTCACGGCGGTGAAGTGATTAATGGTGGCGACCTTGCCTTTGATCGTGAAGATATCCCTACACAGGTTGAAATTGATGAAGATGACAGACCTGAATTTATGGCTGCGCGTTTAGATATCATCGAAGTGAAATAATTTTATTGCCACCTTCTGGTGGCATATACTGAAAATGACTTGTAAAGACGGCTAGGCGACACGTAACTATCGCTCACCATACCTGAGCCCAAAGCGCTGCAACTTGAAGTCTAATGAGTCTATTTTGAATGCAAAAAAAAGCCGATGTGATATATACATCGGCATTACAGTGGTCAATTATTCTGTATAAGAACTCAATATGAGAAAAACTACAATTATGGAGCACAACGTTCATCGCTCAACGTTGCATTCACCTGCGGAACTAATAGTGCCTTAAAACGACGTGCTTTTTATTGATTTACCTCAAAAGAGATAAGGTTAGTCGTAATAACTTATTTTTAAAGCCAACGGCTACGTCTCAACCACCAGAAAACCGTACCAATGAGCGCAGCAAGTAAAAAACAAAATACACTGAAAGCAAATCGGAACTCATTACCGGGGATCCCCCCTAAATTGACCCCAAACAACCCAGTCAAAAATGTAGTTGGCAAGAAAATCATAGCGAGTAATGACATGGTATAAATACGACGATTCATCATCTCAGTCATCATATTGGTAATTTCATCAGACATAATGGCCGTTCGAGATACAAAGCCGTCTAAATCTTCAATACAGCGCCCTAAACGATCAGAAATCTCCTGTAAACGCCTTCGGTCTGTTTCATCAAGCCACAATAATTTTTCTGTTGTCATACGCGCCAGCATATCCCTCTGCGGTGCCATATAACGACGGATCACAATGATTTGTTTGCGCAATAGTGCCAACTCACCACGCTCAGGGATTTCACCGTTTAAAATGAAGTCTTCCATTTCAATCAAACGTTCATGTAATGTATCCGTAAAATCGCTGATTTCATCAGTGATCGCATCTGCGACCGCTACCAGCCAATCACCTGTGCTTTCAGCGCCAACACCTTCTTGCAAATCGGTTATCACTGTATCCAGTGAATTCACTTTTCTGTGACGACTTGAGATGATTATACGCCCATTAATAAATACCCTGAATGCAACTAACTGTTCAGGCCTTTGGCCAACATTGGTATTTAGTGTTTGCAAGGTTAATAAAACACCATCACCAACTCTTAAGATGCGCCAACGCCCTGCATGGCCACAAAGTGCAGATTTGACCTGTTCATTAAATAATTCTGAGCCTTCGATCCATTTCTCACTATCCCGATTTTTATAATCATAATGTAACCAAAATGGATTTTGTTGTGTTGCACTTGCATTCACATCGAGAGGAAAAAAACCACCATCTCCATTTAACTGAAATGCATGTACAGGGCTAGAGCTCTGAAATAATGAACCATAGATCAGCGCCATGCTGCTGTCTCCTTCCATAAAAATATGTATTAGCTATAGCATAGAGGGAATATAACAGTAATATCAAGAAAACAACGGTATATTAAGAATTGTGCACTACCCGCTTTCAAATAACGTCATCGCCATTTTCGTTAAATAGCCATACGCAATTTGCCACAAACGAACAATAAATTAACATGCGATTGCATTAGTATCACTCAGGTAGTGTTTATTCCTTTTTTGGTCCTCCTTCTGACTCTCCAGCAGAAGGAGCTTTTTCGTGATGAAATGACAGTAGCCGATTAAATATAGACTTATCTTCCGTTGCAGCGCGGTGACCTTCACTTTTCGCCTACCTGCCTCTTCAAGTTCTCTGGAATATATAAACCAGAATGTTAATCAATGTGCTGTAATATAAAAACTATGGCTATAAGCAACATCTTCTGGGTTTTCAATTGGATAACCTTTTAGCCACGGTTTAATTAATCGTGCATTGGTATATTGGTAGATAGGTGCGATTGGTGCTTCTTGCGCAATAATCGCCTCAGCTTGGTTATAATAACGATTTCGTAAGTCTGCATTCGTTTCAATACTCGCTGACGCAATCACTTCATCGTAGCGTTTACTATTAAATTTTGGAATATTGCCATTATGTTGTGAAGTCAACAGTGATAAAAATGTTGATGGCTCATTAAAATCACCAATCCATGATGCTCTGATCACATCAAAATTACCGGTATTACGGCTGTCAATATACGTTTTCCATTCCTGATTAACTAATTTGACCTCAACACCAAGTTTTTTCTTCCACATTGAAGCAACAGCAATAGCAATTTTTTGATGATTTTCCGAGCTATTATATAACAGTACCAATTCTAATGGTTTATGAGGGCCATATCCTGCTGCTTGTAATAGTACTTTAGCCTGCTCATCTAGCTCTTTCTGGGTGTAACTTTCATAAATTCCTTTTTGTGGCTTAAAGCCATCAGTGACATCAGGGGTAAAGTGATTGGCAGGTTTCTCACCTGTGCCTAATACTTTTTTAGCAATGAGTTGACGATCAATTGCCATAGATAGCGCTTTGCGCACACGTACATCGTTAGTGGGTGCTCTTTGTGTATTAAATGCATAATAATAGGTTCCCAGCTGATCTGGCGTGAAAACCTCATTTGGAATATCAGCAAGTAACTTTTGATAACGCTGTTTCGGGAAGGATTCTGTGATATCCAAATCACCCGCTAAATAACGATTCGTCGCATGTGACTCTTGGTTAATCGGCACAAATGTCACTTTAGTGATCACCGTATTTGCATGATCCCAATAATACGGATTTGGTGTTAATACAATTTTTTCATTCACTACCCTATCAGAAAGGCTAAATGCACCATTTCCAACTAAATTGCCCACCTTAATCCAATCTGCACCGTACTTTTCAATTGTCTTTGCATGTACCGGAAATAAGCTAAAGTTAGCCGTTAAAGAAGGGAAATAAGGAACGGGTTTGTCTAACACAACTTTAAGGGTATGTTTGTCAAGGGCTTCAACACCAAGTTGTTCTGCGGGAAGCTTGCCATCGATAATTTGTTGTGCGTTATTGATCCCTGCTAACGCGCCAAACCAAGCAAACGGCGATGTATTTTCAGGTTTAACTAACCGACGCCAACTGTATACAAAATCCTCGGCTGTAACTGGTTCACCATTTGACCAACGTACATCAGGACGTAGTTTGAAAAGCCATGTTTTGTTATCTGTGGTGCTCCAACTTTGGGCAACTCCAGGTATTGGGCGACCATGGTTATCTTGATTAACTAAACCTTCAAACAAGTCACGCATTACCTGAGCTTCAGTTAAACCAACTGATTTAATTGGGTCTAATGATGCAGGTTCATCTTTTAGATGACGTGTAACTTCTTGATTTTTTGCAAGTACAGTACCGGCTGGGATCACCGCAGAGATAGCCGGAGCCGCGGTAAATATCGCTGTGAAAATAATCGCTAAAGATGAAAGTGAGCATTTATGCATTTTTGGAATTCTGTCTTATTAGCAAAAGAATCAGCTAAGTATTTCGTCACCGAGACAAAAATAAACTCAACCATGATAAAGATATTTTAAACAATAAAATACCTCAGCCGGAAGCTTTAGATCGTACGTCATACCTAGAGCTTTTTATACTCTATATAATTCGAGGTGCAGTTAGGCGACAAGTGAATGAGTCGTTAGGAGCATATTTAAGTATGTAAACAATGTGAATTGATATTAGTCACATACTCAACACAAGTTGCTGCAACTTGAAGTATAACGAGTTATAGGCATCATATTCGTTCATTGACCAAAAATCCATACAGTATCGATTAATCTGCATATTAATATCACTTGCAGGTTTATATTATCTAATTTGCATTTATTCACATCATATCAAGTTAGCTAGATCCCTTTAACTAATGAATAGTTTTCTTTATTCATTATTAGAAAATATTAATCAAATGATAGAATACATATTACCTTATCATTTGCACTTTCTCATGCATCATCAAGCGCTAACTAAGGTATAATAAAAACCGATAAAGCCAAATGGCACATATCAATAGGATTTAATATCCAAACTGGTCAAAAATCGCTATGTGGGGTTTAAACTAATATAAATGATGAGTTTTATCGCAACTCATTGCGAATTGATGTTAGTCTAATAACTTGCACGTTGACTCACTAATGGGAGAACATAAATTATGTCACAATCAGTAAAATTAAAAGGTAATGACGTCTCTGTTGACGGTGTATTTTTACAAGCAGGACAGCAAGCAAAAGCATTTACCTTAGTTGCTAAAGATCTTTCTGAAGCAACACTTGATAGCTACAAAGGTAAGCGTAAAGTGCTGAATATTTTCCCTAGTGTTGATACCGGTGTTTGCGCTGCATCAGTTCGTAAATTTAACCAATTGGCTAATGACTTAAGCAACACAGTTGTTCTTTGCATTTCAGCAGATTTACCTTTTGCACAAGCGCGCTTCTGCGGTGCCGAAGGTTTAGATAATGTTGTCACGCTATCTACTTTCCGTAACCCTGAGTTTGCTCATAACTACGGAGTAGCATTAACCAGCGGCCCATTGAAAGGTCTAACGGCGCGTTCAGTCGTGGTATTAGATGAAAATGACAACGTGATTTACAGCCAGTTAGTTCCTGAAATCACTGAAGAGCCTGATTACGACAAAGCACTTGCTGCACTGAAGTAATTTAGCTGAGCAGCCAGTTTTATACTGGCTGCTTATTGATGGCTTTAGTCAACATAAAGCCAATTTAATGTTTTATGATGTTTTGCGTTAACAACATTCGCGAATAGTTTATTATCACCCATCATGTTTACCAACGAGTGGGAGCAACAACTGAGGATCTTCATCGCCTGTTCTTTATCAACAGGGCAAGATGAGGTAAGAATATCGATAATCAGATCTCTCGGTTTATTACCATTTTTAACTAACGCTTCCCAAGTAAAGCGATGACGCTTTTCCAGATAACGGGCTGCTGCTCGATTCATTAAATAGAGCTCAGCAGCTGAAGCCGCAACCTCAAACATATCATTTTTATAGTGGCGCTGGTTGAGATAATTGCGCAGTTTAGTCGTAACAATAAAGTTAAGAGCGAATTGATCCATAGCAACTCCTTGCAGGCTCTTAAACAGCCTTGCGACATCGGTTATCATCAATCAAAACAAAGCGAAAATATGGATGTGCTAACTTCAGTATAGTGTGCTTTTTGTGCTAAAAGATACCGCTGGCGATGAAAAATTCGTCAGCGATCACATTAATCATAAAAGGATTGTTTAATCAGGGAACATTCTAATTTCTAACTTAGTACCTTCTGATTGCTCAATAAACTTATACAACGTCTCTCCCCCTTCAAACATTAAGCTGATTTCTAACTGTTTAGAATTTGGCCAATGATAATCCGCTTCAATACAACCGCCTTGACTACATTTCACCTTAATATTTTTATTGGGTACCAATTTTTTAACCAAATTATAGCGATCTTCACTATCAAGCTGCTTATAACGCTCAAAGGCAACAGGTATATTTGCATTAGCAAAATCACATTCGATCAAATAGCCATTCTCATAAATATCATCAGGTTGTTGCTGTGGGGTGTGACAATACTTATCCATTTCAGCAGATTGAGTGAGCTCTTGCCCAATACTTTGGTGATTAAAACAAAATAACAAAAAAACCAGCAGTGGATAGTTATTCATTATCTTGCTCTTTTTTCTGATTCAAACCATATTCACGCAATTTGTTTGCAATTGCCGTATGAGATACCTCTAAACGTTTTGCCAATTTACGCGTACTTGGATAATCGCGATATAAGCGTGATAGTACCGATGCTTCGTAACGTTTAGTAATTTCATCCAATGATCCATTTAAAGAATCTATTGCAATAGCGGGTAAGCTGTCCGTATCCGGTAAATCAATATCATGGGCATTTAATACATCACCTTCTAACTGCGTTAAGCCTTGATAAATTGCATTTCGTAATTGTCTAACATTGCCCGGCCAATAATAACGGCTTAAGTAATCAATCAATGATGGTGTTAGTCGGGGTTTGGCAATATTCAATTCTTTAGAAAAGTTAGTAACGAATACTTCAGTGAGGGGTAAAATATCTTCTTGTCTGTCTCGTAGTGGCGGAATAGTCAGTGTTAGCACGTTTAAGCGATAATAAAGATCTTCTCTAAACTTTTTCTGTGCAACCAATTCAGGAAGATTTTTCTGTGTCGCACAAATCACTCGTACATTGACCTTTACTTCACGCTCTTCTCCTACACGCCGAAATGTACCATCATTGAGAAAACGTAGTAATTTAATTTGCATCTGTGGTGACATTTCGGCAATTTCATCTAATAAAACGGTGCCACCATTTGCCTGTTCAAAAAAGCCTTTTTTGCCATCAAGCGCATTTGGATAAGCGCCTGCCGCATAACCAAATAATTCACTTTCTACCACATCATCAGGCATTGATGCACAGTTTAATCCTAAAAAAGGTGCATTTCCTCGGGCACTGTGTAAATGGCACGCTTTTGCTAGCAAGTCTTTACCCGTTCCGGTTTCACCAACGAGTAATAATGGCTCATCTAACATGGCAATACGCTTTGCACGTTCGATGACATGTGACATCGCAGGGCTACTCGCAACAATCAAATCAAAGCCATCCACATCAACACCAACAATTTGCTGACGCTGTTTTTCTAAGATAGCGGCTGATTTAAGTAATAATACCGCACCAGTGCAATGTGATTTACCGTTTTCATCGTCCAAAATAATTGGAGTAACTTGCATCAAATAATCATTGCCTTTTACAGTCACCCTTTCGGTATAGGCTTCAGGCTCTTCTCGCTCAAACCAGCGCTGTAGCCCGTGATTATTGACTAAATTTGAAAAAGTTTTCTGTTTGATTTTGTTTTCATCAACACCAAATAATTGCAATGACATTGGGTTGACTAATTCAATATTTAGTTTGTTATCAATAGATAGGACAGGCTCTGGGAATGAATTTAACAAAGCCCAAACAGCTTTATGCTCTCTCTCTGAAGGCATAAAGAAAATACGCCGAACATCAATGACACCGTTAATACGGCGGATCTCTGCCATCAGTGTACTAAATACCTGAAAATCAACGGGGGTAAAATTAAGGTAGATCCGCCTTTGCGCTGATATTTCAATGCCTTTAAGGTCAATGTTTTGCAAGACGAGCAAGTCTAATAATTCACGAGTGAGACCGATACGGTCTTGGCAAGTCACTTCAAGGCGCATGGATTAAGAACCTTTAACGGAAATAGAAATAGTTATTAAATATTTTAGCGTATTTACAGCTGGAATACAGCAGATGTGTCACATATTATTGACAGCAATGATTTACAGCCAACAAATGACAAAGAAATTATTATAATAACGATGGAAAATAAAGCGTTATGATGAAATGAAAAAATGACGTTCTTTTCTACTGGCAAGTGTTGTTTACTATCAACGCAACCTGCCAGCAAAAGGTTTATTTCGTGCTTTTTTTACTAGGCACTGCATTTTTAAGTTGGCTTAATAGCTGCCCGCGAAAATCAGCTAAACGTGGTTTATCATCGATCCAAGGCAATGGGCGACATAACTCCATCGCTTTAATACCCAACCTTGCCGTTAATAAACCGGCTCCAATACCTTGCGCGGCACGAGTTGATAAACGTGCAGTAATATCCTGAGACAGCCAATCCATACCGACCTCACGAATTAATTCAGACGCCCCCGCAAATGCAATATTGATTAATACCATTCTAAACAAACGAATACGGCTATAGTAACCGAGTTCAATGCCATAAATGGCAGCAATACGATTAATTAAACGGATATTCCGCCATGCAATAAAAGCCATATCAACAATTGCTAGTGGGCTAACTGCGATCATCAGTGCTGATTCCGCAGATGACCGGCTGATTTCTTTACGTGCCTGCTCATCTAAGATCGGCTGAACTAGTTTGCTATATAATTCGATGACTTCGCGGTCGTTATGCGTTTCATGTATTGTCGTTTGCCAGCGCTGTATCGCGGGGTGTTGTTCTGAAAGAGCCGATTGTTTGGCCAATTTTTCACAGAATGCTTTACCCTGCCCCATACCATGGCTATGCAGTAATTCCCTCGCGATATCACGTTCTTGCGCTCTTTCTCTTAAGCGATATAAACGACGCCACTCTGTGATAACAGAGCCAACACCAGCAACAACAATTAAACCACCAGCGGCGGCGGTACCTAACGCGGTCCAATCTTGAGTAACCCAAGAGGTATGGATCCATATGCCTAATTGAGCGATAACACTGACACCAAACACACCTATCGCAGCACCAACCAGTCGACGCCAAAAGCTACGCTTAGGTTTCAAAGCTTCATTAATTAAGCTTTCAACTTCGCCCTCTTGAACGTCTTGTTCTGCTTCAATTTCAACAGATACAAAATGATGTTGCTCTTGCGGATCAAAGTATTGCGCTTTTCGCAATTTTTCATCATGTTCAGCCGCTGCCTGCTCAGAAAAATCGACTCTTGGCTTAATGGGCTCACTCATTTTAATTTATCTCCCAATAAGAACTCTAATGCACTATCCATTCGAATATGCGGTAGTGGCTGATCAAGGGGTATTTGCCGAGGACGGAAATTTTCAAATTCAAACTGCTGTTTTTGCCAAAATTGTTCATTTGGCAACCGCTTAGGAACCTCACCTGGATAAAAGGTCATCGTTTGGCCATCGCTCAAGCGCTCTCCTTTTAACGCAGGCAATTTTTCTCCTCGATAATCGATAATACCGCTGTCTGTCGCTTGAATAGAAGCCAAACCGATACAATCCATACTAATCCCTTCGAAAGCCGCATTTTGCCAAGCCTCTTGAACTAGCTGCTGTAACAATGAAACTAAATTAGTATGTTGATCGGGGGTAACATGATCCGATTTACTGGCCGCAAACAGTAATTTGTCAATGCAAGGTGAAAACATGCGCCTTAACAAAGTACGTTTACCATAATGAAAACTACGCATTAATTGAGTTAATGCCATACGCATATCATTAAAGGCATCAGGACCGCTATTTAATGGTTGTAAACAATCAACCAATACAATTTGGCGGTCAAAACGCTGAAAGTGATCTTTATAAAACCCCTTAACTACATTTTCACAATAATATTGATAACGACGCTGAAGCATACCAATGTTGGTCTGCTTATCGGCTTGAGCCAGCTTCTTTTCACCGTATTTTTCGATATTTGGCCACGGAAAAAATTGCAATGCAGGCGCTCCAGCCAAATCTCCAGGAAGCACAAAACGCCCCGGTTGAATAAAGTGCTGCCCTTCCGCTTTGCATTGCTCTAAATAAGTTGTATAAACTGCTGAAATTGCAGCGAGTAAATTCTCATCTGCCGGTGCAAATGGATCACATGACTCACACAGTTGTAGCCATGATTGTGCTAATTGGCTACGTTTTCCTTTTTGTAGCGATGCCATCTGTGCCGACCACTCAACGTAATGTTGATCAAGCATAGGAAGATCAAGCAACCATTCCCCGGGGTAATCAACAATTTCTAAATATAACGAAGAATTATCAACAAAATGACGGAAAAAGGAGTCCTCTGAGCGGTAATGTAACTTCAAACGTATTTCGCTCACACCACGGGTAGGTGTTGGCCACTGAGGAGGATCTCCATATAACTGAGAGATGCCCTCATCATAAGTAAAACGTTGGATTGAAAAATCACGCTGTGGGATACGTTTAACACCAAGTAAACGCTTATCGCGCGCAGCGGAAAATAGCGGTAAACGCGCACCACTATTGACATTCAATAATTGGTTAACAAGGGAAGTAATAAAAGCCGTCTTTCCACTACGGCTAAGTCCAGTTACGGCAAGCCTGACATGACGATCAACACTGCGATTCATCAAGTCGGTCAATTCATTTTGTAGCCGTTTCATAATTCTCCCACTCGCTCAATAATATTGATATCTAATTTAACATATACTCTAAATAATTCGAGGTTCAGGTAGGCGACAAGTCAAGATAGACGGGGAAGTATAGATAAACTATGCGACTCGGTAAACGTTGCATCGCCACTGATACCTTGAAGAAAAGCCCTGTAACTTGCCGTATGACGAGTATCAATTCGCTCATCACGAATTGCAAGAATGCAAGAATGCAAGAATGCAAGAATGCAACCATAGTCGCTATTTTTTAACGGGTTAGACGTTTTGTTAGGTAACTGATGACCCATTTGCTGCCAACGATTTTAATCACTTTGCCAATGACTCCACCTGGGCCATAGGTCATCGCTAATGTTACAACGACCTTCAATACCTTACCGACAGCCTGCTTTTTCACTTGCTGCTGGAATTTGCGTTTGATATGAGTATGCATTGTTTTACCGTATAAATTTCAATAAGTAATCATGTTCTACATAATTCGCGGTACAGCGAAGCAACAAACAAACGAGCCGCTAGGCGTATAGAAAACACGGTAGCTGACGCGAATGCCCCTATTCACCATACCTCAACGTAAAGCACTGCAACTTAGAGTATGACGCGTATACGTTTTAGGGAATAATGATTTCCATTATCCCCCGAAAACGCAGATGGGGGTGTTTGAATTATAAATCACGAAACTTACTATTTACCGTATAGGTATCAGAAGTCACATAACGCTCTATTTGGCGTAAACGTAATTCCCCTGATTTTAATTGAGCATCCACCTCATTAAATAAACTGGTCACCTCTGCACTAATATCTTGTTCGGCACGATAGCCACTTGGCGCATTAGGAACAACAAAGCACATAACAATATAGATGACCAGTGTGATACCAAAGCTCATAAATAGAGCCAATACTGTCAATGCTCTGACCAATGCAACCGGTACGTCAAGATATTGCGCAATACCGGAACACACACCGCCAAATACTCGGCGATCAGTTAAACGATATAATTTACGGTTGCGAAAATGAGTCATTATTTTTGCCTCCAATTTGGATGTTCCGCATCCAGAATATCTTCTAACGTTTTAATGCGTTGTTGCATACGTTGTGATTGCTCAGCAAGCTGCATTAAGCGCTGAATTTCATTTTCTGTTAGCTGGCTCTCCTGACCGCTTTTTTGTTTGCTGTAATGCAGCCACAACCAAAACGGTAGAATAAAGATAACAAAAATAATTAATACGAGAGACAGAAAAACATAGCCCATCACATTTCCTTATATCAAATGGTAATATTATCTTTTTCCCCTAATGCAGCATTAGGGGAATTATCATAACTATTCTTTGTTAGTATTAATTTTAGCTTTAAGCGCCGCTAATTGCGCGCTAATTTCATCGTCTGCTTTTAGTTCAGCAAACTGCTGATCTAAAGATTTCTGTTTGCCGATACCATAACTTTGCGCTTCACCTTCCATATGGTCAATACGACGCTCAAATTGCTCAAAACGTGCCATTGCTTCATCCAGCTTACCGCTATCTAATTGGCGACGAACATTACGGCTTGATTGTGCAGCCTCTAAACGAACCGTCATCGATTGCTGTTTAGCGCGCGTTTCTTGCAATTTATTTTCTAGCTCAGTGATCTCACCTTTCAAACGAGCTAAGGTTTCTTCAACAATAATATGCTCATGTTTCAGTGTATCAACCATTGCGCTCACTTTTTGTTTTTCAATCAGTGCAGCGCGAGCTAAGTCTTCTTTATCTTTAACCAGTGCTAGTTCAGCTTTTTCTTGCCAATCTGCCACTTGCTTTTCGCCCATTTCAATGCGACGTTCTAAGCCTTTTTTCTCAGCTAAAGTACGCGCAGAGGTTGAGCGGATCTCAACTAGCATATCTTCCATTTCCTGAATCATCAGGCGGATCATTTTTTGCGGATCTTCTGCTTTATCTAGCAAAGATGCGATGTTTGCATTAATGATGTCGGCAAAACGTGAAAAAATACCCATTATTTATTTCCTCTTGATGGATTATATCATTCAGTAGAGCCTCAACCCGATTTTGGCTTCCCACCAATACGTGATGCTCCGTTTAACTATTACATAAAACATATAGCAAGCAGCATGCCAACTTTCAATAAAACTCATTAACCATATGAATAAAAAGAAATAAATTATTTTTATATCATTTTCTCGTACAGTAAACTATAGTTGAGATCAGGTCAATAAAACCAACTGTTGGTGAAAATAACCATGAAAAATACTAACGATACCATTATTGGTAATTCATCTAATTTCTTAGATGTCCTTGAACGTACCTCTGAGTTAGCCAAACTTAACAAACCTATTTTAGTGATTGGTGAACGAGGTACAGGTAAAGAGTTGATTGCCGACCGCTTACACTTTCTATCCCCCCGCTGGCAAGAGCCTTTTATCTCTCTTAATTGCAGTGGACTCAATGAGAATTTACTTGATTCTGAGTTATTTGGTCATGAGGCAGGTTCTTTTACTGGTGCCCAAAAACGCCATCAAGGCCGTTTTGAACGGGCAGATAAAGGTACTTTATTTCTAGATGAACTCGCCACAGCCCCCATGTCTGTACAAGAAAAATTACTACGCGTCATTGAATATGGTGAATTAGAGCGTGTTGGCGGCAGTCAATCTCTCAAAGTTGATGTACGACTCGTTTGTGCGACTAATGCAAATCTCCCTGAATTAGCAAAAGAAGGTCGTTTCAGAGCTGATTTACTCGATAGGCTTGCCTTTGAAGTGATCCGCATCCCACCGCTACGTGAACGTGTCTCCGATATTATGTTGCTAGCTGAATACTTTGCGATAGCCATGAGTGGTGAACTCAAACGCCCTTATTTTAGTGGCTTTAGTACAAAAGCTCGACATGCTCTCGAACACTATTCTTGGCCGGGAAATATTCGTGAACTAAAAAATGTTGTCGAACGCTCAGTGTATCGTCATGGTGAAAGTGAAGAACTTGTTGAGACGATTATATTTGACCCCTTTGGTGAAAAATTATCTGAGCTTGCAGGCCCCAAACAATCTGAATTTGATAATATCTCCCCACTACCTTCACTTCCTTGTGATTTACGTTTATGGCAACAACAAAGTGAAAAACAATTAGTTGAGCATGCGTTACAGCAATGCCAATTTAATCAACGTAAAGCAGCTCAGCGATTATCATTAAGTTATGATCAAATTAGAGGATTAATTAAAAAACATCAAATTGAAGTAAATAACATTTAATGAGTAAAATTTAAATGCTAGGTTAATATTAACCTAGCTAAAATGATAGAGATTATATTGATTGCTCCCTACTTGAAATTTCAGAGTAAATACTGAAATACATTGAAAAAACTAGAATTAAATATAATACCGCCATAAATTTTAAGTGACTTAGCGGCTATTTAGACTATGACAGAGATTATTTACACTATAATATTGTTATTATTTATATACCATCCTATTATTAATTGGTAAAATAACTTGCTAATTATATCCATCAACAACTATAAGTAAAAACACTTAGCCACATAATAAACATTAAAATTAAAATCGAATAATCACCTTACTTTAATTAATGCTAATAATTAATTTTATGACTTTATGAACATTTCTTTTCTGACTACATTAAAGGGTAAAAAAATGACTGCCTTAAAAAAAATGATATTATTTTTTTTATTTATGGGTATTAGCTACTCTAGTCATGCAATGGATATTATAAAATTACTTTCTAAGTGTGACAATTCATTCTTTAAACAAATAAATCAAAATAAGCAATTTACCATGATCCCCGATGCCATCAGTCCATCAGAATTATTCAGTGACAACGGCATTTCAATTCCTTTACAGCATACCACTGAAGAAGGTATTGAGATTGATCATTTTATTGCCATCGCTATCGACCTCGATCGCTATAAAACCATCCCTAGCGATAATATAAGTGGCAAATTCTATTTTTGGGGATTTGAAACCTCACAAGCAGAGCTTGATGTTATACAACGTGTATCAACCAAACTCCCTCTAATTGAAGGGGGTGGATATTATGTCGCTAACTCCATGATGCGTAATACCAATGAAGATCCTTGGCAACATAATTTAGCGCCAGTCAGTGGTATTGCACCTACAGGAAACTCAGCTGAGAAGCTGTTCTTTATAGAAGCAAACAAGGAAAATGGAACGGTTAAACTAATGTGCACATTACAAGGAAATGTTAATGACGAAGACCTAAAAGCTATTGGACTTATTCATTAATAAATTTAATAAATCAACCAAGTTTTAGATAAAAAAAAGCCAGCACCCATGCTGGCTATAAAAAAAACACTGGAAGCAATGTGAGCAATGTCATGCCTAGACCTAAGCTTTTGCTTAGGCGGCAAAGAGAATGATAATAGTTATCAGTAGTATTTGTAAAGCGCTTTAATGAGATTTTTTCTCATTAAAGAATAACAGTTTGATATTTAAACAATTAAATTTTATTTCGTGTTTCGCTCGCTGATTCAACAATCTCGATTTGCTCCATACTCTAACGAATTCCTGTTGCTGGTAAACAGGTCGCTATAAGCACACAGATTTAGGTGGCTAGCGCCAGTGAATGCAGCCACCATCCTTAATAAAAGGCACTACAACTTGAAGTAGAGTGGGTATAAAAAATAGCTAATATTTTGCTTATACCCTGTCGACCCATTTTTAAGCTACAATAGGTCATTTCAGGTTAACGATATCAGTGATATGCGCCTAATAACTCTTTGGCTTCTATTTACTCTTTCACTAACAGCCCAAGCTCTTAGTGGCAATGTCTCATACAGAGATACCGTAGCGAATGATGTTCCTAAAAACATTCGGCAAAATGGCTTTATCTACTGTGTTAATGGCATTGTCACGACATTTAATCCACAGCTAGTGAGTAGTGGCCTGATTGTCGATCCACTTGCGGCACAAATTTATGACCGCTTGTTGGATGTAGACCCATTCACCTATCAGCTAATTCCTGAAGTCGCTTCTCACTGGAAAGTGCTCGATAACGGTGCGACTTATCGGCTAACACTGCGTAAAGATGTCAAATTTCAAGAAACGCCTTGGTTTACTCCTACGCGCAATATGAACGCAGATGATGTTGTCTTTAGTTTCTCACGCATGTTTGAAGTCCATCATCCTTATCATTATATTAATGGTGGCCGTTATCCCTATTTTGATAGCTTACAATTCGCCAATAGCGTGCAAAGTATTCGCAAACTTAATGACTATACCGTTGAGTTTCGTTTAAATGCGCCTGATACCTCTTTTTTATGGCATTTAGCTACCCATTACGCACCTATTTTATCGGCTGAGTATGCGGATTACCTTTCGAGTATCAATCGCCAAGAAATGATTGACTGGCGCCCTGTTGGTACAGGGCCATTTCGACTTGACGATTACCAAGCAGGCCAATTTGTACGTTTGATGCGTAATAATAACTACTGGAAAGGTGAACCACGCATGCAAGAAGTGGTTATTGATATGGGTGCCGGGGGAACAGGTCGTATTTCCAAACTGCTAACCGGAGAGTGCGATGTATTAGCTTACCCTGCTGCGAGTCAATTACCTGTTTTACGTGATGATCCACGATTACGTATCTCAATGCGCTCAGGCATGAACATTGCCTATTTAGCCTTTAATACCAGTAAGCCCCCTTTAGACCAACTGAAAGTGCGTCAAGCTATTGCTTACGCAATTAATAATGAAAGATTAATGCAATCTATTTATTACGGAACCGCAGAAACCGCAGCTTCAATCCTTCCACGTGCATCTTGGGCTTATGATAATCAAGCTAAAGTGACGGATTATAATCCTGAGTTGTCGAAAAAAATGTTGCAAGAGCTTGGTCTTGAAAACCTCAAACTCGACCTTTGGGTTCCTGTTTCTTCACAATCCTATAATCCTAGCCCACTAAAAATGGCAGAGCTGATCCAAGCAGATTTAGCTCAGGTGGGGATCATTATGAATATTCGCTCTGTAGAAGGACGCTTTCAAGAAAATCAATTGATGGATCGCTCTCATGATATGACATTGGCCGGTTGGGCTACCGACAGTAACGATCCTGATAGCTTTTTTCGTCCATTATTAAGCTGTGCAGCGATCGCCTCGCAAACTAACCTAAGCCATTGGTGTAGCCCAACTTTTGATGAAATATTACATAAAGCGTTACTCACTGAGCAATTAGCTGAACGAATTGACTACTATCATCAAGCTCAACAAATATTGAGTCATGATCTTCCCGTGTTACCTTTGGCTTATTCATTACGCTTACAAGCTTATCGTTTTGATATGAAAGGATTAGTCATTAGTGCATTTGGTAATACCTCATTTGCTGGTGTTTATCGAGATATGAATGAAAATAGCCCCCAAAATGACCGTAAGCAGGAGCAGCAACCATGATTATTTACTCGCTGCGTCGCATACTATTATTGTTCATCACGCTATTTTTTCTTTCTTTGGTCAGTTTTAGTCTGAGCTATTTTACCCCTAATGCACCATTGAGTGGCGCTTCACTTTATGATGCTTATTTATTCTATTTTGATGGCTTATTGCACTTCGATTTTGGTGTTTCTAGTATCAATGGTGAACCTATTTCAGATCAGCTAAGAGATACCTTTCCAGCGACCATGGAGCTATGTATCTTAGCTTTTATGTTCGCTTTAATTGTGGGGATACCATTAGGTATGATTGCCGCTTTTTGGCGTAATAAGCCCGCAGATATCGCGATTAGCACATTTGCTTTACTCGGCTTTTCAGTACCCGTTTTTGTATTAGCATTAGTTCTAACGCTGTTCTTCTCACTGCGTTTAGGCTGGCTTCCTGTTTCTGGAAGAATCGACCTGCTCTATAATTTAGAATCTGTAACTGGGTTTGCATTAATAGATGCTTGGCTTTCTGATTCACCTTATCGCCAACAAATGATCATTAATGTTTTGGAACATATGATTTTACCTGTATTAACATTGGCTTTAGCACCTACGACAGAAGTTATTCGCTTAGTTCGTAATAGCACCGAGGAAATTGCTAGTGAAAATTATATTAAGGCCGCTGCAACACGTGGATTATCAAGATTAACAATTATTCGGCGACATATATTTCACAATGCAATCCCCCCAATTATTCCAAAACTGGGGCTACAATTTTCAACGATGTTAACCCTGACAATGGTTACAGAGTTAGTATTTAACTGGCCAGGGCTTGGTCGTTGGCTGGTAACCGCCATCCGCCAGCAAGATTATTCGGCTATTTCTGCTGGCGTGATGCTAATAGGGGCTTTAGTGATCACCGTTAACGTATTGTCTGATATTTTAGGGGCGATGATGGATCCGTTGAAACATAAGGATTGGTATGTCCTCAGATAATTTTTATCGTGAACAGAAGATGCCATCCCCAACACGGGTGGTTTGGAATATTTTTTCTTCTGATATCATTTCTATGATCGGTTTCTACGGGGTACTATTTCTATTAATACTGTGCTTCGTAGGGCCGTATCTTGCGCCTTATACCATTGATCAGCAGTTTTTAGGCTATCAGTTATTGCCACCATCATGGTCTCATTACGGTAATGTCGCTTTTTTCCTTGGAACTGACGATCTAGGGCGAGATATCCTGAGTCGTTTGATCATTGGCACAAAATCCACTTTTGGCGCAGCACTCCTCGTGACATTTATTGCCACCTTAGTTGGCCTAATACTTGGTTGCCTTGCTGGTATGACCCGCGGTTTAAAATCTGCGGTTTTTAATCACGTACTTGATACCCTACTGTCTATTCCATCATTGCTACTTGCCATTATCGTTGTCGCTTTTATGGGAGCAAGCTTACAAAATGCCATGCTTGCTATCTGTTTGGCGTTGATCCCACGTATGGTCAGAACAATTTATGTCGCCGTTCATGATGAATTAGATAAAGAATATATTGTTGCTGCACGGTTGGATGGTGCATCAAATATTTTTATTTTGTGGTATACCGTATTACCGAATATTACCCCGATCCTTGTTACTGAGCTGACACGAGCGCTATCCATTGCCATTTTAGATATTGCTGCACTAGGGTTTCTTGATCTTGGCGCTCAGTTACCTTCTTCTGAATGGGGAGCGATGTTAGGCGATACTTTAGAGCTGATTTATGTTGCACCTTGGTCAGTGATTTTACCCGGTGCTGCAATTATGATCAGTGTCCTGTTCGTCAATTTGCTTGGTGATGGATTGCACCGAGCTATTAATGCGGGAGTTGAATAATGCCTCTGTTAGACATCCGCAATTTGACCATTGAGTTTTTGACGGCTAATGGCCCTGTTAAAGCGGTCGACCGTATTTCCATGACCCTATCTGAAGGGGAAGTACGTGGATTAGTGGGTGAATCAGGATCAGGCAAAAGTCTTATTGCTAAAGCCATTTGTGGTGTCACTAAAGACAATATTCGAGTGACCGCTGACCGTTTTCGTTTTCAAGATATTGATTTATTAAAACTTAGCCCACGAAAACGACGCAAATTGATCGGTCATAATATCTCAATGATATTTCAAGAACCGCAATCTTGCCTTGACCCTTCTGAAGACATCGGTAAGCAACTGATACAAGCGATCCCCGGCTGGACTTATAAAGGCCGTTGGTGGCAACGCTTTAATTGGCGAAAGCGTCGCGCTATTGAATTATTACATCGTGTAGGCATTAAAGATCATAAAGATATCATGCGTAGCTACCCTTATGAACTCACCGATGGTGAGTGTCAAAAGGTAATGATCGCGATTGCTATTGCCAATCAGCCACGCTTATTGATTGCTGACGAGCCCACAAATGCTATGGAATCAACCACTCAAGCGCAGATTTTCCGTTTACTCGATAAACTAAATCAAAATAATAATATGTCCATATTATTAATTAGCCATGATATGGAACTAATGTCCAAGTTAGTGGATAGAATTAACGTGCTTTATTGCGGGCAAACTGTTGAAAGTGCGACTCCTGAGGATATTCTACAACGTCCACACCATCCCTATACACAAGCGCTTATTCGTTCAATTCCTGACTTTGAAAGCCCTATTCCTCATAAAGGACGCTTAAATACGTTACCTGGAGCCATCCCATCATTAGAGCATTTGCCAATTGGTTGTAGGCTTGGCCCGCGTTGCCCTTATGCACAACGTACATGTATTGTCGCCCCACCACTGCGTAATATTAAAAACCACCTATTCGCTTGTCATTATCCGCTGAATACGGAGGAGCAATCTTAATGGAGGCACTACTTGAGGTACGTAACCTCACAAAAACGTTTCGTTTTCGTGAAGGACTATTTCGTCGTTATGAATTAGAAGCGGTGAAACCACTCAGTTTCAATTTGCAAGCAGGACAAACCTTAGCCATTATTGGTGCTAACGGTTCGGGAAAATCAACACTTGCTCGGATGTTATCAGGCGTCACAGAGCCAACCGCGGGGGAAATTATGATCCGTGGGCATCAGCTCAACTATGGCGATTATGGCTATCGTAGTCAGCGAATACGCATGATATTTCAAGATCCCAGTACTTCATTAAACCCAAGACAACGTATCGGCCAAACACTTGAGTTACCTTTAAAACTCAATACTGAGTTGACAGGTATTGAACGAGAACGGCGTATTATTCAAACCTTACGCCAAGTTGGTTTATTGCCTGACCATGCAGAGTATTACCCACATATGCTAGCTTCTGGGCAAAAACAACGTGTTGCATTAGCTAGAGCGCTAATTTTACAACCTGAAATTATTATTGCTGACGAAGCATTAGCTTCCCTAGATATGTCGATGCGCTCGCAAATAATTAACCTAATGCTCGAATTACAAGCAAAGCAAGATATAGCCTATATTTATGTCACACAGCATTTAGGTATGATGAAACATATTAGTGATAAAATGTTGGTAATGGATAAAGGCGTTGTCGTTGAGCGCGGTAATACTGCTGAGGTATTAGCAGCTCCGCTGCATGATGTTACTCGCCGATTAATTGAGAGTCATTTTGGTGAACCTCTTTCAATCGATGCATGGCGTCAGGATCTTTGACTGCTCCGACAAGCGCAGCAAAATATCCTTCTTGATATAATACATGGTAATATATAGCCGATTCATCAATAAGAGATGCGAAAACTACCCAAGACACGGTGTCTTCTGTTATATTCGCGTTTTCAATAGAAAATAAACAAGGATAATGCTATGGGTTTTTTAACCGGCAAACGCATTCTAATCACTGGCGTTGCCAGTAAATTATCAATTGCATACGGTATTGCAAAAGCAATGCGTGAACAAGGCGCTGAATTAGCGTTTACTTATCAGAACGAAAAACTGAAACCACGCGTTGAAGAGTTCGCGGCATCTTTAGACTCTAACATCGTTATTGAATGTGATGTGGCGGTTGATGCAAGTATTGACGCTCTGTTTGCTGAATTAGGAAAATCATGGCCTAAATTTGATGGCTTTGTGCACTCAATTGGTTTTGCTCCAGCAGATCAATTAGATGGCGACTATGTTGATGCCGTTACCCGTGATGGTTTCCGTATTGCTCACGACATCAGTGCATATAGCTTTGTTGCGATGGCAAAAGCATGTCGTGACATGCTTAACCCAGATGCAGCTTTACTTACTCTGACTTACTTAGGTGCAGAGCGTGCGATCCCTAACTACAATGTCATGGGCTTAGCTAAAGCTTCATTAGAAGCTAACGTGCGTTATATGGCGAACGCGATGGGTCCTCAAGGTATCCGTGTTAATGCTGTTTCTGCCGGCCCTATCCGTACATTAGCAGCATCTGGTATCAAAGACTTCCGCAAAATGCTGGCACACTGTGAAGCTGTAACACCAATTCGTCGTACTGTCACCATTGAAGACGTTGGTAACACTTCAGCATTCCTTTGCTCAAACCTTGCAGCCGGTATCACTGGTGAAGTGGTTCATGTTGATGGTGGTTTTAGCATCGCGGCAATGAATGAATTAGAGTTGAAATAAGTTATACTCTAGTTCGATGACGCCATCTTCGGATGGCGTTTTGCTATCTTGGGACTAGCGCGCAATAGCCACATTTGCTTTGATATGCTTAAGATGAACGACAATCGTGAAAGTGACAATCACTAATAACGACCACGCTCCCCATTTACCTGCATGCACAACTGACCATGCCCCAATCTGATTAGGGTACTGCCAGACCCCAAAAAATGTTCCAAAATTTTCAGCTAACCAAATAAAGAAACCAATTAACATAAATGCAAGTAATAATGGCATCTTACGTTCTTTATCTAACGGAGTATAAAAAACCATACTTCGTGCATATAAACCAAAAATAAACGCGGTAAGATACCAACGATAATCTTCAATATAATGATGACTAAAAAAGTTAATATAAATGGCTAGTGCAACAAGTGTCGCCATCCAATAGGGTGGATAATGTTGAATACGTACTTTAAAGAAACGCCATGACTGAATAATATAACTCCCCACCGCTGCATACATAAAGCCAGTAAATAAAGGGACACCCCATAATTTAGTATAAGCTTCATCAGGATATTGCCATGACGCGATCGTTGCTGATGTTTTGAATAGTTCCATAATAAAACCGACCATATGAAACACACAAATCGCCTTTAGCTCATCCCAAGTTTCCAGTTTTGACCACACTAGTAGAGCTTGAAAAATAACAGCAAAAACTAACAAAACATCGTAACGCGGTACCCCTAAAATCCCTTTTGCAGGCACTAAAAAAAGTGCTAAGAAAAAGAAACCGGCAAATAAGCATGATCTGGCATTAATCAACCCAAAAAACCAAAACTCTAAAACAAAACGTTTTAACCCTGTAATGTTATGAGGTCTATGCGCCATTAACAGATCATCAAGCCTACGAAGAACATTCAGCTTCTGGTACTCACTATCCATTCAGTTTACCTACACTTATTTTGAGCATTTATTTTTGATGTGGCGTTTTTGACTCAAATTTTAGCAGGTATGAAACTAAAAAAGATAAGAATCACTCTTAATAATTGATTCAAGAGGATAACCCCTCATGCCCTTACAAACTGATAGTAACACTGACATCTTAATACAAATTTTTTTATTTAAGCATGATATACTGTGATTCACTGGATTTAAGCTTGCTCGTTATCATTGCCAACATAACTATTTTTAGGGGTTTTATGATGAAATTGTATTATTCTCCCGGTGTTTGCTCCCTTTCTCCTCACATCATTTTGCGTGAAACAGGTCTGGATTTCAGCATTATACGTGTCAATTTAAAAGACAAAAAAACTGAAGATGGTGAAGATTTTTTAGCAATTAACCCTAAAGGCCAAGTCCCTGTGTTACTTTTGGACAATGGTGAGCTGCTAACAGAAGGCGCGGTGATTGTGCAATACCTAGCAGATCAAAAACAAGACAGGAATTTAATCGCACCCGCTGGCACGCTAAAACGCTATCATCAACTCGAAGCACTCAACTTTATCTCAACAGAACTTCACAAGAGCTTTGCACCTTTATTTACTCCGGGTACACCTGAAGACTATAAAGACATTGTTAGAGCGAATCTCGTTAAAAAATTCCAATATGTTGATGATGTATTGGCAAAAAGAGCTTTCTTTGCTGATGATAATTTCACCGTTGCTGATGCTTATCTATTTACAGTAACTAACTGGACTAAATTAGTTGGTGTTGATATTTCTCACCTTAAGCATTTAAGTGAATACTGCGGGAAAATAGCTAAACGACCTAAAGTACAAGAAGCATTGTCTGCGGAAGGCTTAATTTAATAGAGCCGTAGCGCTCCGTTTTTGTGAGCGCTACGGGTTTTACTGGAAGCCCTATTTAGTCAATTTCAGTTGCGCAAAATTTGTGTTCTGGCTTCACCATCTTGTCTTGAGCGGCCACCAACTGAAGTTCATACTCTCCCATTTTCTTAGTTTGTATCATCACTTCATACACAGCAGCAGCAACATGCTCTAATGCTTTAGGTAAACTTTCACCTTTTAGTAGATTAACCAACATCAATCCACTAGTTAAATCCCCAACACCAACTGGCTGTTTTTCACCAAAATCCACCAGCGGACGGCTCACATGCCAACTATGTTCTTCAGTCACTAAGATCATTTCAAAGCGGTCAGCTCTGTAACCCGCTCGGCTCAAATGCTTCACTAAAACAATCTTAGGGCCTTGACGACATAGCTGACGAGCAGCCTGTACTGCTTGCTCAACAGTTGTAATTGTTTCTCCTGATAAGGTTTCTAACTCAAGCAAATTAGGCGCAATAACATCACTTGCTTGTAACGCTTGTTGGCAAAGAAACTCCGCGACACCTGGAGCAACAATACAGCCTTTTTCTGGATGTCCCATAACAGGATCACAAAAATAGAGTGCTTGTGGATTAACTAACTTAATTTGCTTCACGATAGACAGAATATCGTTACCTTGTTCAGCAGAACCGATATAACCACTTAACACTGCATCACAAATTTCTAGCTTATGGATCTTCGCTAACCCTTGCACAATATCCGTTAAATGTTGCGCAGGAAATACAGTACCAGTCCATTGAGGGTACTGAGTATGATTGGAGAATTGAACAGTATTTAGCGGCCAGACATCGACCCCCATTCGGCACATAGGAAATGCAGCAGCACTGTTTCCTGCATGACCGAAAACAACATGGGATTGAATTGAAAGAACACTTTTCATGGGAAACCCAAAAGAATTGTAAGTCGAATGAAGAGAAATCAGTGATTAGCCATAGTGGAATAGACGTTCACCATTCTTTGTATTGCGGTAAGCAAATAGAGCATCCCAGCAACAAGCAAAAAATCTACTCAGAATCTGAGTGCTCTTAGTGATGCTACCATAAAAAGTATGATGACTAGAAATAGCCCGAAGTTTTCTTCGAGCTATTCTCACCATGGTTAGTCAGAGCTATTTCCAGTTGATCAAGCAGTCGTTTTTCTTACCACGACGGATCAGGGTGAAACGCCCAAACAAGCGATCTGTATCTGTAAATACATACATTGGGTCAGTTTGTTTTTGACCATTCACAGCAACAGCATTTGAGCTAATTGCCGTTCTAGCTTGACCACGAGAAGGCGTTAACTCAGAATCAACCAGTGCTTGTTGTAAATCAGCACCCGAATCCAGAGTAATACATGGCATGCCATCTTGTGCGAGCTGTTCAAAATCAGCTTCCGTTAAGTCAGAAACCGCACCAGAGAATAAACTCTCAGTAATACGACGAGCCGCCGCTAAGCCTTCATCACCATGAACTAATCGAGTCACATTTTCAGCGAGAACATATTGTGCACGAGGCGCTTTACCGCTGTTTTTATCTTCTTCTTCAAGTGCATTAATCTCACTGAGTTCCATAAAGGTGAAGAATTTCAAGAAACGATAGACATCAGCGTCTGCGGTATTAATCCAGAACTGGTAGAATTTGTATGGGCTGGTTTTCTTAGGATCAAGCCACACAGCACCACCTTCTGTCTTACCAAACTTAGTGCCATCTGCTTTCGTAATCAGCGGTACTGTCATCCCAAAGACTTGGTTTTGGTGTAAACGACGAGTCAGATCAATACCTGATGTGATATTACCCCATTGGTCTGAACCACCAATTTGTAACTCCACACCATGTTCTTTATTCAGGTTTGCAAAGTCATAACCTTGCAGTAAGTTATAAGCAAACTCAGTAAACGAGATACCAACATCATCACGATTTAGACGCTGTTTAACGGCTTCTTTATTAATCATTTGGTTAACAGAAAAATGTTTACCAATATCACGTAAGAAAGTCAGCACATCCATTTTACCAAACCAATCGTAGTTATTGGCTAATGTTGCGCTGTTATCGCCACAATCAAAACTCAGAAAAGGAGAGACTTGGTTACGGATTTTTGCTACCCATTCTTGGACGGTCTCTGCGGTATTTAATTTACGCTCAGAGGCTTTAAAACTTGGATCACCAATCAGACCCGTTGCGCCACCGACCAACGCCACAGGCCTGTGCCCGGCTAGTTGGAATCGTTTTAAACACAGCAAGGGAACCAGATGCCCCAAATGCAAGCTGTCAGCGGTAGGATCGAAGCCACAATAGAGAGAGATAGGGCCTTGCGCCAGTCTCTCTGCTAACGCATCCTCATCCGTTACCTGGGCAACGAGGCCCCGCTCTTGCAATTGTTTAATCAGGTTATTGCTAGACATCAATGACTCCATCAGTTGTATTTTGTCTATCTATACTTTAAATCATCCAAAGCACAGCTAAGCAACAAGTGAAATAGCTACTCTTTCTTAACGAAACACGCTGCGACTTGAAGTATGACGAGTATATTTTTTATTAAAAGTGCCACAAGACCGCCACCTAGCGGTTGTTCTCGTGAACATAGCTTGTCAGTTTTCGTAAACGAAGCTATAGCATAAAGCGCCTAGCTTTTAAGTGCCAGTTAAAAAAACGTTTTATTATGGTGCTAATCTATCAATTTTCCAACCATCCTCTTCTCGTTGGTAAATAAAGCGATCGTGTAAACGATTTGCACCACCTTGCCAAAACTCAACACTATTAAATACCACGCGAAAACCACCCCAAAAACTCGGTAATGGCACTTCGCCATTTTGAAATTTTTGTTTTAGCTCTAAAAACTTGCCTTCAAGAATACTGCGAGCTGAAATGCGTGATGATTGTTGTGATGCCCATGCAGCAATCTGACTATCTTTAGGGCGACTATGGAAGTACTTTACTACCTCAATCGGATTTAAACGTTCTGCAACCCCTAAAAAATTAACTTGTCGCTCAAGGGGATACCATGGAAAGTGTAAGCTTATCTTATTGTTTTTTCCTAACTGCTGCGCTTTACGACTTCCCATATTGGTGTAAAACACCAAGCCTTTTTCATCAAAATGCTTTAATAAAACAATACGTTGATAAGGTTGGCCTGTTTCATCAACCGTAGCAACACACATCGCTGTTGGGTCACTAAGGTTAGCTTCACAAGCTTGCTTCAACCACCGTTCAAATAAGTCAAGAGGATCCGCAGTTAGGTCTGCTCTACGCAGTCCCCCTCTTGTGTATTCACGGCGTAACGCAGCCAACTCTTGATTTTGTACCTCGTTCATCGTATTTCTATTTCCTTAACGCCATCATTTTTCATCAGTATTTGTAGGATAAATAGCACCAAGAACGGTTTCACGCTCAGCCCCCGTTACTGAAGCCAGATTACCCGATAAATTCGCGATAGTTCTTGCAGCAAGCCAAGCAAAAGCTAAGGCTTCCATATCATCACCACTTAATCCATATTTGTCACTCGTGCCAACCTCTGTTCCTGGCAACAATGCAGCAAGCCGATGCATAAGAAATGTATTTTTTGCACCGCCACCACACACAATCAGACGCTCACAACCACCACAAAGCAAAATTTGTTCAGTAATAGAAACAGCGGTCAACTCACATAAAGTTGCTTGTACATCATCAGGAGACACATCGTCAAAACCAGCTAACTGTTGGTCTAACCATTGCATATTGAAATATTCGCGCCCCGTACTTTTAGGTGCAGAACGCCTAAAATAAGGGTCACGTAACATATTTTTGAGCAATGCCTGATTAACCACACCAGAACTGGCCCAATGACCATTTTCATCATACGGTAGTTGTTTATGCCGCCATATCCAAGTATCCATCAACATGTTTCCTGGGCCGGTGTCATAACCTTTAACATAAGCTCCAGGGAAGAGTGCTGTAATATTGGATATGCCACCAATATTGAGTATGACTCGTTTTTCAGTTGGATGTCCTAATACAGCTAAATGAAATGCAGGTACCAACGGAGCACCTTGTCCACCATACGCCATATCTCGCCGTCTAAAATCGCCAACAGTAGTGATACCTGTTAATGCCGCTACCCGATTATTATCGCCAAGTTGCATGGTAAAAGGTGCTTCTCCGTCGGGTTCATGCCAAACCGTTTGTCCGTGACAGCCAATTGCAATGATATCTTTTGCTGCAACCCCTGTTTCTTTTAATAACTGTTCCACAGCCTGAGCATAGAGAGAGCCAAGTTCACGGTCTATTTTACCAACTTCAGACAGTGTTGTTTCTTGGCCTTGGCAAATATTAAGCACTCTTTTTTTTAGTTCCACAGGAAAGCCAATGCTTACGCTTGCTTGTTCAGCAACAAATTTATCACTAATCGCTGCCAGAACGACATCAACCCCATCTAAACTGGTTCCAGACATAATCCCTATATAACGGCCGGACTTTATCATCATCACTGTTCCTTTAGGTTTCACATACTCTATTGGTTGCTTAACTACATACCATTTTCATTCAGCGCTAAACGATTCTTAGACTTCAAAAGATTGTGCTTTGGCTGATACTTTTGTCAACCGAACATTAAAATTTCTCGTGCTAGCTCGCAGAAAAAAATCTTTAAGCAAAATAAGAAAGCCTAAAGTACAAAATACAGACAATGCAATTTACTTTTACGCACTAATACCCATCTCGTTAATTATAATTTATAGTATAATTATCAGACCAAGGTATTTCTCGATGAGATAGTGAAGAAACATCGGTATTAAGAGAATACTTTTTGTACGATGAACATCGAATGATGATTATATCGTGAATTTATTTAAGAGAAGTATTTAACAAAGTGTGCCTTACATTAGGAAATATTTCCTACTTTGAGATATTTTACCTAGTGTTTATGCCCCGTTTAAATCAGAATCAGTAGCCTGATAACCGTTTAAAACTTGGCATAACTTAAAGACATACCTAATATGGTAGTTAAAAGCGCTATTCATGCTACGTTATTGCCACAGACAGCCAGTCTCATAGGAGTAATTATGCTTAAGAAAGTTTTCGTTGGTGTTGTTGCAGTCGTTGTGTTATCTGGCTGTGTCAATACTAGTACACTTTCTGGTGATACTATTTCAGCCAAAGATGCAAAACAGGTACAAACCGTCACTTACGGAACAATACTCAATGCTCGCCCTGTTACTATCCAAGCCGGTGAAGACGAAAACGTCATCGGTGCAATTGGCGGTGCAGTTTTAGGTGGCTTATTAGGTAATACTGTAGGTGGTGGTACTGGTAAAACACTTGCAACAGCAGCGGGAGCAATTGCTGGTGGTTTAGCAGGCCAGCAAGCACAAGGTGCTCTGAATAAAAGCCAAGGTGTACAGTTAGAAATCCGCCTTGATAGCGGCAAGAATATTGTCGTGGTTCAGAAACAAGACCCTAGTGCTTTCCGTACTGGGCAACGTGTTATGATTGCTAATAGTGGTGGTACTGTTACTGTTTCACCTCGCTAATATTAGTATTAGAATATGTTCACCGGGTACTCTCGGTGAACATACATGTTTAGTTTGGGTTATGTGAAGCTCTTTTTTAAATACTGCTATACTCGTCCTATTTCAGATTGCAGCGTTGTGGACGCTATTCACTCGTGCCAGTCACATAGTTTATATGTTCCTCACCGTTCGTTTACTTATCCCCCTTCTGCTCCTCAATTTATTTCGAGTATATACATCAAACCATCGCTTTGTTGACTCATTCGCTCACATTATTCATATATCTATATGATCATTGTGTTAGGCTCAATCAGTCTCCTAGCCAATAGTGATATAATTAGAATATAGAGCTTCATATACAATTGTTAATTGAATTTTAGTTATTCATACTTGCTGTGTTTACTTATCCCTCAAAAAACGGTTAATCTGAAATATCGTATTTTCATTAAATTTCATGATGTTTTGACTTTAATAGCCATTTATATTCAATAAAACAGTTAAACCATTAACGATTTATCATTAAATAATAAACCATATTAATAATTAATTATACAATCAATTTACTTTATAAACATCAAAAAAAATAGATATCATCAGAAAAAGTAAATAATCTTTCAACATAATTTAAATTTGAATAATATATATAGGTCATAATATTTCTAGATTATAGATCTCCTTGTAGGCGAGAAATGTTTTTCTCTAACTTTAAAAGTAGTAATGATAACTGCCCTAACTCATCAGCAGTGATATTACCTAAGATTTCTTTACGCGTATTGTCAATAACTTCATCAACCGTTTTAATAAATGGCTCAGATTCATCAGTGAGCTTTATTCTCTTAGCACGTCGATCATTAACACAAGTATGACGAGAAATTAATTTCTTTTCCTCTAACTGATCAAGCGTTCGTACTAGTGAGGGCTGTTCAATGCCAATCGCTTTTGCCAGTTGGATCTGCGACTGTTCTGGCGGTAATTGACTAATGTTATGTAAAGTAATCCAATGTGTTTGTGTTAATTTAAGCGGTTTTAAGCGATGATCAATCAATGATCTCCACATGCGAACAACACGCGATAAATCAGTTCCTATTTGTGACTCCAATGTTCCCTCCTTATACAATACTATTTGGTTTAACAAATATACAAGTTATAAATTATATTTTAAATTATATATTAACTCCTTCTTGCTATGACAACCAATTATTATGAAAAACCATGATAAATACCTATTTATAGTCAATGTCAATCATTTGATTCGTGATATCAATCACTAGCAGAATTCACTCGTTTTATATATTAAAATCCATTTTATTTACTCGCATAAACTATCAATTATCTTGTTAATAAGAATAGCCTTACTCCTGTTTCAAATCTATCTATTTTAACCCTTATAGTAATTACAATTAACAATAAAAATAACAATTCTCAATTAACCCTTTAAAAACAATAAAATATAGTTAATCTTAAAATCATGTTATTTTGGGTTATATTACTTCTATTTAATCATCATTTTGAATAAATAAAAATTAATTGAAGAGTGCAAATGTAAATTAACAACAATGAATTAATTAACAATTAAATCATACTAAAAACAATACTAAATATTGCTGAATGATAAGAGAGCAGCATGCTAAGTTCATTAAAAAACAATATAATGAGTAGCTGATAAATATAATCATCATATTTCAACGTAAAATACTTCAACTTGAAGTATTTTGAATATAAAAATTATACTTGATAGATATTCAATCAGTGGAAGGCTAGGTAGGTGAACCGGTCAAAACAGCTCTTGTTGTGCTGTAGGTGGATCCTCTTGTGTTTTTTTTATCGCAAGCGAGCGCATATAACGCTGGCGACATAAACGTAAAATATTACGCTTCTGGGGATCTGTAAATTTTAACCAACCAAAACGCTCTTCACGAGAGCGATAGCAACCTCGACAATAGCCTTGTTCGTTAGTTTGACAAATTCCGCGACAAGGGCTCTGGATTTCAAAAAACTCAAGTTGCTCCGCCATGTAGATACCACCTAACGATAAACATTAAATAATGATATACTCCATAAATACGATTATATCTATCATTTACTAATAAAAATTAAATAATTCGAAGTACAGTTAGATGACACCAATGTGTACAAGTGACGCAATATGAGCTTGTTCGACAATAATACTGCAACTTGAATTACCTCAAGTATAAACCCATTTCGTTGTGCTCAAGAGCACAGATACGTTATATTAATCGTTAAAACGATTCAGTTTCACTCAGTTACTTTTTAGGGAGTCTTAATATGCGCTTATTACATACCATGTTACGTGTGACAGACATGCAGCGTTCGATTGATTTTTATACCAAAGTATTAGGTATGCGATTACTGCGTACGAGCGAGAATCCTGAATATAAATATTCATTAGCATTCGTTGGTTACAGTGATGAAAGTGAAGGTGCTGTCATTGAGCTCACCTATAATTGGGGAGTTGATAGCTACGAATTAGGTACAGCTTATGGCCACATTGCCCTTGGCGTCGATAATGTCGCTCAAACCTGTGAAGATATCCGTCATGCAGGAGGTAATGTCACACGTGAAGCAGGCCCGGTAAAAGGTGGTAATACCATTATTGCTTTTGTTGAAGATCCTGATGGCTATAAAATTGAATTAATTGAAAATAAAAGTGCTAGCAAAGGTCTTGGCAACTAATTAATTCGAGTTATTTAAGTTAAGCAGTAAATATTACTGCTTAGCTTAATACTATTAATAATTCGAGGTGCAGCAAGACAGCCAGTAACAGTAGTCACTGAACCTTAATGAAAAAGTGCTTCAATTTGAACTATGACGGGTATATGCAAAATTTTACTGGGTTTGGCATAATAACCAACAACTAGAAACTCTAATATGAATGTCTAATGTCTGATAAAAATAATCCAAATGCACTGGTGAGTCGCTTCAGGGGCTATTATCCTGTTGTTATTGATGTTGAAACTGGTGGATTTAACGCTAAAACAGATGGCCTACTCGAGATAGCCGCCATCACCTTAAAAATGGATAAAGAGGGTTGGCTATCACCCGATGAAACACTCCATTTTCATGTCGAACCATTTGAAGGGGCAAATTTAGAGCCAACAGCCTTAGCATTTACAGGAATTGATCCCACAAATCCTCTACGTGGCGCTGTCAGTGAATATGATGCACTCCATGCTATTTTTAAAATGGTACGAAAAGGCATGAAAGCCACTGATTGTAACCGTGCCATAATCGTCGCGCATAATGCAACGTTCGATCATAGTTTTGTCATGAATGCAGCTGAACGTGCGGGCCTAAAACGCAATCCTTTTCATCCATTCGCCACTTTTGATACTGCTGCACTAAGCGGTCTAGTCTTTGGTCAGACTATCTTAGCAAAAGCGTGTGTTACCGCAGGGATCCCCTTTGATGGTAAGCAAGCACATGGTGCGCTCTATGATACTAACCGTACAGCCCTACTTTTCTGTGAATTAGTCAATAAATGGAAAAAGTTAGGTGGGTGGCCATTAGCCGAACAAGACTAGTTGATTCAACGTCTCATAGCAAAAAACCGTATTAGCCAATCAGGGACTAATACGGTTTCTTAGAATTATTTAGACTATCTCTACAGGGAAATTACTCTGCACTTGCCTCATCAGCTGAGCGATACTTATCAGCTGTTTCTTTAATCAGTGCTTGTAATTCACCACGCTGATACATTTCCATGATAATGTCACAACCCCCTACTAACTCACCATCAACCCACAATTGTGGGAACGTTGGCCAATTAGCATATTTTGGTAGTTCTGCACGGATATCAGGATTTTGCAGAATATCGACATAAGCGAAACGTTCACCACAAGCAGATAGAGCTTGAACTGCCTGAGCAGAAAAACCACAGCTAGGAAGCTTAGGAGAGCCTTTCATGTACAGCAGAATTGGATTTTCTTTGATTTGGCGTTCGATTCTTTCAATTGTCGTCATTTTTTTACTTCCTTAAAGCTTGGGTGCTGGTTTTGCAGTCAGTAAACAATCGCAAATGCAGATGATGCAACTGTTACTAAGCGAGAATATTTGACCGAAAATATTACTACACATTGTTTCATACAATATGCCAGTTTTACAGGGGCATTACTATAGCACCCTCAAATAGAAAAAGGGATTTTTTCTCTATCAGTCTTTTAAAGATAGTTAAATCAAATTAGCTTTATTCTAGCAAACGCATTTTGCGATTTTAGGCTTTATTATCTATATGATTTTACGATGTATTTATATGCTGAATTTGTTAATATAGTACAATGATGCACATGACCATATTTTTATTGTGGTATAATGCGCTAATGACGATAAAATGATACATACAGTGCGCTATATTTTAGTATGTACATGATTAAAAAGACAATTACTCGCTCAATTTTGAGCACCACACCCATACGTGTTGTTTAAAACGCAAACAAGGAGTACGCAATGTCATTTGAACTACCCGCTCTACCTTATGCAAAAAATGCTCTAGAACCTTATATCTCTGAAGAAACGTTAGAGTACCACTATGGCAAACATCACAATACTTATGTTGTTAACCTCAACAACTTAGTAAAAGGTACCGCTTTCGAAGGTAAATCCCTAGAAGAAATCATTAAAACTTCTGATGCTGGCATTTTTAACAATGCTGCACAAGTGTGGAACCACACTTTCTATTGGCACTGTTTAGCACCAAATGCAGGCGGCGAACCTACAGGTAAAGTTGCTGATGCAATCAATAAAGCATTTGGTTCATTCGCTGAATTCAAACAACAATTTACCGATGCAGCAATCAAAAACTTCGGTGCTGGTTGGACTTGGTTAGTGAAAAAAGCAGATGGTAGCTTAGCAATTGTTAATACATCTAATGCTGCAACACCAATCTCTGGTGATGATAAGCCTATCCTGACAGTCGATATTTGGGAGCACGCTTACTATATTGACTACCGTAATGCACGTCCAAAATATTTAGAAAACTTCTGGTCACTCGTAAACTGGAAATTTGTTGAAGAAAATCTTGCTTAACTGATTTTTGGCAACATTTAGGGCGAGCAGTGCTCGCCCTTTGTGATCTTACCTTTGCTATTTAAAGGCAAAACTAAAAAATATGTATTGCAAATGTGATGATCACTGCCAAAGAACCAATTGCTGCTAATAATCCGAATTTAAAATCTGTATCCATGAGTTCCTCTCATTATCAAGAACAGTTAACCAGCCATTTGACCCTATATTGTATAAGGTTAAATAAGTATGACATGACGATTTATAAAAACCAGTGTCTATATCACAGGTTATAACATCAATTATTTCTTTTGTTTTTGCGCTAGATCAGACAAAATCCATAACAAATCGCTAAATTATTGCCAGTTAAGTAACTATGCCTCAATATGCTGGTAATTTTTAATAAGTATTCATAACAAGACCGATTATTGGTCAGGAGTTTTTTTTTCCCATGGCAACGATTAAAGATGTGGCGAAGCGTGCTAATGTCTCCACCACAACCGTATCCCATGTAATTAATAAAACGCGCTTCGTAGCCGATGATACTAAGGCTGCTGTTTGGGCTGCGATAAAAGAACTCAACTATTCGCCAAGTGCTGTTGCTCGTAGTTTAAAAGTTAACCATACTAAGTCGATTGGCTTACTTGCCACATCGAGCGAAGCCCCTTATTTCGCAGAAGTTATTGAATCTGTCGAAAACAGTTGTTATGAAAAAGGTTACACACTCATTCTTTGTAACTCACATAATAACTTAGGTAAACAGCAAGCTTACTTACAAATGCTTGCTCAAAAACGTGTTGATGGCCTTCTGGTGATGTGCTCTGAGTACCCAGAAAAGCTCATTAGCATGTTAGAAGATTACCGTAATATCCCTATGGTCGTTATGGATTGGGGGACGTCGCGAGGTGATTTTACTGATAGCATTATTGATAATTCATTTCATGGTGGTTACTTGGCGGGTCGTTACTTAATTGATCGTGGGCATCGTGATATTGGGGTGATCCCAGGCTCACTTGAGCGGAACACGGGGATTGGTCGCCTCACCGGCTTCCGAAAAGCAATGGAAGAAGCCAAAGTCACTTTACGTGATGAGTGGATTGTACAGGGAGACTTTGAACCTGAGTCCGGCTATAAAGCAATGATGCAAATCTTAAGTAACAAACAAAAACCAACAGCGGTCTTTTGTGGTGGTGATATTATGGCTATGGGAGCCATTTGCGCTGCCGATGAGATGGGGCTGCGTGTTCCACAAGATATTTCTATCATTGGCTATGATAATGTGCGTAATGCACGCTATTTTACCCCTGCACTCACCACTATCCACCAGCCCAAAGAACGTCTAGGCCAAATGGCCTTTACTATGCTACTCGACCGTATCGTGAATAAGCGTGAAGACGCACAAACCATTGAAGTGCACCCACGTTTAGTCGAGCGCCGTTCTGTTGCTGATGGACCATTTATTGATTATCGCCGTTAACCGTTAAGGTGCTAACCACTCAGCGTTGAGAGTTTGACTGTCTCCAAGATATTCAAGTAACCAACTCAACGCTGGTGATGTATTTTTTTCAACCCAAGTTAAGCAGCAAGGGCTTGGTGGAAAAGGCTGTGATAACTCTAATGGGACTAACTTACCCTGCGTACAATACGGCGCTGCGCGATGTTCCGGAACCATGCCGACACACAGCTCATTAACTAAACACACCATACCATCTTCCCAATAAGGTACCACAAGGCGCCGTTGGTTATCTAATGCCCATGTATCTCTTTTGGGAAGATTTCTTGAAGTATCTTCAAGGCATAAACTCGGGTAATCACGCATTTGATCATCTGTTAGTTTCCCTTCAATTTTTGCCAATGGGTGATTTGGCGCTGCAACACACCACCATGACATAAAGCCCATATCACGAAAACTGTAACGTTCTCCGATGGGTGAAGCTCTGGTTGCCCCAATTGCTACATCCACTCGACCATCGGCCAATGCATCCCATACACCATTAAAAACTTCAGGGTGAATATATAATTCGATATCCGGAAAATGACGATAGAAATCTAATATCAGTTGCTGTGTCCGTTGAGGTTTCACAATACAATCAACAGCAATACTAAACTGCCCTCTCCAACCATTAGCTGCCTGTTGGCATTGATGACGCGTTTGTGTCATTTTTTTGATGACTGAGCGTCCTTGCTTGATAAATATCTCCCCAGCTTCCGTCAAGACGACATCGCGATGACGGCGTTCAAATATTGGTACAGCAAGCCATTCCTCCACTTGCTTAACGGTATAGCTAATTGCGGAAGGGACACGATGTAATTCCTCTGCTGCGCCACTAAAACTCCCGGTTCTTGCAACCGCATCAATCACTTCTAACGCATGCGCTGACCACATAACAATACCTTTCAAAAATTTTGATAGCAAGATCCAAATATTACCGTTTCACAATGTAAAAATATAGCCTATACAATAGCGTACATATTAACAATTTTGTAAACTCTAGAAAGTAAATCGCTATGACAAATACTGTGACGAAAAACTCCCCAGGTTTTATGCTCTACCTTGCTGGACTGAGCATGTTAGGGTTTCTAGCCATCGATATGTACCTCCCTGCATTTGGCTCTATGCAAACGGCATTAAATACCACTGAAGGGGCAATTAGCGCCTCCTTAAGTATCTTTCTTGCTGGTTTTGCCTTCGCACAACTGCTATGGGGACCTTTGTCAGACAAACTTGGACGCAAGCCTATTTTAATTGCTGGCTTATTACTGTTTATTCTCAGCTGCTTAGGTATTCTTTGGGTAACCGATGCGACACAGTTACTGATCCTACGTTTCTTGCAAGCTGTTGGCGTTTGTAGTGCCGCTGTTCTTTGGCAAGCATTGGTTATTGACCGTTATGATGCGGCGAGTACCCAAAAGGTATTTGCATCTATTATGCCGCTCGTTGCATTATCACCGGCATTGGCGCCATTATTAGGTGCATGGGTATTGGAACATTATGACTGGGAAATTATTTTTATCGTTTTAATGGCTGTGGGTATTTTATTATTACTTCCAACACTGTTATTAAAAAACGTCACCCCCAAAGCGATGACTACTGACGCGACAGAAAGTAAATCTATTTCCTTTTTCACTTTACTGAGCTCACGTATTTTTAGTGGGAACGTTTTAATTTATGCATCTTGTAGTGCAGGATTTTTTGCTTGGCTAACAGGATCACCGTTTATTTTACGTAATATGGGCTTCAACCCAGCAGATATTGGATTAAGCTATATTCCACAAACATTAGCGTTTATTGTCGGTGGGTATGGTTGTCGTTTTATTTTAATCAAACTACGAGCTGAAGTATTATTTCCATTACTATTAGTAGGTTATGCAGTCAGTATGATTATCTTATTTTTAATATCTATGTATGCTGAACCAACACTGACCATGATACTAATACCATTCTGCTTTATGGCAACCATGAACGGAGCCTCTTACCCAATAGCGGTATCCAAAGCATTGAATGCCTATCCACAAGCTAGCGGTAAAGCTGCTGCTTTGCAAAATTCTTTACAACTTGGGTTATGTTTTTTAGCCAGCCTCTTGGTTTCAGCGTTACCTTTCGACCCACTCTTAGCCACCACAGGGGTGATGGCGGTGACAATAATTCCGATGGTTATCGGTTATTTTCTACAACATACAAAAGATCACTCTAAATCATCACAAAAAAGCTCTGAATATCAGCCTCAATAACTACTTTTCTGATCAGCCACTGTATTTTAGTGGCTGATTTTGATAAAAAATCAAAAATTGACACTCTTTATTTGATCTTCCAGACATTATTAGAAACTCTAATTGCGCGTATTTACTCTAAATTTTACTTTTCTATCAAAAGTGACATTTTTCGCCATTGTTAAATAAAATTATCACTTCTATACTCGGAGAGTACTTAGTCCGAAGTGATTTTTGAGTTAATACTGTACTCTAAATAATTCTAGTTACAGCGAGGCGATTAATGAATCAGCTGTTAGGTGCGTACTAAAGTATGTAACCGACGCCTATGAACGTAGTCACCGTACCTAATAAAAGGTCCTGCGACTTGAAGTATGACGAGTATACTCAGGGTCGATAATATTTATTACCAAACCCTGTCTTTGCGAAGCTATTTCTTCGCAGCCCTACACTTTCAGCAAGTTAAAATTCTATCTCAAAAACCTTCATCTCAAGTTGGAGAGCATATGAGCACTTGTGTAGATGAAACCAAAAGTAAAGTTTCAAATTGGCAAAGAATTGCAGAATCGTTATTAAGCCAAGCTGGCATCGAAGTCAACGGTTCCCGCCCATTTGATATTCAAGTTCATAATACCGATTTCTTTAAAAGAGTTTTGCAAAAAGGCTCTCTGGGCCTCGGTGAAAGTTATATGGATGGCTGGTGGGATTGCGAGCGTCTTGATTTATTTTTCTATAAAGTCTTACAGGCGAAACTCGATACTAAGCTACCCAATAATCTTACTGATATAATGAAAGTCGCAATGGCGCGCCTAAGGAATTTGCAAACTCAGAAGCGTTCATGGATTGTCGGAGAAGAGCACTACGATTTAGGTAATGATCTTTTCACCCTAATGTTAGATCCTTATATGCAATATTCCTGCGGCTATTGGAATGAAGCAACTACGCTTGAGCAAGCGCAAATCAATAAATTAGATTTGATCTGCCGTAAGCTACAAATAGAACCGGGTATGCGCTTACTCGATATTGGTTGTGGTTGGGGAGGCCTTAGCGCTTATGCTGCACGTTATTATGGCGCATCCGTCACTGGTGTCACTATTTCGAAAGAGCAACAAAAATTAGCTCAAGAGCGTTGTAGTGGGCTTGACGTTAATATTATTTTGCAAGATTACCGTGAATTAAATGATAAATTTGATCGGATTGTTTCAGTTGGCATGTTTGAGCACGTAGGCCCTAAAAACTATTCCACTTATTTTGATGTGGCACGTAAGAATATTAAAGATGATGGTTTATTTTTATTACATACCATCGGCTCAAATAAAAACAAAGTGAATGTTGATTCATGGATTGGCAAATATATTTTCCCAAATGGAGTGCTCCCTTCTATTGAGAATATTGGCCAATCCAGTGAAGGGAAATTTGTCATGGAAGACTGGCATAATTTTGGTTCTGATTATGACAAAACACTAATGGCATGGTATCAGCGATTTTTAGACAGTTGGCCTGAGCTTAGCGATAATTATACACCACGCTTTAAACGCATGTTCACTTACTATTTGAACTCATGTGCTGGGGCATTCAGAGCCAGAGATATTCAATTATGGCAAATCCTTTGGAGCCCTAAAGGCGCTAAAGGAGGAATACGCGTACCAAGGTAATTCGTTATTAATCAACCTGAACTAGGGCGCTATCTTTTGATATAGCGCCTTAGTTCATCTATAAATACTATTTTCATTAGTTTTTCCCCTAAAAATGGTTATCATGGGCTAATTATATAACTCACCATGGGTAAACTATGCTCAAACAGTATTATCCGCCTGCTGAATTGAATGGTTTTATCAGCTCAGTGTTAATTCTTAAAAAATTTACGGTACCAATAAAAGTGTTTCCGGGTACTGGCGCGGAGATTTGGGTTTCATCCAAAGAGTTATGCATATCTACTGAAAACCATATAAAAACAAATAAATATCAACTTGTTATCCCTCGCATTGATACCTTCACAGCTAAACCGAATAATGGAAACTTGATGGTATTGCGTGTTCGCCATGATGCGGTGCGTTTTCTGCTCCCTGAACGAACATTATCTTATACTGATAAGCCAACCGCCTTAGCTGACATTTGGCAAGAGCCTTGGTATCTAGATTTAGCAAATTCCTCTTTTAAAGGACTGTTAGACTGCTTTGTCCGTACCAAAGCGTTAAAACAGCCTCAATTAATCGATGATATACTCAATATTCTTTATCGCAATCCCACTAAAAAGATCACAGATATTGCCGATGAAACGGGATATAGCGCACGTTTTATACAAAAAGAATTTTTAAAAGAATATGGTATTACCCCTAAGAGATATCAGATTAATTGTCGTTTAGAACAATTACTTAAAGCTATGCTGAAAGAGCAGGATACCTACCGCTGGCTAGAAACAGGTTATTATGACCAATCACACTTCTATCGTGATTTTAAACGATATTTTACGATGACACCTTCCGCATTCTTAAAGTCTGATTATTCGTTTTTTTACAATACAATCGCAAAGCAAACTTTAAGATAGTTCTCAATACACATAAGGAGAACGGAATGAGTATTGTTGTATACGCACAAATCACAACGGAAAATAAAAACGGATTTTTAACTAAAGACATCGTCAAAAATTTAGCGAAATTAAGTCGACGTGAGCAAGGATGCATCAAGTATGATCTGATTACTAAAGAGGATGGCTATATCGTTTTTGAAGAATGGGAAAGCACCGCAGCCCTTGAAATGCATAAAAAATCAGAGCATTTTAAACGTTTAGTCGAAGCAATTGAACGTGACAATGCGAGTATTTCAATTAACTTCAGCGAAAATTACCAACGAACTGTTTAACTAAACAAATTAACGATAGGTATTAGAGCAATACCCACGAATAGTCAACTACAAAATACACAGGGCTGATGCCCCCTCCCCTAACTTTTAAATGCTATAACACCGATACAATACGGGTGATATAGCATTTTTTAGTGAATATCTAAGACTTCAATTTACATATCATTCTCTTGCGACACAGCCTGCTGTGCTTTTTTCTCTTGCTCTTTTTGTAATAGCACACGCTCTACTGTATCAACAATTGCTTGGGTTTGTGGGTCGATCTCGATATTAACTTTATCACCTAAGCGTTTTTTCCCTAAGGTTGTTCTCGCTAAGGTTTCAGGGATCAAGTGAACACAAAAGCGGTTATTGATGACATCTCCAACCGTTAAGCTAATACCATCAATTGCCACAAAACCTTTGTGCAAAATGTATTTCATCAGTGATTTATCATAAATAGATAACCAAATCTGGTGATTATCTTCTGAAGTGAAGATCTTGCTGATTTCAGCGGTCGTTACAATGTGCCCCGACACAACATGACCACCAATTTCATCACCATACTTAGCGGCCCTTTCTATATTAACCACATCACCGACTTGCAGTTCACCAAGGTTGGTCAGCCTAAGAGTCTCTTTGATTAAATCAAAACTAACCTGTTCACCTTCAATTTTTGTGACTGTCAAACAACAACCATTATGCGCAACAGAAGCGCCAGTTTCTAAACCAACGAGTAGCTCTGGTGTGAATTTCATTACATGGGTACGAAAATTGGCTCTCTCTGTAATTTCAATAATTGGGGCCGTGCCCTGAACAATACCTGTAAACATAATGATTCTCAGTAGGTTGAATTAATAGACTCAGTTTACCTAACATTTTTGAGAGATCTATCTGATTTGAGCGGTTTGTTGATGGCGATAACTATTCAACTTTATGCTTTACGCATGTCAATAAATGCCTTTATTTGAAATTCATCCTTATGAGTCATTGGCTAACACTATTAAAAGAGTTAAAATATAACGTTAACAGTAAGTATTTGATTTATCGTAAATCATTGGCATTTCCTTCTTTATATTCTTTTTATTAGCATTTATTACTCTAAAGGTGTGTGCGTGCAGAAATATTTTACAGAAGCGCGTAGCTTGCTTGCTCTCGGCATCCCGATCATTCTTGCCCAATTTTCACAAACTGCAATGGGGTTTGTGGATACGGTTATGGCAGGTAGTGTCAGTGAAATTGAGATGTCAGCAGTTGCTGTCGGAATTTCAATTTGGTTACCGGCTATTCTTTTTGGACAAGGGCTATTAATGGCACTGACGCCTATCGTGGCGCAAATGAATGGTTCAGGTCGCCGTAATTTGATAGGGAATCAAGTTCAACAAGGGCTGTGGTTAGCGTTTTTCTTATCACTTGGCGTGATCTTTTTGCTTTATAATAGCAAACTTATTATTGGCAATATGCCGCATATGAATGCGGAATTAGCGGATAAATCGGTTCGTTTTTTACATGCTATCATGTGGGGTGCGCCGGGCTATTTATTCTATCAAGTTTATCGTAGCCAATGTGAAGGATTATCCAAAACAAAGCCAGGTATGGTCATTGGCTTCCTAGGTTTAATGGTCAATATCCCTATCAACTATATCTTTATTTATGGGCATTTTGGCGCACCTGCATTAGGTGGCGTAGGATGTGGTGTTGCAACAGCATCGGTTTATTGGGTGATGTGTATCTTAATGCGTTGGTATGTCAGAAAAGCGCCTTCGCAGCGTGACATCCATGCAACGCAGCGGTTTGCTTCCCCTGACCCACTTATCCTAAAACGTATTTTTGTTTTAGGTGTGCCTATCGGATTAGCATTATTTTTTGAAGTGACCTTATTTGCCATTGTTGCATTATTAGTTGCACCACTGGGCGTAGTCGCTGTTGCTGGGCATCAGGTCGCATTAAACTTTAGTTCGGTGATGTTTATGTTCCCGTTATCATTGGGTATCGCGGCAACAATCCGTGTAGGTTACAACCTAGGTCAACAGTCAACTGAAGCTGCAAAAATATCGTCCTATACGAGCTTAGCGGTCGGTTTATTATTAGCTTCCTTGACCGCAATTGTTACCGCAGCCCTGCGCGAACCCATCGCACTGATGTACAACAAAAACCCTGAAGTTGTCGTATTGGCATCAAGTTTGATGCTATTTGCAGCAATCTATCAACTTTCAGACTCAGTACAGGTTATTGGCGCAGGTATTCTGCGTGGTTATAAAGATACACGTTCGATCTTCTTTATTACTTTTACTGCTTACTGGCTATTAGGATTACCAATTGGCTACGCTCTAGCGTTAACGGATCTGTTTGCCGAACCAATGGGCCCTCAAGGTTTTTGGATTGGTTTTATTATCGGTCTGAGTGCTTCTGCAATTGGTATGGCAGGACGTATTTGGTGGATCCATAAGCAGCCTGATAGCTTCGTTTTATTACGTTCAACACGTTAATTGAACGAATAATCAGCAGGTTAATATCTTAGGGAGATGTATTTTTCGCTTAGTCGCTGTAAATACGAGCAAACTATCACGAAAATACATTTTCCCCTTGCCAGAACGACAACAGGACGTTAATATTCGTTCCCGTTGTCACCTTGACAGTTTTGAAGCGCGTCCGTAGCTCAGTTGGTTAGAGCACCACCTTGACATGGTGGGGGTCGGTAGTTCGAGTCTACTCGGACGCACCATTTCATAACGTCAACGAAATCACGATGCGTCCGTAGCTCAGTTGGTTAGAGCACCACCTTGACATGGTGGGGGTCGGTAGTTCGAGTCTACTCGGACGCACCATTTCACAACGTCAACAACATCACAATGCGTCCGTAGCTCAGTTGGTTAGAGCACCACCTTGACATGGTGGGGGTCGGTAGTTCGAGTCTACTCGGACGCACCATTCTAGAATATTCATTATTTCAATACGCTACCTCAACGATTATCAATATTTCAGTCTTTCTCTTTTGTTGCGCAACTCATTCACCTAAAATCATCATTTCTTTTGATCTGTATTGCCTCTTAATCTAATTTTTAAAAATTTGATTTGTCTCACAGTTTTTTGTTGTCTATAATAAGCGCACAAGCTGAAAGGTTTCACTAGAAACAAATCAGTAAGTTAGCTTTTGTGTATTAGATCAGAACTACAATAATGACAATAAAATATGAGATCTAATTCACAACATAATTGCATTAAACACCAGACTGTCGCCTATTCTTACTACAATACGTTGCGCAACACTGACAAGTCAGTGTGCTTCATGAGATCAGGCGACAATACCGATTTCTTTTATAACCTTTAGATAGACTGCCATGAAAAAAACGAAAATTGTTTGTACCATCGGCCCAAAAACCGAATCAGAAGAAAAATTAAGTCAACTTCTTGATGCAGGCATGAATGTCATGCGTCTTAACTTCTCTCACGGCGACTATGAAGAGCATGGTCAACGCATTAAAAACCTACGCGCAGTTTGCGCAAGAACAGGTAAACAAGCAGCTATCTTGCTTGATACTAAAGGCCCAGAAATCCGCACTATGAAATTGGAAGGCGGTAATGACGTCTCTCTCGTTGCAGGCCAGACATTCACATTTACTACTGATACCTCAGTAATTGGTAATAAAGATAAAGTTGCTGTCACATACTCAGGTTTAACTTCAGATCTCAACGCAGGCGATACTGTTTTGGTCGATGATGGGCTCATTGGCATGAAAGTCAAAGATGTCACTGCGACTGAGGTAATCTGTGAAGTCTTAAATAACGGTGATTTAGGCGAGAAAAAAGGCGTTAACCTACCAGGTGTTTCCATTGGTTTGCCTGCACTTGCAGATAAAGATAAAGAAGATTTGGTGTTTGGTTGTGAACAAGGCGTTGACTTTGTTGCTGCCTCCTTTATCCGTAAACGCTCTGATGTTGAAGAAATTCGTGCTCACCTGAAAAAACATGGTGGAGAAAACATTCAAATCATTTCTAAGATCGAAAACCAAGAAGGTTTAAACAACTTTGATGAAATCTTAGAAGCGTCTGACGGCATCATGGTTGCTCGTGGTGATTTGGGTGTTGAAATCCCCGTTGAAGAAGTTATTTTTGCACAAAAAATGATGATTGAAAAATGTGTTGCTGCACGTAAAGTTGTTATTACTGCAACACAAATGTTAGATTCAATGATCAAAAATCCACGCCCTACCCGCGCAGAAGCTGGTGATGTTGCTAACGCAATTATCGATGGGACCGATGCGGTTATGCTATCGGGTGAAAGTGCCAAAGGTAAATACCCTATTGAAGCTGTCACCATCATGGCAACAATTTGTGAACGTACCGACCGTGTTATGCCATCACGTATTGATAGCCAAAAACCAGGTCAGCGCTTACGTGTTACCGAAGCCGTTTGCCGTGGCGCAGTTGAAATGTCTGAAAAATTAGATGTTCCTCTGATCGTCGTCGCAACTTTTGGTGGTAAATCGGCAAAATCAGTACGTAAATACTTCCCAACAGCCCCTATTTTAGCGTTAACTACCAATGAAGAAACCGCGCGTCAGCTATTATTAGTCAAAGGCGTAGTACCTATGATGGTAGGTGGTTTTACTTCTACTGATGATTTTTATCGTGAAGGCAAGCGTGCAGCACTGAATAGTGGACTAGCGAAAGAAGGTGATGCGATTGTCATGGTGTCTGGTGCGTTAGTGCCAAGTGGTACGACAAATACCTCTTCAGTACATGTATTATAATAATCGATTCTACTGTTTAATCACGGTATAAGGTTTCGATATTTGATGAAAGCGGGGACATTTGTGTTTCCGCTTTTTATTTTGGTTATATTCATCCTACTGCAAGTTACAACGCTTTTGGTTAAACATTAATGATCGAGCTCACTCACGTCGAACACTTTCTTTTCTATGTGCCTGCTCGCCCTCTAATTATTTGGAATGCCAAGTCTTGATACTTTGCTCTCACCGATTTTTATCCAACCAATAAATCCTCCCCTCTATTAACTTAAGTTAAATCTCCCACTTGAAGCAAAACTGAGGTGCTATTTTCGGTTTAACATAAAATGCTTTCATTAGAGAATTTTTCAATTTATGGCTTTATTGCAATCTATTATTCATTTGCTATATTAGACGTATATCTCAGAATGCAACTGATTTGATTAAATAATAGCCGCGTGAGCCAAAAATTAAATTTTTTCTTATTTTTCCTACTCTCCGGCGTAAAGTATTTCTAGCAAAAACGGAAATTAAGTACTAGCATAAGACTAAGTGAGCACCATTCCATAAATGCATAACGTTGTTCATATGGAATAAGTAGATGTAGAATGACTGTCTGATATCTATTTTGTTGGTAGCTTACTTTTATATTTTCAAGATAAATCTATCTAGAGGGTAAAATAATGATTCGTACTAAAATTGTACTGGGCTCTATCGTATTAGCTTCAGCATTACTGGCGGGTTGTTCTTCTAACAGCACTGAAGTGCAAAAACTCTCTTCAGACGTGCAAACGCTGAATGGTAAAGTTGATCAGCTGAGCAACGATGTTCAGACTATCCGTGCTGAAGTACAAACTGCACAACAAGAAGCAGCTCGTGCTAACCAACGTCTAGACAACCAAGTTCGTTCTTACAAAAAGTAAGTTTGAACTGGCAATGAGTTAACGGAATGTTCTTTAACTCATTTCTTTATAAAGGGCCTTAATTTAGGCCCTTATTTTTTGCTGGTTAGTTTATTGATTCGTTATAGATTGGCTGTGGTTGAGAAATAGTAAACGAGTCAATTGGCTTTAGCTCTGGATATTTGCCTTGCTCATTAGCACTTTCATCCTGCTGATCTTCGCTTGATGCATATTCAGGCTCATACTGAGACTGTATTTCCGCGCCCTGTCCTTTATTTACCTTAACTGGCAGCCCAGAACGTCTTGCCAGCTCTTTTTCGACTAGCGCTTTATCTATTTCTTCATTTTCAAGAAAGCGTTTAAAATCATCACTCAAAGCAATTGGCATTGTCTGAGGATCATCACTTGGCTTTTTAGACAGCGGTTGGTGCACTTCAATATAATAGCTACCGTCTGGCTCTTTAGAATATTTAACCGGCTGGTTCACAACTTGAACACGTGTTCCTTTAGGAACGGTTTTAAATAACGCTTCAATATCGTCAGGACGCAAACGAATACAGCCAGAACTAACGCGCATGCCGATACCAAAATCAGCATTAGTACCGTGGATCAAATATTCACCATGACCATAGGATAGACGCAATGCATATAAGCCCATTGGGTTATCTGGTCCCGCAGGAACAACCGCCGGCAATGTAATTCCTTCTTTAGCGTAATTTTTACGAATATTCGCTGTAGGTGTCCATGTCGGATCTTTAATTAACTGGCTGACTGATGTGACCATTTCAGGTGTATCACGACCTAATTGACCAATTCCTATTGGGTAGACCACCACCTCATCCTTTCCTGCTGGATAGTAATAAAGTCTTAATTCAGCGAGGTTAAGGACTATGCCGCTTCTTTGTGTTGAAGGCAGTAGCATCTGTGAAGGGATGATCAGTTCTTTGCCTGCCTCAGGTAAATAGGGATCAGTACCGGGATTAGCTTCTAACATTGCAAGTAATCCAATTTGATGCTCACTGGCAATCATTTCTAACGAGCGACCATCATTAGGAACAACATAAATTGAGTTTTCCCCGATCAGGCGTGTATTGCCATCAGGTAATGGATAATCCATTGCTTGCACTGGTGACAGCAATGCACTCGCTACAAACAAACTTGCTGCAGTTAACACTTTTTTCATACCGACTCCAAGGAAAAAACAACATGTGTATCACGCTAAGATGTACATAATAGCAACTATACTACATATCTTTAATACCTATTGAATATATTATGAGTAATAATCATTGCTTTGCTTATGAAACAGCGAGATACAGTCAGCAAATAAATTAACAATTTAAGGCAAAAATGTTGATAGGATTAAGGCGAAAACGAGTGGAGAAACCATCTCCTCCACTCATTGGATAGTTATTGTAATTGTGCTGCGCGCGTAAGGATTGTGCGGATCATCGCGTTTAAACCTTGAGTCCGCGAGGGAGTTAAATGCTGCTCTAGCGCAAGCTGAGAGAAAAAAGCTTTAACATCCACAGCTAAAATTTGCTCTGCAGTTTTACCCTGAAAAAGAATAATTACGATTGCAACTAGCCCTTTTACGATTGCCGCATCACTATCACCCGCAAAAATAATCTGCCCATCGGCTTGTTTTTGCATATCAATCCAAACTTGGCTTTGACAACCCGCAATCAGATTACTATCACTACGCTGTTGTTCTGTTAAAGCAGTTAAACGTCCACCTAACTCTATCATATACAGATAACGTTCTTCCCAGTCCTGACAACGTGAGAAATTGCGCAGTAATTTATGTTCATCGGGCAAAGCTGGCATACTACTTTCCTTATTTAATCTAAGTTCTAAGGTTACATTGATTGTTGATGACAACGATCATTCAGCCCATAAACAAAAAGCCAATTTATTATTGGCTTTTCAGTCAATGATGACAAAAACAATCAAGCTATAGCACTTAGCCTAACAATTTTTTAATCCGTTGTAATGCATTGAATAAAGAATCTATCTCTTCTTTTGTTGTATAGATCCCAACAGAAGCACGACACATTGCTGGAACTTTATACCGTTCCATCAATGGTAATGCACAGTGATGACCTGTACGTATTGCAATACCATATTGATCTAAAAATGAGCCGACATCATAAGCATGATGCTCACCCAAATTGAAAGCAAGTACTCCTTCCCGCTGCTCATTGCCATATAAAACTAATGAAGGAACTTCTTTCAATTTTTGCGATGCATAGGACATAATCGACTTTTCATAAGCAAATGCCGCTGATCTTCCCAAAGTATTGAGATAATCAAAAGCAGCGCCTAAGCCAATAATCGCACTGACGTTTGGGGTTCCTGCTTCAAAGCGCCATGGCGCATCTGCATAGGTGATCCCTTTTTTTAGGCTAACATTGCGGATCATAGCTCCGCCGCCTTCCCATGGAGGCATGTTATCTAATAGCGATTTTTTACCGTAAAGTACACCAATTCCTGTTGGACCATACAATTTGTGCCCAGAAAAGGTATAAAAATCACAATCTAAATCTTGTACATCAACAACACTGTGCATCGCACCTTGCGCACCATCAACTAATACGTGAAGCAGAGCCCCACAAGAGGCTGCAAATGAGCGAGCCTGCGTTATGATCGCTTTAACTGGGTTAACAGTGCCTAGAACATTAGAGATGTGAGTAAAACTCAGTAAACGGGTCTTGGCATCAATTAATGCTTCAAGCTCCGCAAGTTCCAGTTCACCATTATCGGAAACAGGAAGCACGCGAATTTCACAGCCAATAGTTTCAGCTAACATATACCATGGCACAATATTCGCATGATGCTCCATCTCAGTAATGATGATGTTGTCACCCTGACTAATGAACTTGCGACCAAAGGTATTCGCAACCAAATTAATCGCTTCTGTAGTGCCTTTGACAAAGACAATTTCTTCGGCAGACGAAGCGTTGATAAAATCAGCCGCTTTTTGACGAACTTCTTCCATCATACTTGTCGCTTGGGCACTTAAGGTATGAATACCCCGATGTACCGCAGCATAATGGTGCAACGTAAACTCGCTCTCTTTTTCAACCACTTGAAGAGGCTTCTGTGCGCTAGCTGCACTATCAAGATAAACCAACGGGTGATTATTGATATTTTGAGACAAGGCAGGAAAATCCTGCCTTACTGCTGCTACGTTGTATGTCATTTGCGTATTAAACCTCTGCTAAGCGTCGACGTATATTCGCCATAACCGCTTGTTTGAGTTCATCTGAACCAATTGATTCGGTTAACTCAGCAGCAAATGCGATAATAATCATATGTTTTGCAGCTTTGCCGTCGATCCCTCTTGAACGTAGGTAGAACAACTGTTCATCATCGATACGCCCCACTGTTGCACCATGGCCACATTTTACATCGTCAGCATAGATTTCTAACTGAGGTTTGGTGTCAACTTCAGCTTGCTCACCAAGTAATAAGGTATGATTCCCCATCTGACCATCAGTTTTTAAGGCGCTCGGTGCGACTTTAATCATGCCGTTAAATACCGCTTTACTGCTATCCATTGCAATGACTTTATGTAATTGTCGGCTTTCACAATGGCTTGCGTTATGTTCAAGATAAGTGCGCGTATCAACAATTTCGTTATCTTTCGGCAATAATAAGCTATTCAGTGATAAATTAGCATTTTCCCCTGTCAGCTGAGCACTAGTATGATGACGCGTTAGTGCCCCACCCAGTAAAAAGCTGCTGCTAAGCACTTGGCTATCACGACCAACTACAATGTCATTGTGAGCAAAATGCTGTGAACGATGGTTCTCATTGTTCAGTTTAAAATGCTGATATTGCGCATTATCACCGACTTCAACGGTCAAACGGCTGCCTGTCAGGTGAGCACAGTCATTTGTGCTGACAAAGTGCTCAATAACTTGAGCCTGACTATTTGCACCTAGCGCAATATGATAACGATATTGGCTCGTATTGACCTCTGTGCCTTCATTTCCACTGGAAATATTCAGAAGATAAAGAGGCTTCTGTGCCACTTGATTGGCGGCAAGGTGGATCACAATCGGTTGCTGTGCAAGACTTTCAGTTAAGTGTAAGAAGATCTCGCTATTCACTGCATCAGGCAAAAGATCTTGATTATCTAACAACGCAACTTGGAATGGCCCCATATCAATTGAGCTCAACGCTGAACTATAACGACCATCAATCATGACAATTCGATAAGCGTCTATTGATAGTGCTAATGCCTCACACGCTTGCTCATTAATAGACTGATCTGCAAAGTGATATTGGGTTTTTAATACCGTATGCAAAGGGGTGTAGTGCCAGTCCTCATGACGAAACGGTGGTAAGCCAACTTGTTTAGCCTTTTCCCAATGTGCTGCTGCATGATGCGATTTAGCACCTGCACGTTGTTCGAAAAGTGTTGCAAAACGCGCCATGGCTTGCTCATTTAAAGCAGCGACTTGACCACGTTTACCTGCTCTCTCACTGTTGGTCAATAAGCCAGCCATAACCTTGCTCCTCCAGTTTTTTCGCCAAGCTGAAATCACCTGATTTGATGATTTTCCCCTGATATAACACGTGAACAAAATCAGGTTTGACGTAATCTAGAATGCGCTGGTAGTGCGTCACGATAATAAATGAACGTTCTGGAGAGCGCAGTGAATTGACACCATTTGCAACAGTTTTCAATGCATCGATATCTAAACCTGAGTCGGTTTCATCTAAAATGCATAGCTGTGGCTCTAAGGCCGCCATTTGCAAAATATCATTACGTTTCTTTTCACCACCCGAGAAACCAACGTTTACTGAGCGCGTTAGCAGATCTTCAGGCATTTCCAATAATTGAATTTTATCTTCAATAAAATCTTGAAAGTCAAAGCGGTCTAATGCTTCTTGCTGACGGTATTCACGAACCGCGTTTACCGCAGTTTGCAGGAAAAATTGGTTACTGACACCTGGGATTTCTACTGGGTATTGGAAAGCAAGGAAAACCCCTTCACCAGCGCGTTCTTCAGGATCAAGCTCTAGCAGATCTTTACCTTTGAAGGTCACTTCACCACTGTCGATTTCATACTCTTCACGACCCGCAAGGGTTGCAGATAACGTACTTTTACCCGAACCATTTGGCCCCATAATGGCGTGAACCTCACCCGGTTTCACTTCCAATGATAAGCCTTTTAATATTTCATTACCTTCAACACTTACATGTAAATTTTTAACACTTAACATATCAACATGCCTTTAGCGCTTTTGCGCATAAACTCTTATTGTGATCAACCCACGCTATGCTCTAGGCTGATTGCCAGCAATTTCTGTGCTTCCACTGCAAACTCTAACGGGAGCTCTGAGAAAACATCTTTACAGAAACCATTTACGATCATGGATATAGCATCATCCTCACTAATTCCACGTTGTAAGCAATAAAACAATTGATCTTCACCAATACGAGAGGTGGTTGCCTCATGTTCTAGTTGAGCAGTATTGTTTTTGACTTCAACATAAGGGAATGTGTGAGCGCCGCATTGAGTACCAATCAACATCGAGTCACATTGGGTGAAGTTACGTGCATTATGTGCACTTGGTAATATCTTCACTAAACCACGATAGCTGTTTTGGCTCTTGCCCGCAGAGATACCTTTAGAAATAATCGTTGAACGGGTATTTTTCCCGATATGGATCATCTTAGTCCCTGTATCGGCTTGCTGGTTACCATTAGTCAACGCAACAGAGAAAAACTCACCCACTGAGTTATCACCTTTCAAGATAACACTCGGGTATTTCCATGTAATAGCAGAACCGGTTTCTGACTGTGTCCACGACATTTTGGAGTTTTCACCTTCACATAATGCACGTTTGGTCACAAAGTTCAGGATCCCTCCCGTATCACTGTCACCACCTGAGAACCAGTTTTGTACTGTGGAATATTTGACTTCAGCATCTTTATGAATAATGACTTCAACAACCGCAGCATGCAGCTGATAACTATCACGGACAGGCGCAGAACAGCCTTCAATATAACTCACGTAGCTGCCTTCATCGGCAACTAGAATGGTCCGCTCAAATTGCCCTGTTTTTGCTGCATTAATTCGGAAGTAAGTCGATAATTCCATTGGGCAACGCACCCCTTTCGGGATATAAACAAAGGTACCATCTGAAGCAACCGCTGCGTTTAAGGCCGCAAAGAAGTTATCGTGACTGGAAACAACCGTACCAAGGTATTTTTGCACTAACTCAGGATACTCTTGGATTGCTTCACTGAATGAACAGAAAATAATGCCATGCTTAGCAAGATCTTCACGATAAGTGGTGGATACTGACACGGAGTCAAAAATTGCATCAACCGCAACTTTTGCGCCTTCACGGACAGGAACCCCCAGCTGGTTGAAAGCATCTTCAACTTCAGCGGTAAGATAATTATTGGTTTCAGTGACGCCAGTTGCCTGTGTCGCACCTGATTGCGAACCACAAGTATCATCACATGAACCACAAGAAGGTGCTGAGTAGTAGCTATATTCTTGATAATCTAAATTTGGATAATGGGCTTTTAACCAGTGTGGCTCTTCCATTCCTTTCCAGTGATGATATGCATCAAGGCGGAATTTTAGCATCCACTCAGGTTCATTTCGTTTCGCAGAAATCGCTCGGACCACGTCTTCGTTGATCCCTTTAGCCATTTCATCTGTGGCGACATTCGTAAAGAAGCCTTCTTTATATCGCTGGTCATCTAGCCAGCTTTGAACTTCATCGCCAATTTCTACATTGCTCTGAGACATAATCTGACTTCACATGTTAAACGCCGAAGCTTTCACCACACCCACAGGCATGTTGGGCTTTCGGGTTATTAAATTTAAAGATGCGATTTAGCCCTTCTTGGACATAATCAACAACGGTACCATCAATAAATGGCATTGCTTGTTTCGGCACATAAAGGCGTGCCCCATCGTGTTCAAAGAGTAAATGATCATCTGTTGGGTTTTTGATCATTTCAAAAACATAACCAAAACCAGCACAGCCCGACTGTTTAACCCCTAGCGAAAGCCCTTTAGTATCAGGATTCTGCTCCATCAATTTTTTAATTTGTTTCGCTGCGCTATCAGTCAGATTGACACCTTGCCAATTGGTTTCATCAATAGAAAACGTTTCTACATTGTCATTCACTTTTGCAGTCATTTTGACCCCACAATTTTCATGGCTTTTCAGCCAGTTATCAGGAGATTAACTCCGTTTGTCCTATGGTAACGATAACCCTTGTCACTTCAACCATTTGTTTTGAGAGGTTATACCTATTTTAGCTCATTTTTTGCCCATTCGTAGTCTATTAACTCAGCAAAAACAGTAAAAATGAGTGCTAACCTATTAAATATAAACAGTTAAATTATTTTACATTTTTTTTAATTTTGTGTACTAAGAGATACATAAAAATCGCACAAAATAATAAAGATACATTTATTATACAACTTAAATAATAAACCTAATATTGAAATTATGCTGAAAAAGTTGAAAGAGCCTCAAGTCTAACTCACTTGAGGCTAAAAGCGACTAATCAGAAAGGACCGCGGTAGTTAAACGAGAAGTGCAACACAATTGATCTTTTTCATTAAAAATATCAATGCTCCATACTTGTTGACGGCGCCCTAAATGAATAGGTTTACAAACACCTTTCACCAGCCCTTCTCTTGCCGAACGAATATGATTGGCATTAATCTCTAACCCCACTACGCGTTGTTCCCCTTCACTGCACAGATAACCTGCAATAGAACCTAATGATTCGGCCAGTACCACCGAAGCCCCACCATGTAACAAACCAAATGGCTGTTTAGTGCGATTATCAACAGGCATAGTCCCTTCAATATAATCGTCACCATAACATGTGATTTCAATGCCTAAATGACCTAACATGCAATCTTTTGCCATTGCTGACATCTGCTCAAGCGTAAATTTACGTTTCCAAATCATCCGATTATCTCCAGCAAAGCTTGTATTGGGTGTTTTATTTGTATATTTTCCATCCGTTTCACTTGGCTACGACATGAGTATCCCGTGCTTAAACAACGCGCTTTTGGCAAATTATCCATCGCAGGTTTCCACGACAAATTATAGATGCCTTTTGAATTTTTGAGATTAGCCACTTCATGGCCATACGTTCCCGCCATTCCACAACAACCTACACTGATATTTTTTAACTCTTGTCCGTAACGCTTAAACAAATTAACCCACTGTGCCCCACTATTTGGTAGAGCGGTTGTTTCAGTGCAGTGAGCAAAGAAATACCATGGGTCTGACGTCAAAGTAGCCATTTGTTGAGGTTCAGGCAATGTGCTCAACCATTCATGAGCTAGTTGTACGGTAAAACGGCAGTGTTGCTGACCTAATATTTCATGATATTCATCGCGATAGCATAGAACCAAAGCAGGATCGACCCCTACCATCGGTAACTCAAGTTTAGCCACTCGATTCAGGAAATCTGCCGTTTTCTGTGCGGTTTTAGCAAAACGAGCAAGAAAACCTTTAATATGTTGTGCTTTACCATTTGGTGAAAATGGCAGTAAAACAGGGTTAAAACCCAATTTTTCAATCAATTTAACAAAATCAGCTACCACTTTTGCATCGTAATAACTGGTAAATGGATCTTGAACCACCAGCACATATTTTTCTCGCTGGGAAGGTGACATTGTTTCTAATTGCTCTAGTGTTACCGTGATTGCCGCATGTCCTGATAATTCTTGTTTTAGCGTAGGCTGAGAAAATAACGGTAAATCCACCATACCGATAGTCTGTTCACTCAGTTTTTGCACCCACGGCTGGCGTAAGAAAAAGTTAAATACACCGGGAGCTTTTGATAGCATCGGTGCAGTCGCTTCAACCCCTGCAACAATATGATCACGAACAGGTCTTAAATAACGACCATGGTAGAGCGCTAAGAATTTTGACCTAAATGAAGGTACATCAATTTTAATTGGGCACTGGGTCGAACATGCTTTGCAGGCTAAACAACCCGACATGGCCGCTTTGACCTCATGAGAAAAATCGTAATCCCCTTTTTGGGCACGCCATGTATTACGTGTTTTATCAATCAAGCCACGCAATGATGGACGATTTTCTTTAATCCCCTGTTCTAAGCTCTCAGGGGTGACACCTTGCTCAGAAAGTAAACGCAACCATTCGCGGACTAACGTTGCCCGACCTTTTGGTGAATGGATACGTTGGCCACTGATTTTCATTGATGGGCACATCGGGCTTTTCACATCAAAGTTAAAACAGAGGCCATTGCCATTACAATCCATCGCCCCACGAAACTGTTGACGAACTTGCACTGGTATTTGTCTATCGTAGGTTCCACGTTTTACCGCATCGACTTGTTTCATAGGCGCATCGATACCCGCTGGAGGACAAATTTTCCCGGGGTTAAGACGGTTATCCGGATCAAAAGCGGCTTTTATATTACGCAGTTCTGCATACAATACTTCCCCAAAAAACTCAGGGCTGTATTGTGCTCTAAAGCCTTTCCCGTGCTCTCCCCACAGTAGGCCACCATATTTCGCCGTTAATGCCACAATGTCATCTGAAATTTGTTTCATTAATATTTCTTGTTGCGGATCGCACATATCTAATGCAGGGCGTACATGTAAAACCCCCGCATCCACATGCCCAAACATGCCATAATTCAGTTTATGGTGATCCAGTAAGGCGCGAAACTCGACGATATAGTCCGCTAAATGCTCTGGTGGCACACAGGTATCTTCAACAAATGGGATAGGCTTGGCTGCCCCCTTGCTATTACCTAGCAGACCAACGGCCTTTTTACGCATATTGTAGATACGGTTAATATCTTCCAAGTCACCACAAACCTGATAACCAATAACCCCTGCTTGCTGACTAGCCATCAACTCATCTAAGCGCTGACAGAGGCTTTCCGTTAAACTATTAATCTCATTTTCATCATCACCACTAAACTCAACGATATTGAGACCTAGCATCTCTTTATTAGGGATATCGGTGATCAGTGATTTAACTGAATGCCAAACGATATCTTCACGAGCAAGGTTAAGTACCTTCGAATCAACGGTTTCAACGGATAACGCTTTGGCTTGCACCATAAACGGTGCGTTACGCAAAGCAGATTCAAATGAATCGTATTTGACATTCACCAGACGACGCACTTTAGGTAATGGCGTGATATCAAGGGTTGCTTCCGTAATAAAGGCGAGAGAGCCTTCAGAGCCGGTTAAGATACGAGTCAGATCGAATTCACTAAGGTCGTCATTAAAGACATGGCGTAAATCATAACCCGTTAAAAAGCGGTTAAGTTTTGGAAATTTCTCTTCAATCAGAGGGCGTTGTTCTAAACAACGCTCTAAGACGGTTTTATAAATACGTCCAGTCACCGAGTCTTCTGACGCAATCGATTGGGCGAGTGCAATAGGCATAGCGCGTGTATCAATGCACTCTCCTCCCAATAATACGGCTTTTACCCCAAGAACATGATCCGAGGTTTTTCCATAAACTAAAGAACCTTGTCCAGAAGCATCCGTATTAATCATACCGCCCAAGGTCGCACGGTTACTGGTGGAAAGCTCTGGAGAGAAAAAATAACCATAAGGTTTAAGGAATTGGTTCAGCTGATCTTTGATCACACCGGCTTCAACCTTTACCCAACCTTGCTCAGGGTTTATTTCTAAAATACGATTCATATAACGTGACATATCAACCACTATCCCTTCGGTTAGCGATTGACCATTCGTCCCCGTTCCCCCGCCTCTCGGTGTGAACGTTAATTCACGAAACTTTGCGAGCCCTGCAACGCGGGTAATTATTTGCACATCAGCACTAGAACGTGGAAACACAACAGCCTGTGGTAGTAGCTGATAAATACTATTGTCTGTTGCCATTGATAAACGCTCTGCATAGCTAGTACCATTATCACCGGTAAAGCCTTGCTCTTGCAGCTGTTGCAGGAATTCAATGACAAGTTTACTTAAATGAGGTGCTTCAGTTATACGCGGGATCATTATTAACGATGACTCTTGTTGTTTATACTCGTGATACTTCAAGATGCAACACCTTTCATTTAGGGATGGTGACGACGCTCCGTCACGCCGCTTTATAGGCTCTAGTGACTCGTGCACTTGTCGTCTAGCTGCACCTCAAAATATTTAGAGTATAGTGTTCGCATTACTCGTTATGTACTATCTTTATTTTAAGTAGCACAATAGTGCTTTATTGGTTGATAGGGCTTCCCCTGTACAACCTGTAGTCTTTAAGTTAAAGAGAATACAATCGCTGATGACATTGTCAGTGAAGAACCATATCACAATATTGTTTTTTTTTGATCGCGAAAAAAAATTACGTTATTTTCACCTGAAAAAACGGCTCACTTGCAGTGTTTTTATTTGTTAAGGATTAGTCATTGATGGAAAAATCGCAAAAAAGGCTCGACTTACCCAAGTTGATCTTCGGATTTGCCTCAATCATTTTAATGATTGCCGCATGCTTTTGGGTATTGAACCCTTTTATTCTTGGATTTGTTTGGGCAGGTATGATGGTCATCGCTACATGGCCCCTCCTTTTACGAATAGAAGCAAGACTCTGGAACAAACGTTGGCTTGCCGCCTTAATCATGGTTTCTTTAATATTGCTGCTGTTCGTCATTCCTTTAGGGATCTTGATTGGCAGCATCATTCAAAATAGTGCACCTCTTATTGATTTAGCTAAATCACCCAACAGCCTACGTTTTCCAGATTTAGAATGGTTAAATACACTGCCATTCGTGGGTGAAAAAATTTATTACGCTTGGCACAGCTTAGTCGCCAGTGGTGGTAACGCCTTATTAGCTAAAGTTCAGCCATACTTTGGTCAAGCGGCAGGATGGTTTATTGCTCAAGCTATCAATGCGGGGCGTTTTATGTTCCATCTCATGCTGATGTTATTATTCAGTGGCTTACTATATCTGAAAGGTGAATCTGTCATGTTAGGTATTCGCCATTTTGCGGTACGCTTAGCTGGAATTCGCGGCGATGCTGCGGTTGTCTTAGCCGCTCAATCTATCCGAGCAGTTGCTCTGGGTGTCGTTGTCACGGCATTAATCCAAGCTATCGTCGGCGGGATTGGCTTGGCACTCTCAGGCATTAGCTATGCGGCGATTTTAACTGTCTTACTTTTTATTTGCTGCGTCGCTCAGCTTGGCCCTTTACTGATCATGGTGCCTTCAGTGATTTGGTTGTTTTGGACTGGCGATACCACATGGGCAATTATTTTAGCGATTTGGGCTGCGGTCGTCGCTACCATGGATGGGGTGTTACGCCCTTGGTTAATTAAAATGGGGGCTGACTTGCCGATGGTATTAATACTTGTTGGGGTTATTGGCGGTATTCTTTCATTCGGTATGATTGGTTTGTTTATCGGCCCTGTCGTACTTGCCGTTTCATATAGTTTATTAAAAGCATGGATGAATGAAGTTGCAGTACCCAATGAAAACCTTGATGAAACAGAAAAGTTTCTTCACGACGAATTTATGAGTAAGAAATAATTTAGCTTTAAATTCACCAACAGTGCACAACAATTTAAGTGCACTGTTGGATTAATTATTATCCCCATTAATATTTAGAAACAATATTTAACAGACTAATGTTAGTTTTCAATCATATTTGTGATATTATCTTTTTCGTCGAAACGAATTCTCTTTATGATACAGCTACTAACAATTATATTGAGAGTCTTCTTAATGAAGATTAATTTTAATTAAATTATCATTAATATAATAAATTACGTTTCACTCAATACGGATCTCAAAGCCATGCTTATTTAAGCTAAAGCGTGGCTGTCTCAATCGAATTGCTGTGTGTAGTCTTTGCCTGTCAGCCCATGATAGGCTTTTTTTTTATCTTGACCTTCCAACATGAATATTATTCACTTTAACAAGGCTGTTACCTTGTAAATCATCATATTGTGTACTCACGCTAATTACTCCGATTTGGAGTAAATAAAACTATTTTATAATCCTTTATATATCTATTTATATAACACAATTAAATTTAACTAAAAACGATTAACACTAATGGATCGGTTCATTAACTTTTTAGTTTAAGCTATGTGAGTAAATACTTATTCATTATTATGCATACAGCATTACTTATATTACTTGTATGAACATATTTGATAGTTTATATAAATATCAGTAATTGATATATTCTATTTGATTAATAAAAAAAGCCGGCAATATTATTACCGGCTTTTTTGAGACACTAGTCTTAAATAATAGATTAACTTCTTGTTAATCAGCTAATGTTAGCCAAGTTTTAACAACAGTATCTGGGTTAAGTGAAAGGCTATCAATTCCTTCTTCAACCAGCCATTGTGCAAAATCTTGGTGATCCGATGGGCCTTGACCACAAATACCAACATATTTGTTTTGGCGTTTGGCCGCTTTTATTGCCATCGATAGCATCGCTTTTACTGCATCATTACGCTCATCAAACAACTCAGAAACCACACCTGAGTCCCTATCTAAGCCTAATGTCAGCTGAGTCATATCATTTGAACCTATTGAGAAGCCATCAAAATGTTCAAGGAACTGGTCCGCCAACAATGCATTTGATGGAATTTCACACATCATAATGACTTTCAAGCCATTCTCACCACGTTTCAAATCATGTTTTGCTAATTCAGCAACCACAGCTTCAGCTTGAGCAACGGTACGAACGAATGGGATCATAACTTCAACGTTAGTAAGGCCCATATCATTACGCACACGTTTTACCGCTTCACACTCAAGTGCAAAACAATCACGGAAGCTATCTGAAACATAACGGCCCGCGCCACGGAAACCTAACATCGGGTTTTCTTCTTCTGGCTCATAAATATCACCACCAACAAGGTTGGCATATTCGTTAGATTTAAAGTCAGATAGACGGACGATAACGCGTTTAGGCCAAAATGCGGCTGCAAGAGTCGAAATGCCTTCCGTTAATTTGCCAATATAGAATTCAATCGGATCATCATAACCCGCCATCATGGTACGAATTTCGCTTTGCAGCTCAGGTGTTTGAGCATCAAACTCGAGTAACGCTCTTGGGTGAACACCAATCATACGGTTGATGATAAATTCTAATCTCGCTAATCCAACGCCTTCGTTAGGTAAACAAGCAAAGTCAAAAGCACGGTCAGGGTTGCCGACGTTCATCATGATTTTGACATCAAGCTCAGGCATTTTATCGACAGCAGAGCTGTGAATTTCAAACTCAAGTTGACCATCATAAACAAAACCGGTATCACCTTCAGCACAAGATACAGTGACTTGACTGCCTTCAGTTAAACGTTCTGTCGCATCACCACAACCAACAACAGCTGGGATCCCAAGCTCACGAGCAATAATTGCAGCATGACAAGTACGGCCACCACGATTGGTCACAATCGCAGCAGCCTTCTTCATGATTGGTTCCCAATCAGGATCGGTCATATCGGTCACCAGCACATCGCCTGGCTGAATACGATCCATTTCATTCAGATTATGGATCACTTTGACTTGCCCTGCGCCAATACGATGCCCAATAGCACGCCCTTCAACTAATACATTTCCTTGTTGTTTCAGTTGATAACGTTCCATGACTTGCTGATTAGAACGCACCGTTTCAGGACGAGCTTGAACGATATACAAACGCCCATTATGACCATCTTTAGCCCACTCAATATCCATTGGGCGGCCGTAGTGTTTCTCAATTTGCAAAGCTTGACGTGCAAGCTCTTCAACTTCATGATCCGCCAAAGAGAAACGATTGCGTAGCGCTTCTGGCACATCCTCAATTTGCACTTGTTTACCATGTTCTTGGCTATTTGCATAAACCATCTGCAATTTTTTTGAGCCAAGCGTACGGCGAACAATCGCAGGACGTTGATTAATTAATGTTGGTTTATGAACATAAAACTCATCAGGGTTAACAGCCCCTTGCACAACCATTTCACCAAGACCATAAGCCGAGGTAATAAAGACAACTTGGTCAAAACCTGATTCCGTGTCAATGGTAAACATGACACCGGAAGAGGCTAAATCAGAACGCACCATTCTTTGCACACCAGCGGACAATGCAACGCCACGGTGGTCATAACCTTGGTGAACACGGTAAGAAATTGCTCGATCATTAAACAACGAAGCAAATACGTGTTTAATCGCAACTAATACAGCATCAATACCTTGAACGTTCAAAAAGGTTTCTTGCTGCCCTGCAAATGATGCATCAGGCATATCCTCAGCGGTTGCAGAAGAACGAACAGCAAATGAAGCATCTTTTTCACCTTCAGATAAGGTTTGGTACGCTTCACGAATATCGTTTTCTAACTGAGGTGTTAATGGTGTATCTATTACCCATTGACGGATCTGTTCACCCGCAGCCGCGAGCTGATTAACATCATCAATATCCGTTTCATCTAGCAGCGTATAAATGCGCTGATTAACGCCACTCTGCTCAAGAAAATCATTAAACGCCTGTGCAGTAGTCGCAAATCCGTTAGGTACGGATACACCAAGATCGGACAGGTTAGTAATCATTTCACCGAGCGAGGCGTTTTTACCGCCAACACGGTCAACATCATTCATCCCTAATTGGTTATACCAAAGTACATTACACGGAGTGAGGCCATTTGTGGACATTGAAAGCGATCCTTTATCTTTATCTAGCAATTTAGTGACAAGGTACAAACTCGTAAAAAATCTCATTGGCGATTATTCGCCTCACGAACTAGACTAGCACAGACAATATAGGAATATAGACAGGTGAATCGTTCCAACTAGCAAGAAAAAATTTTTGTTCTAAAAATTGTTCAAATATTGGCTATACTTTCCCCTATAAACTATTTTTTAAACTTTAATCAAATATAATATCTCTTTAAAACCGATAAAAAATACAACAAAAGACCAAATATATGAGTGAAATCACCGTAACTAATCGTAATAAAACCCTCGCAGAACGAACTGTTTTCTTTATTTCTGACGGAACGGCAATCACCGCTGAAACATTAGGGCATGCTGTATTGTCGCAATTTCCTTTAGCATTCACTTCATACACATTACCTTTTGTCACCACAGAAACACGCGCGCAGGAAATAAAACACAAGATTGATACTATTTATCAAGAAACCCAAAACCGCCCTTTAGTGTTTTACTCGATTATTTCGCCATCAGTAAAAAAAATCATCACCGAAAGCGCGGGTTTTTGTCAGGACATCGTGCAAACCCTCGTTGCACCAATTCAGAAAGAAGTTGGCTTAGAGCCTGAACCCAAACTCAATCGAACGCATGGTTTATCCGTTCAGAATATGAACCAATATGATGCGCGTATTGCGGCGATTGAATACACATTAGCCCATGACGATGGTATTTCGTTACGTAACCTCGACCAAGCACAGGTTATTTTGATCGGCGTTTCACGTTGTGGTAAAACGCCAACCAGTCTCTATCTAGCCATGCAATTTGGCATTCAAGCGGCAAATTATCCTTTTACTGCTGATGATATGGATAACTTACAACTCCCTGCTGAACTGCGCCCTTATACGCATAAATTATTTGGTTTAACGATCAGCCCAGAGCGGCTTGCGGCAATTCGCGAAGAGCGTCGAGAGAACAGTCGTTATGCCTCATTACGTCAATGCCGCATTGAAATAGCCGAAGTAGAAGCATTGTTTAGGCAAAATAAAATTAATTACCTCAATACGACGAATTATTCCGTAGAAGAGATATCAGCAAAAGTTATCGACACAATGGGGTTACAGCGACGTATTTTTTAATAGGCGCGTTTTATACTCTAAATAATTCGAGATGTAGGTAGGCGACTCAGTGAACGTAGTCACCCCCTACAGCTTGAAGTATGACGAGTATAGAAAAAATATTGCATTCAATCGCAGTTGTTGGTTGAATTTGAGCCATTTTCGTTTATTGTGATCTTAATCACTGATATGGCTCAGCCTATTAAAGTTTTGAGAAGAAATAATGCATAAAACTGATGAACTACGTACTCAGCGTGTTGATAGCTTAATAACGCCACAAACACTTGCTGACGAGTACCCTATTTCTGAAAAAGTCGCGGAAAACGTGACAGCGTCACGTAAGCGGATTGAGAAAATATTATCGGGTGAAGACCCTCGCTTATTAGTCATTGTTGGTCCATGCTCAATTCATGACATTGATGCAGCTCTTGATTATGCGAATAGATTAAATGTGTTACGTGAACGTTATCAAGATCGCCTAGAAATCGTGATGCGTACCTATTTTGAAAAACCGCGTACCGTCGTGGGTTGGAAAGGCCTAATCTCCGATCCTAATTTAGATAATTCATGCCAAGTGAATACCGGTATTCGGCTTGCTCGTAAATTACTGATTGATGTTAACCAACTTGGTTTACCAACAGCCACTGAATTTCTCGATATGGTCACTGGGCAATACATTGCCGATTTGATCAGTTGGGGTGCAATTGGCGCTCGAACTACAGAAAGTCAAATCCACCGTGAAATGGCATCAGCACTCTCTTGTCCTGTCGGATTCAAAAATGGTACTGATGGCAATATCCGTATCGCAATTGATGCGATCCGTGCTGCGAAAGCTCAGCATATGTTTTTATCACCAGATAAAAGCGGCCAAATGACTATCTACCAAACCAGCGGTAACCCACATGGTCATATTATTATGCGTGGTGGTAAACAACCTAATTATGCGATTGGTGATATCGCCGCTGCCTGTGACAAACTCCGTGAGTTTGAGTTAGCAGAGCATTTAGTCATCGACTTTAGTCATGGAAATTGCCAGAAAATCCATCGCCGCCAGTTAGATGTTGCTCGTGACATTGCTGAGCAAATTAAAGGGGGTTCAACCGCAATTAGTGGCGTCATGGCTGAAAGTTTCTTGCTTGAAGGTACACAAAAAATTGTCTCTGGGCAGCCTCTTACCTATGGACAATCAATCACTGATCCATGCTTAGGATGGGATGATACTGAAGAACTACTCGATATCTTAGTTCAAGCTGTTGAAAGCCGTTTCAAGTGATTTAAATGATATCATTGGCTCTTTCTGGTTATCTTAGCCTGAAAGAGCCAGACCGCCCTACCTACAACCTTATGATTCTCTTTCAATCATTCAATTCTAGTTATAAATCACTATTGCATTGTAGTTAATTTGTCATCCAAATGTAAAAACCTCTTGATGTTACCAATTAACCTAAAGATAATGATTCTCACTATTAGTTTTATTATCAATTGAGTTAAGTATGACGGATAACATCGCTAAACCACCTGTTGAAAATATCGTAAGCCCTACGGTACAACCTGTAAAAGTTGACGTTATAGATAGCTATCAGTTGCTAGGTCATGATGGTAAATTGGTCATTCAACATCGTGGCGAAATGTACCAATTAAGGGAAACCCGCGCCGGTAAATTAATTCTGACTAAATAGTTTTTATTTAAAAATTGAAACTCAAAATAATTCGAGTAGCAGATAGACGACAAACGAAGATAGTCGGGGTGCATAGATAATCACTGAGCCTCGGCGAGCGTAGTCTAGCCTTCTGCAACTTAAATTATCACGAGTATAATCACAGCAAGCCACCCAGATCACTATCAAGGCAGCCAGCTAAATTCACCACATAAGGAAAGGATTTCCTATGGAGTTTAAACTGATGTCTGCAACATCCATCACTTCTTTACATGGGCAAAAAATTGCCATGCCCACCCTTGTTACCGCTTTAGCACTAACTGGATTTAGCGCTTCGGCCTCGACAAAAGAAAAAGATGTGGTTGGTGATACCATACATGTCAAAACCACCCCTTTTCAAAGGGAAAATATTGCCGTTGCAGAACAAGTTGATGTGATTGATGCCCAATCCCCTGAGTATCAATCAGCAACTTCGGCACTCGATTTACTCAAAGGCCAGGCGGGTATCTTTGTATCAGGTACCGGTGGAACTTATGGCCAAGAGATCCACATGCGTGGCTACGACTCACGAGGCGTCAAAGTCACAGTTGATAACGTCACTCAAGATTTTTATTCGGGCCTGTATGAAGCCACCTTTATTGATCCTTCATTGGTGAAAAAAGTCTATGTGCATAAAGGTGCATCATCTGTTGCACACGGTAGCGGCGCATTGGCGGGTGTTGTGGCAATGAAAACGGTTGATGCTTCCGACCTCTTAAAAAAGGGGCAAAATTTCGGTGGTCGTGTCTTCAGTGGCATCAATCGTAATGACCATAGCTACCTTGCGGGTGCCTCTTTATACGGGCGTATAAAGTCATTAGATACCCTGCTCAGCTATAGCCAACGCAAAAAATACTTGTTGGCGCCACCTGAAATATCGACAACGGATCATCACGAAAAAGTGCATAACTGGGCATTGAAAACCACATGGCATGCGCACCCTGCTTATACCATTGCACTGCAATTACGTGAATACCGTAATGATGGCAGCGGTTTAAAACAACCGACCGTTTTTGATACTGGCAATAAAAAGTTTAAGAATACCCCTCATGAGCGCTATAGCCATCAACGTGATCTTGCAATTAATCAGCATTTTTCGCCGCAAAACTCACGTCATTGGCAAGCAGATTGGGATCTGTACTATACCGATTTGTTTTTAGGGCAATTGGATTTAGTTAAACAAAAAACGGATAAGAAATATCAACGAGAAGAGCGTAATCAATACACTTACGGTAGCAAGTTTGCCCACCATTTTATGGTTCCCGTTGAAGGTTGGTTCAATAACCATATCGAAAATGGTGTTGAATATTATCAGCAGCAGCAAAAACCGAATTTGCACACTAATAGCTACCCACAGGCTCAGCTATCTAACCTTTCAGGTTGGATTAATAATGATATGACGCTACATCATTTACCTATCACTTTTTCTGCTGGTACCCGTTTTACCCGTTATGAGTCGTCACGCAAAGACGTTGCGACAAATAAAGATACCAATTGGTCATCCCGTTTTGCGGTGAGTGTAACGCCAACAAATTGGTTAAATCTCTATTCATCTTATTCGGAAGGCTATCGTGCACCACGCATGACCGAGTTATATAACAACTCAAATCATTTTAAGGCATTTATTTTTAGCTCAGATTTTAGACCTTCACCAGATCTCAAACCTGAAACCAATAAGACGCTTGAGGTTGGCTCAAAATTAAGCTTTGACGATGTCATCGGTGTAGGCGACTCGTTACAATTTGGTTCGACCTATTTTAATACAAAAGCAAAAAACTATATCGCTATTGCTGGGAGGTACCTTGATACCTATCGTGGCCCGTTCCCGTTAGAGGTTTTTTACATCAATATTCCATCAGCAAGCATTCACGGCTTCGACAGTTTTATCACCTATAAGACACATTGGTTTGATTTAAATATCAATCACAATCTAACCACTGGAACAGAAGATGGTACCGATAATTCACTATCTTCTCTCCGCCCTGAAACCCTGACAGTTTGCTTTAATGCACCGATTGCAACAACAGGTTTCAACCTTGGCTGGGTAGGCGAATTTGCCGCTAAAACTCAGCTTCAAGGCAATTATGAATATGATCCTAAGAAAAAAACACAGCATGGACTCGATCGTAGACATAGAGAAGTCATGCAGTATGCAGGTTATAGCCTGCACGATTTCTATGTTAACTATCAAGCTGATCAATTTATCAAAGGGTTAAGTACGACACTAACACTGAAGAATGCTTTTGATCGCCAATATGTTTCATCAATGGGTGTTCCTCAAGAGGGTCGTAATTTCTATTTCAATGTGAGTTATCAATGGTAACCATTTAATAATTATAAAATAAATAATACTCACCGGTTAGTTTTCCTACATGCGGGTTTAGGCAAAAACTTAAACTTGAAAACTGCGCTCTAAATAATTCGAGGTGCAGCTAGGCGACAAGTGAATAAGTCTCTAGGGACATAGAAAACTATGTGACTAGTGCGAATGAACGTAGTCAACAACGCTGCAACTTGAAGCATAACGAGCGCAACCGGTAACACTTTATGGAGTATAACAACATGTCTCATGTTTTACGTTTATCAGTTATAACAAGCGCCGTTCTTTCTGTTATTGCTACTGCTCAAGCAGAAACACAAACAACATCAACCCATCGCAATGATGTTATGACCGTCTATGCGACAGGTACTGAACGGGATAGTTTTGATGCACCGATGATGGTGACTGTTATCAAAAATAACTCACCAGAAACCAAAACAGCGAGTACCGCAAATGATATTTTACGCAAAATTCCCGGTATTGGTGTTTCAGGAACCAGCCGAGTGAATGGTCAAGAAATTTATATGCGTGGCTTTGACCGCAAGGGGATTTTGACTCTTGTCGATAATGTCCGCCAAGGCACCGATACGGGCCATGTTAATGGCACGTTTCTTGACCCTGCGTTAATCAAGCAAGTCGAGATCATTCGCGGTCCTTCCGCCCTACTGTATGGTAGTGGTGCAATGGGCGGTGTCATAGCATGGGAAACCGTTGATGCTAAAGACTTACTAGAGGATGGTCAAAATAGCGGTTTTCGTGTCTTCAGCCAAGCCGCTACCGGTGATCATAGCTTTGGTTTTGGTGGTACTTCATTTGGGCGAACCGAGCAATTAGATGGTCTATTCAGTTTTGTCACTAAGCAATCAGGGGATGTTCGCTTGAGCAATGGTGATGATATGGATAATAAAGAAACCATTGCCAACATGCTCGCCAAAGGTACATGGCAGGTGAATGATGACCAAAAGTTATCAGGGCAATTACGTTATTATAACGATAATGCTTATGAGCCGAAAAATCCCCAAGACTTAAACGTGGCAAAAGATAATCTCAAAGTTAATCGCACCACACGTCAACGCGATGCTCAAGCAACCTATTACCTCGCGCCAGAATCAAACAATTGGTTAAATCTTAAAGCCACCACCTATTATTCCGATGTCAATATCACCGCTAAAGGTAATGGTACACCATATGAAGGGCGTACCCAAAAAACCTATGGTTTGAAACTGGATAATAAAACCCATTTTTATGAGTTACCTTTCGCTGCTCATAACTTGACTTATGGTGGTGAGACCTATAAGCAAAATCAGACGCCGTACGCTGCGACCACTCAGTTCCCTGATGCAGATATCACTTTTGCTTCCGGCTTCTTACAAGATGAGATTGCATTAAAGGATTTGCCTGTTTCATTTATTATTGGAACCCGTTACGACCATTATAAATCAACGGCAAAAGGCAATGATGACGTTAAAGAAGGGAAATGGTCATCCAAAGGTGCGGTTAGTATTACGCCTACAGACTGGTCAATGCTGTTTGCTTCCTATTCAGAAGCTTTCCGCGCACCAACCATGATGGAAATGTATAACGATGAAATTCATTTTCAAGTCGGTCCATTTGTAAATAGGTGGAAGCCCAATCCAAACTTAAAACCTGAAAAAACTCAAACTGCCGAGTATGGTTTTGGTTTACGTTTTGATGACCTATTTATGGCTCGCGACAATCTACAATTTAAAACCAGTTATTTTGATACGAAAGCTAAAGATTATATCAATACTGAAGTGAGTTTTCTCGAAGGCTACACGACATCCGTTAACGCCAAACAAGCGAAAATTTGGGGTGTCGATGCTTCAATGGACTATAAAAATGACTATTTCAACTGGAAACTGGCCTATAACAAAACCACAGGTAAAAATGAATACAACGGACAATCGATAACGTCTATCAAACCTGAATCTGTCACCAGTAACCTTTCTGTTCCTATTTCTAATAGCGGTTTTTCTGTCGGTTGGTTAGGTGAATTTACCCGCCATACTGACTTTAATACTGCATCAAAACAACCACGTCAAGCAGGCTATGCAGTACATGATTTCTATGTTAGCTATCAGGGTGATGGTCAATTAAAAGGCTTGGGTACTAGCGTTGTCTTAGGCAATGCCTTCGACAAGGAATATTACTCTTCACAAGGCGTTCCGCAGGATGGACGTAATGCGAAGCTATTTGTCAGCTTCCAATGGTAATTTTAATCAAATAAGGAGATACACAGTGAGTTCAACATTATTCGAGCGTTATCAACAAGCTAAAGCAGAAAATAAAGCAAAATACGCTCGCGATCTAGCGGCTTACCTTAATGTTTCTGAAGGTGAGCTATTACATAGCCGTGTCGGTCATGACAAAGCGCAAAGACTCAATGTTGATGCCCCTACCTTGCTAAAGGCTTTAGCTGCCGTTGGTCAAGTCAAAGCCATCACACGTAATGAATACGTGGTACATGAGCAAGTTGGCCGCTACGATAATGCGAAATTCAGCTCACACGCAGGGTTAATTTTAAATCCACGCGCGTTGGATTTACGGATGTTCTTCAGCCATTGGGATTCTATTTTTACCTTGACCGAAGAAGCTAAAAACGGTGAACGCCATAGTATCCAGTTTTTTGATAAACAAGGTGATGCTCTGCATAAAGTCTATACTACAGATGAGACAGACATGGTGGCATGGCAGGCATTGATTGAACAATATGCCTCTAATGACAACCCGCCATTAGTTGTTGAAGCTGCGGAGCCTTTTTCTCAACAGCCAATCAGCGATGAGCTGAAACAGCAGTTAGAGCAAGAATGGCGCAATATGACCGATGTTCACCAATTCTTTATCTTACTGAAGAAAAATAATCTGAGCCGCCAGCAAGTGTTCCGTGCCGTCAGTGATGATTTGGCTTGGCAAGTCCCTGTTGATTCATTCAATCAATTGATTAATACCGCGTTTAACGATCAAAATGAAATTATGATTTTTGTTGGTAACCGTGGTTGTGTACAGATTTTCACAGGCCAATTGAAACGTTTGATGCCATATCAAGCCGAAGGATCTGAAATTAAATGGCTGAACATTTTCAATCCGGATTTCACCTTACATATGATTGAAAATGGTGTTTCTGAGTGCTGGGTAACACGCAAACCCACTCAAGATGGTTTTGTCACCAGTCTTGAGGTGTTTGATAAAGATGGCAATCAAATTGTACAGATGTATGGCCAACGTACCGAAGGAACGCCAGAACAAGAACAATGGCGTAATCAAGTTATGGCACTGCCACACATCTAATCGTTAGAGACAGTCCTTTTTAGTTAATCGCCAATTTTCATCTGAATTAACGGCTGATATCTAAAATGTAAGTTAACCTCCGAGAGGTTCTTATCTAATGATTAAGATAATGAACCTCTCGATACACATTGGATTGAATGATTGGTTTTTAGATCAACGGCCTGTAGGTAAATAACATGAAACAATGGCTTCTAATTGCAATGACACTCATCATCAGTTGCACCGCCCAATCAGCAGAACGAGTCGTAACGCTCGGGGGAGATGTGACGGAGATAGTCTTTGAACTCAACGCAGGTGACCAAGTGGTTGCTAGGGATAGCACCAGTCTCCACCCTGCTGAAGCAGTTAAACTACCCGATGTTGGCTATATGCGTATGCTTAATGCCGAAGGTGTATTATCTATGCGCCCAACAGTGATACTCGCGAGTGAGCTTGCCAAACCGTCGATTGCACTATCACAGATAGAAAAAAGTGGCGTTAAGATCATCAAAGTCACAGGTAAACCCTCATTAGAAGCTGTTCCTGAAAAAATCACGACCATTGCGAATGCTGTCGGTAAAGTGGAACAAGGCAAACAACTTACTGAGAAATTTAATCAACAATTAGCCAAAGTGAATACATCACCGATTGATAAGAAAGTACTCTTTATTATGAGCCACGGTGGTGTACTTCCTCTCGCAGCGGGTCAACAAACTGCCGCTGATAGTCTGATTAAAGCAACCGGCGCTAAAAATGCCATGTCTGGTTTTAATAGCTATCGTCCATTATCTCAAGAAGGGGTCATCGCTAGCCAACCCGATCTCATCATTGTCACTCAAGAAGGCATTAAATCTTTAGGTGGTAAAGAGCGAGTATGGAAATTGCCGGGGGTTGCAATGACACCGGCGGCGAAAAATAAAGCATTAATTGTCGTTGATGATATGGGAATGCTTGGCTTTAGTCTTGGTACACCAGAAGTGATGCTGCAAATACGCGAGGCATTAGAGAATTCGCAATGAATCGGATTAAATACCCACTATTTGTCGTTATTGCCCTACTCTTAGTGCTGATAACCATTGCAATGGTTTCATCTAATACTGGGGCAATGAATGTCTCATTTAAAACACTGTGGCAACTCCCTACAACCGATCCTGTCTGGCAAATTTGGCTAAATATCCGTTTACCGCGACTTTTATTGGCCATTTTAGTCGGACTTGCCCTTGCCGTCTCTGGCGCAATTATGCAGGGACTATTCCGTAATCCACTCGCCGATCCCAGTTTATTAGGTATCAGTAGTGGTGCCGCTCTGTGTGTGGCTGCTTTTATTGTGCTCTCTGTTTCTTTGCCTAGCGTTTTGCTGAACTATGGTCATATCGGTGCTGCCTTTGTTGGTAGCTTAATTGTCTCGTTAATTATTTTTAGTTTGAACCGTTATTCGAATGGCAATCTTGCTCGATTACTCTTAGCTGGTATCGCTATCAACGCCCTGTGCATGTCATTTATCGGTGTACTCAGTTATATCAGTGATGATCAACAATTGCGTACTTTTAGCTTATGGATGATGGGTACACTTGCGAGCGTAGATTGGACTTCACTGACGATCGCAGCCAGTGTCATTTTACCAACCTGCCTTATTTGTTTATGGCAAGGCAAAAAGCTTAACCTGCTACAGCTTGGTGATGAAGATGCACATTATTTAGGTTTAAATGTTGAGAAAACTAAATTTATTTTACTCTTCTTAAGTGCCTTATTGGTTGGCTGTGCTGTTGCAATGAGTGGTGTGATTGGCTTTGTTGGCTTAGTAGTTCCTCATTTGATCCGTATGACTTTAGGTCCTGACCATCGCTGGTTAATACCCGGCTCGGCTATTGTTGGTGCGACATTACTACTGGTTGCAGATACTATCGCACGTACCGCTGTTAGCCCAGCAGAGATCCCTGTTGGCTTATTGACAGGTTTAATTGGCGGACCTTACTTTTTGTGGTTAATACTGCGACAGCCAGCAGGGAGGATTTAAAAATGAGCAGTAAAGCTCTCCTTGAAGCACGCCATCTTGGCTTTCAAATTGGCGATAAAACATTGATTGATGATATCAGTCTATCCATACAACAACATGAAATGGTTGCTATTATCGGCCCAAATGGCGCGGGAAAATCAACATTACTAAAGTTACTAACGGGATATTCAGCCCCCACGCAAGGCAAGTGTCTATTAGAAGGCCTAGATCTACGTGACTGGCAACACCGTGCACTCGCGAAAAAACGTGCGGTAATGAAGCAGCAGAGCAATTTGTCTTTCGCCTTTACCGTTGAAGATGTCGTCGCTATGGGACGTAGCCCACATGGCTCTGAACACAAACAGCAAGCCATTAAGGAAGTGTTAACACAAACAGATTGCCTTGAACTACGTCAACGTGATTTTCGCCAACTCTCTGGCGGTGAACAACAGCGAGTACAGTTAGCGCGTGTATTAGCTCAAGTTTGGCAACCAACCCCACAACCCGTATGTTTATTTTTAGATGAGCCGACATCAGCCCTTGACCTCTATCATCAGCAACATAGCTTACGCCTACTACACCAGTTAACCCGAGAACGACCCATTGGTGTTTGCTGTGTACTACATGATCTCAACCTCACGGCGTTATACGCTGACCGTATTTATTTGATACATCAAGGTAAACTTGTTGCTGGCGGTACACCTGAACAGGTATTAACAGAAGAAAACCTCACCCAGTGGTATAAAGCTGACTTAGGTATCATTACCCACCCTGAAACAACCACACCACACGTCTACTTGCGCCGCTAATTTCTTCCAGTTTCTTGCAGCGTATTCTGCAAGAAACTGTGTTCTTCGGATGACAACACATGCTCTAATAATGAATTGACTATTTGCGCTAGCATCTTGTTATGAATTAGTTAACACTTTAATTACAATTTTTTACTAATAAAACGAATAACACCAATCATATTATCTTAAAATTATAGATAAAAAAGCATTAACATTTGTGATTATCACATCGGTATTTCCTGTCTATTAAAGCCATTCATCGTTTTTTCCATAGAACTTAAAACAAATTAATTTCTCAACATTTTACTTGGTTAATAAATTCGAATGCATCATACAAAAAAATTGAACAGGGCATTTTTACACGTAAAAATAAACCTAATAAGAACAGCAATAAAATTTATCACATTGATTTAAATAAAAAAATAACATACAATATTGAATGTATAAAACAGTTAGATTGATAAATCCAATCGTATCAATAACCATTCTCACTAAAAAAAAGCACGTTATGCCTATCGATATATCGGAAAAATAGGAAGAATAGACACTAATTTCTTTAGTTATTATTAGTTATTAATGAACAATAACCCATCGTAGTGGGAGGTAAATATGTCTGAGAGTGTAGTTAACGATATTGTTAAATGGCTTGAAAGTCAGTTACAGCGCAATGAAGGTATCAAAATCGACACTATTGCCGATAAGAGTGGTTATTCAAAATGGCATCTACAGCGTGTTTTCAAAGAAATGAAAGGTTGCACGCTTGGCGAATACGTCCGTAAACGTCGTTTATTAGAAGCTGCGAAATCTTTACGTGATGGTAACTTACCGATCCTTGATATTGCTCTGCAATACGGCTTTAGCTCACAAGCGACTTTTACACGTATCTTTAAAAAACATTTTGACATTACACCTGCAAAATTCCGCCAAAACGGTCAAATGCCTGAATGCCAAGAATTTATGTCTTGCAGTTGTAATAATTAAACTTATTTCAGTTCAGTTGTAGAAATATTCGTCATCCCCTTAATACCTTTTATTTCTTTATACTCTAAGTAATTCGAGGGGCAGCTAGGTGGCAAGTGAGTTGATCGCTAGGAACACACTTAAGTATGTGACTAGTGTGAATGAAACTAGTCACCCTACCTAAACAAAAAACGCTGCAAATTGAAATATGATAAGTATATTTAAGTCTATGTCTGAGTCGGTAGCGATACCGGCTCTTTTTTTAACTTAATTCATGTATCAACCAACCTTCTATATCGACAAGTTGCTCAGCTAATTCAGGCCACATCGTGTGCATTTTCGCTATGAGCTGACGTACGGTCTCTGTTTGATAAACCTGCCCCGTCAGTTGCTCACTTAACCACTCCAGTGGTGACGGATCCAAACTATCCGTGAAAAATTGACAGCGCTTAATTTCCCCTTTTTCAATATCAAAATGGAATTCAATACCACCCCATGGGAAACGTGTATCACTGTAATGCGTAAACGCAGGCGCTTGACCAAAATTCCATTCCCAACTGCTTTGCTTAGCGAAGGTTTCACTAAAATTAGGCAGATCAGGCAGCTTCTCAGGTGAAATATATTCAGGTGCTACTGACTCACCATAGTACTCAAAAAAGCTAGCGATAATCCCTTCACAGACTTTTTCGTGGCTGATATCGGATACCAGTTCACATAAATTAGCCACACGAGAACGCACAGAAGTGATCCCTTTAGCCTGTAGTTTTTTAGGATCTGGGTTAAGGTAATCAGCTAAACGATTTAAATCAGAATTAATCAGTAACGTGCCATGATGGAAGCCTCTATCTTTGGTTTCGCGATACGCTGAACCCGATATTTTACGAGGGCCATCAGTGGTATTTAATATGAGATCATTGCGCCCTGAAACTTCAGCTTGAATGCCAACTTTAGCCAATCCATTGACAATAATATTTGTGGAAATACTTTTATCATATTCAGGTTTACCCGCCATAAAAGTAAAGCAGGTATTACCAAGATCTTGAAATACCGCCCCTCCACCGCTACTACGACGAGCTAAACGGACATTGTCCAATTCCATACGGCGGGTATTACATTCTTTCCATGGATTCTGTGCGCGACCTATAACTACGGTTATTAATACTATATCAAACAAATCATTTCTAATATCGTTCTATTTTTTTCATACACAAAATGCATATTCCCATCAAAACTTTTGACAAAAATTATAGATTATCAATATCATAGAATAAGAAAATGCGAGTCGTATACAAATTGATAGCATTCCAAACTATGCAACAGTAATATGATATTTAGTAAAGTGAAGTATATGTAATAGGTACACATCATTGTAGAGTAATTCAGAAGTCGTTATAATTAGAGTAATGGATTATTAATTTAGTTCTTACGTCAATATAAGAGGGAAACACTGTGTCATATCGTGATGGGAAATTGCTATATCACCTTACATCTCTAAAAAACTTACCTAACATACTTAGCTCAGGTTTATGCTCTAGAGCGTCTTTAAAAGGTGGATTTGTCGATGTTGCTGATTCTGAAATAATTGTAGGGCGTGGAGCTAAAACGCTAGAGAATATGGTTCCATTTCATTTTTTTGCTGGTAATCCATTTGATGGGAGGGTATTAACTGATCATAAAGATAAAGATTTTTGTATGATTACTGTTCATAGAGCATTTGCAAAAGAAAATAATTGGAAGATACTACCTAAGCATCCACTTTCTTCTGCTGGTGTATCATTAGTTGATTATGACGAAGGCATCGATTTGATTGACTGGGATCTTATGGATACAAGAGACTACAAAAATACAAATTGTAAATTAGTATGTATGGCAGAATGTTTATCACCGAGTACAGTACCAGCAAATTGCTTCCAATCAATAGCTGTTAAAGATGAGAAAACAAAAAAAGAAGTTGAAGCATTATTAACTAAAAATAGAATCAAAAGTGTTTTTGTTGATGTAAAGGACTGGTACTGCTCAATAAAATGATAAAATATCAATATGGTGACATACTCGAATCTGAAACAGTAGCTCTGGTAAATGCAGTCAATTGTCAAGGAGTTATGGGCAAAGGATTAGCATATCAGTTTAAAGAACGATATCCTAAAAATTATTGGGTATATAAAAATGCATGTGAAAATAATAAATTTAAAATAGGAGATATTCTTGTAGTTGAAGAAAATAATAAGCTAATAGTTAATTTCCCAACAAAAGATTCTTGGAGAAAAAAATCACAGTATGATTTTATCACTAAGGGATTAGAATCTTTAAAACGGATAATTTTAGAAAAAAATATTACGTCTATATCAATACCACCACTAGGTTGTGGTAATGGTGGGCTAGAGTGGCAACGCGTAGAAAATATTATTATAAATATTTTAAGTGATTTAGACTTCGTTGAGATAATATTATTCCCCCCAATAATAGCTAAAGATATCTCAAACAAAAAAGACTTGCTCAATGTAAAGCATTTATTGGTTTTTCATGCTGCAAATAAACTGAATAATAAAAAAATATATAACTTACATTTATTATTCTATATGTGCCAGATTATTTTAAATAATAATATTTTCAAGTTTGATAATAAAGATCATGAACCACATTCAAGTGAATTAGATAGCATAACTGCCGAACTAAAAAATTTAAAGATGAAGTATAAGAATAATTTAGATTTACACATTGATGAATTTATTAATACTCATTTAACTAAGAATATGAAACTTGAGTTTCAAAAACCGATTCCTGTGTTAAATTCTTGCATTCAACTAATTAATAGTTTTGAGTCTAAAAATGAATATTTATCAACCTATAACATCATAAGCTTAATTAAAAATAATAGAGAAATTGATGCTAATGAATTTAATAAGTCATTACTGAATAAAATGATGGCTTTTGAAATTATTGAGAAAAATATGTTTGGACAATATTCTTTATGTAATAAAAACACATGATTTTTATATCATATAAGACTATTAAAATTAATCTATTTTATACGAGGATAACTAACACAAGTATACCCAGAAGAAAAAAGCATCATCTGATTACCATAGAGAGGTACAAAAGGAAAGTTTGCATATTTGAAATTTATAGGCGACATATTAAAATATAAATTTTTATCATCTAACTCAAGCTTAGTAGCTTGTGCTGGATATGTCCCTCTCTCTTTTAGAGTGATTAAAAAAGCTATAGGAAAAAAATGCATACAACAACAGAGACAAAAATTTCCATCATTATAAAAGCTTGCTAATTGTGATGTTATTTGCAGTTTATTTGGATAAAACCAATAATAAAAATCATGAGTTAATTTTATATCTTCATTCTGTCCTAGTACAAATTTTCTTAATGGTGTGTAAAACTCACTCTCAGTTAATTCATTTTTACAAGATTCAACTGAAGTAGCAGCAAGAAGATGTCCAACCATAGCTTTAAGAAACAAATTAGAATTGAATGGCACCTTTATTATGTTACTATAACAACTACCCGATAAGTATATTCGTAATTTCCCTAAAAAATATTCAATTGGTTTTTTTATTTCACTGTCTAAAGAGCCAAGAATATTGTTATTACAGTCTCTACAAATAGTTTTAAATATAGAGCCATGATGAGCATTAATAGGCTTTATTTCTTCTGATGAATAATATTCAGATATTGTTTTTTGTAGCATTGGTTGTATGTTTATAGCACAACGTGGAGGAACATGATCTTTACTTAAACGCCCAAACTCTCCACAGATAGTACAAAACCCTTCTGATATTCTAGCATTTTTTAGCCGCTCCGAAATTTTACGCATTAAAACAACCTAAATAAATTTATACATTTTCGTTATAAGTACATATTATTATAATGCCTAAATTTTTAATAACAATACAATGAGTACTTTTTAGCTACTCCCTAATGATACCCGCCTAATTCAACTAAAACAGTATCATTTAGTACTTGAACCCATCTATATGATTCAGTATCATTTGGATATTATAAATGATACCAAAGAGCTTAATATGATACTAGGATACGTTAGAGTTTCTTCAAAAGATCAAAATCTAGAAAGGCAGCTTTCAGTACTTGAGCCTATCTGCAACAAAGTGATTCAAGAAAAAGCATCAGGGAAAAATATTAACGATAGGCCAGAACTACTATTGCTATTATCGCATTTAAGGGAAGGTGATACTCTCATTACAAAGTCTATTGATAGATTAGCCCGTAATACTAAGGAACTTTTATCGCTAGTGGATGAGTTAGTAGAAAAAGGAATCACTGTTAGGTTCTTAGACAATAACATGAGTTTTGATAATTCTCCCGCTTCAAGGCTAATTTTGACCATGATGGGAGCAGTGGCAGAGTTTGAACGAGGTATTATTGCATCAAGAAGAGATGAAGGTATTGCTATAGCTAAAAAAGCTGGAAAATATAAAGGAAAACAAAAAAATGTCGCACTACATAGTAAAATAAGTGAAATGCTAGAAACAGGAAAATACACTGCTGATGAGATCGCCAAGCTTTGTGATTGTGGTCGGGCAACAGTTTTTAGAGTGAAAAAAGATTACAAATTATTTGAATCAACATAGTAGAATATTTCATAAATGTCATCTTAGTAAGAGGTAGCCTATCGATATCAAGATTTTAATAGGCCACCTCTAAATAATAGATCTGTAATTTAAATTGTAGGAAGTTATATATTAGTTAATTTTTGTACACTCTGTTGTAAAGAACGTCTGTACTTGAATTAAACCTGAACCATTTTTTAAAGCTTGTGATATGTGTATTTCAGGTTTATTTTTATCTTGATACAATGTAAAATAATTAAAACCAGTAACATTATCTTTATTAATTACTGTAAAGCCATTTTTGCTTTCTCTTCCGTTAACATCCACAAGTTTATCTTTCAATTCAGGTGAATCAAAACTTTTATTGATTAAATCTAAATAAAAAGAGAATCTATTATTTTTTATTGTTAATATTGCAGTGCCTCCGTCTATATACTTTCCTTTTCTCACCTGATTTAAATTGAAGTTTTCAAATTTATTGCTACTTAAATTATATAAACCAATACTACAACTGTACTTTTCCTCTCCAATATTATTAGACTTTTGAAATAGCAACGCTAATATAAAAACTGACAGAATAAATACTATAAAACTAGTTCCAATTAAAAAAACATATTTAACAAACCCTTTTATATTACTTTTGATACACCATTTTTTCATTTTTATATAATAAAATATTCCTAATAACATACTAACTAAAAATACTACTAAAGGATTCATGGTAAACTCCACATTAAATATTTTTTCTGTAACGCTCAGGCCAAATGTCAGAAACTTTCAAGCCTAAAAAATCAGCAATTATTTTTTCACCCTTGGGCCAACTTCTATCTAACACATTGTATAAGGTTCTTTCGTGCAATCCATTTACCCTAGAAAGAGAAGCTAGAGAACTCCCTTTCTTTTTTACTTCAGCAATAATTTCTGCTCTATGCCAGTTCTTTGAACTAGCATTTTGTTCCTTTTTCTGAGATGCTAAACTGTTGTGATTACTCATAATGACTACTCATTAATTATTTCAAGAACATGATTGATCATTATTAGGAACTTGTCAAACCATAAAAGGAACTAAATTCCTTTTAATGTAATGAGCAATAGATTATGAATAGTAAAAAGAAGACGATCGTAGAATTCAGTGAACGTTTAAAATCAATAGTACCTAAAGGTAGCGGAAGGGATTTCGCTCATAAGGCAGGTATTAGTTACAGTACCTTTCATAACTACATAAATGCTCAGTCAAGCCCAACACTTGAAAATCTAGTGCTTCTATCTAAAGCATGTAATGTTTCAATTGAATGGTTAGCCACAGGCAATAGTTCAACCTTACAAAATCAGAGAACAACTGATAGTGTTCCGTCGTTAATACACAAAATACCTTTTTTAAATAGAAAAGAGTTCCTTTTTTTAGGATTTAATGACTTTAAAAATATCGATGGTAGTACGGAAAGCCTTGCTGCACTATATGTTGATACTGATTCTATGGCACCTATTTTTAGTACCAATAGTGTAGTTCTTGTTGATACTAACAAAAAATTGCTTAAAGAAAGTAAGATTATGGTACTGCAAAAAAATGAACACTATTTATACAAATTAGTGCAAGTAACACCACACGGTTACTTATTAAATAGCACAAATCCAAACTATACAGATATTATTATTGATAATGACTCTTTAAGTGATCTACAAATAGTTGGTGAGGTAGTTTTGATCCTTACTACACCATAGCTAATTACTTATGACTATCAGACTATCTAGTTTAGCCTTGCTACACAAGGCTAAATCAAAACTTGGCAAGCCCCCACTTTTATAAGCCGTTAGAGAATACAATATTTTCATTTTTGTGCATTTCATTTATCACCCATTGCTTATCACCTAATCCACTGATGTAATTGATTAATAAAAAATAATCTTGAATTTTAACAAGCTTTAACCCCTTAAAATTACATTCTTGAGTAGTTTCATTTACACACAGTTTAAATTCACTAGTTGAATAAATAATTTTATCTTCTTCTTTTTCAATACTAATTTCATGCTCAATAACATTAACCTTTTTATCTGTTATTAGTATATGTTTATATACATTGTTATAATATTTAATTTCTATTAAAAATTTTTCTTCAATACTTCTAAATCTAATTTCATCAACTGTCTGTGTCAGATACTTTCTTAAGCTCATCCTTAAATCTATGTTAGATACGTCTATTAGTTCCTTAATTTCTATTTTTTCTAATATGGGTATAGGCTCTATGATATTAATCTGAGATAGTTCTTGTCTAACCTCATCAATTCTATCTAGTATCTCTGTTAATGAATCAGCTAAAATATAATTAACAGTTTTTCCTAATTTTTTCCTCTCACTAATTTTTTCTTTAAATTTTTTCTCTTCCTCATTTAAATACATCAATTCCATTTTTAATTTATTTTCATGTGTTTTATCTTCTTTATGAAACGAAAAAACTTTAGACATATCCATTTGCTTTGTATGTCTTATAATTATAGTTTCTAGCTCTCTAAGTCTAATACTTCTTTGTCTGCAAATTTCATGATTACGCCGATTTAAACATACAACATATTTAACACCTCGACCATTTTTAGCCGTTGTAACTTTTGCTCCACATTTACCACAACGAACAATACCAGTAAGAATATTATTCACTTCTCTAGTTTTATTATTTTCTCTAGGACGCCCTTTAATTCCAGCTGCATTAATATTAAGCATTCTATTAGCACTATTAAATAGATCCTCATCTATAATTACAGGGAAAATGTTAGGTACTGACTCTTGATTATTACTACGGCGAAGAGTTCCCCTAAGTCTTTCATCCTTTATAAGTTTAGTCACACCATTAGGACGCCATAGTGAGCCAGCCATAGACTCAATGCCCTCTTCATTAAGCCGTCTGGCTATCATAGTGCTACTCAATCCACTTAAATAGTCTCTAAACAATCGCTTTATAATTTCTACTTTCTCTTCAATGATGATGTAACCATTCTCATCAGTACTTAACCAACTGGGTAATTTATTTGTAAATACCTTTCCTTCGTTGCGAGTATCATCTAACCGCTTCTTCCAACCAGCTTTAGACCTTTCAGCTTTGATTTCACTTTCATTATGACCTCGAAGAAGAATCAAATCCATGATTGTTTTTGACCAAGGATCATCTTTCTTAAGAACGACAGGTGTTGTTACATCATGAATCTCTATATCATTTTTTACTAACCACTGTAAAATATCCTCATCCCATGACGAACGGCGAGAGAAGCGGTCTAAAGAATACAGAATTAAAGCGTGACCTTCTCCTATTAAACCTGACTTAACCTGTTTGATAAATTCAGCAATCTCCCCATCTTGAATATTTTTTCCTTTATAAGCACTTTTTCCTATATCTTCCCAGTAAGTCACTTTACCATCAAAAATGTTAGTATGCTTTTTAATATATTCATCTATTCTCTCACGCTGCTCATGCAAACCACTACCTTCTTGCTGGCTAGCTTTCGAAATCCTAGTATAAACGTGAGCTTTTAATTTACTCATAAATCACTCATAAAAAAGAAGATTATATTCATATAATATAATCTTCCATCTAAAAAAACAAACTAAAGTACTAGACAATAGATACAGCCTTATTCTACAAAATTGTACTAATGTACTATTAAAGTATTAAAGTATTAAAGTATTAAAGTATTAAAGTATTAAAGTATTAAAGTATTAAAGTATTAAAGTACTGTAATTTTCCTTCAGACACACTTAAACCAAGGAACCCAATCCCTTGCACTTTTCTTGGAGTTAAAAGATATGGTCATAAACCTATATCAGCCCCCCAAGGTGCTACAATATAATTAGGATAATTTACTAAGATCAATATTTTCATATCCAGTGCCTGATTCTTTTAAAATATAATGAACCACACCATTTATATATGTTATAACCTGACAATCAGTATTTGCATACTTACCAAGCTTACCAAGTATTTTTTCCCTCCAAGTATTTAGCAACAATTCGTTTAGAGGTGTACTTGTCTTAGTTTCTATTCCTGATAGGATATCTGAAAGTAAAATATGAATATGAATATTCTCATCCATTCCTTTCTCTATAGAAGAGAACATATTAATTATCATCTTGTCCGCATTATCTTTATTTTTATAATGTTTTCCAAAACATTCTCGATGCATAATTCTATGAAGATTATCTATATCTCTTTGTACTTTATCAGTTGTAAGCTTTTGATTTGCTGCATTTTTATATGTAAGTGTAATAAACCATTTGAAGTCTTTGCCTTTTAATAATTCGGCATACCCCTTATCTAGTTCATTTTTATTAAAATGACTAGTGTTAAAATTATCCATCATCAAAAATCCTTTTAATTATTTCATATATTCCCTTATTAAATGACTCGCTTCATGCAAGTTAAATACCCAATATGTTTCTGAATAAGCCTATTCAGTTTATAAAAATAACAAGCCTGTATACTGAAAGGTGGTTTTTCGGAGAAATATTTTGAGTACTGCACACTAGGGAGTGTGGGAGACGACACATTAGTTTCATTTGTCATAGTATTTATGCAAATTGAGTACATCTTCCTTTACATAGGAAGTATAACACAAAAATTATAAAATTCCCTTTGTCAATGATTTTATATGAATATTTATCTCAAATGTAATTCGTGACTTATCTACCCCATAAAAAATTAATTATTTTAAATCAAGTGGTTAGAAAGCCCACCTGCAAATTATTTTGTTTGATTAGTGTATCATTACCACAGTATCTGCATTGCGCCATAAAAACATCACTCGTTGGTCTGCTGCCATTTGGCGAAATATGGTTTCTTCAACTGCTAAATTAAACCAAGGGTCAAACGATTCAGAAATAAGTAAACGTAAGCTAGACATGCTGCTACCTTAGTAATAAAAAATTGGCATTAAGATAGCATATACTCGTCATCCTTCAAGTTGCAGTGCTGTTAACCACGTTCACTCGTGCTAGTCACCGATTTATGTAAGCGCCTAACTGCAATCTTGAATTATCTAGAGTATAAATAAAGAGGAAATGAAGGCTAGATACGGCGAGCTTGCCAAAACACCTTTCGCCAATACACATTATCCATCGATGAACGGATCACCCCTTTACTGGTTGATGCGTGAATAAATGTATTGTCCGTATCATAAATACCAACATGTAAACCATTCTCACCTGAACCTGTTTTAAAGAAAACTAAATCGCCAGGCATCAAATCTGATTTATCAATACGTGTGCCAAGCTGGGTTTGGTCAACCGTAGTACGTGGTAACTGGATAGCAAAGCGATCATTAAAGGTACGATATACAAAGCCAGAGCAATCAACGCCACTTTGGCTCATTCCACCGTAGTTATACGGTGTACCATACCATTGCTCCAACTGGTCTTTTAGCTGAGCAATGGTCATGATTGGGTCAGATAATTGTGTTTTTAACGGCGGCGGCGGGGTTCTTTTAACTGAAGTGGAACATCCCACCAGCACCAGTGAAAATATTATTGGTAAATATCGCCATTTAATTATCATATCGCACCCTGTGGATAAAAAATCAGCACATCAAATTCATCATAGCCGTTAAAATATGAAAAATAAATAATCGCGTCATTAAATTACATTATTTAGTTTTATTGGCTGACCGTTTTGTTGGTCGACTAATTAACCAAACACCGAGAATAATAAATGCGACGCCTCCGGCTTTTAGCCATGTTGCCGGTTCATTATACCAAGGCAAAATAACAGCCAGCAAATACACAAATATATAGCTCAAGCTAATTAATGGGTAAGCTTTATTCAATGGAATTGATTTCAAAGCCAACAACCAACACAGCATAGATAATGCATAACACACTAGACCAATAAACACGATACCTAAACTAACAGCGTTCGCCATTAGCCAATCGAGTTGTAACCAATGCCATCCAAGGGTGAACGAAGGTAGCCCAACTACACCAGCCTTTAAACTCAGCTGAGCAATCGTCACTAACAGTGCACTGCCTACTACCCAAATATAACCTTTATTCATCCACTAATACTCATCAGAAAGATACCGATCATAATCGCTACAACACCTAGCCAATGATCCAGCCCTGTTTTTTCATGATAAACAAATTGACCAATCAAAGTGACTAAAACAAAGTTAATACTGAGCATCGGGTAAGCAATACTTAATGGCATGGTTTCCAAGAGCTTTAACCAAAACAACATGCCCAAACCTAGCATCAACAACGCCAGCACCAACCAACGAATGGCTGATGCTGTTTTATTTTGCTTATCGCCCTGCCAACAAACGACCGCTTGTTTTTGTGCTATTTGGCCAATGCAAGTTAATGCACTGACCAATAATAGTAGTAATAATTGTGCAATCATTGTTTGTGATACACCACAATCGCAATGCGTGAATTACTGATCACCTGATCTGGCTTAGGTATGTCTGGGAGCCCCTCTTTACGACCAAGTAAAAATACCACGGTCACTTGCCCCTCTTGACGTGCTTTGGCTAACCAAGCCGCAAATTGATCGGGTTTGACTAAACGGTGTTGGCTATCAGGATACTCTAAGCCGTAAGTCAGCTCACCACTACTATTATATAAGTAGATATTTGAGTTTTGCGTTTCCCATGCTAGCCCAGCCGCAATTCCGACATTACTTGCCATTAAATATTTGCTATCCATAAGTAAATCATGATTCTGATGGATAAAACTTTGTGGCAGCTTTGAATTAATCGTATTGTTTGGCAATGCACTTCCGATGCATAAACTCACCGCAAGCGAACAAGAGGCTGCCCATAACCAATACTTAGCATTTAACACGGTACATAGGTAACCAATGATACCCCAAATAGAGAAAGCGACGATACCAAGTACCATCTTAGACCATTCATCTGCTTCGTAGAGAGGACGCTTAATAACAGTGCCGGCAATAATAATTGCGATAACCGCTAATACACCAATGGCAATGTTAATAATACCATTCGCTTTTAGCGCTTTCATTTTGCCATTACGCACACAATCTACCCCATACTTCGCCATTAACAATGCTAATGGAGCCATAAACGGTAGCATGTAGGTTGGTAACTTACCGCGTGAAATACTAAAGAACAACACGGGGACAACAAACCAACACAGTAGGAAAAACATATCAGGGCTTGATTTACGTTCTTTCCAACCTTTACATAATGCGCCTGGAAGCAATCCAACCCATGGAATGGAGCCTAATAAAATAATCGGAATGTAATACCAGAACGGTGCTATATGTTGTGCATCATCAGCAGTGAAACGCTTGATATGTTCAACCCAGAAGAAATAATTCCAATAATCGGGTTCTTGTTTTGCAATCGCCAGTGCCCATGGCAAACTAATTAATACCGCAGAGACAATGGCAAGCGGCCCATACTTGATCATTTCAAGAAAGCGCTTTTGGTATATCGTAATTGGCAGCATTACAATCACTGGAATGGCTAATGCAAGGAACCCTTTGGTCATAAATGCCATGCCACATGCTAAACCGAGACAGATCCATGCCCCCAGTTTTTCTTTTATTCCCCGTGCCTTCATTGCCCATAGACAGCAATACATACTTGCAGCAATCCACAATGACAACATCGGATCAAGTACGCTATATGTCCCAACAGCAAACACCAAGAACATCGAAACATAGATAAAGCTTGCAACGTAGGCAACATGGTTATTACGCCACATCATTTTAGCCATACGATAGATAAGTAATGCACTCAGCAAAATGCAAAACACAGAACCGAAGCGAACGGCAAAATTAGTTTCACCAAAAATCATTTGGCTAATATTGTTGATCCAATAACCGGCTACGGGTTTTTCAAAGTAGCGAGTGTCCAACATATACGGAACGATCCAATCGCCACGTTGTAACATTTCACGGCTAATTTCTGCATAACGCGTTTCGTCGGGCTGCCAAAGTAAACGGCTATTCAACGGCAGTAAATAAGTTAAGATAAAAAAAAGAGCCAGCAGTGAGGCTCCTATTTTGCTCGCTCGGTTATTCAACATGCTTATACTATCCCTCTTCTTGGCAGCCAAGCCAGCCTTCACGCCCCGGGAATGGTGCTCTCACCACTTTGCCCGTAGGTAGTGTGTTGATGTCTTCTGGCAATAAATCACTTAATGTACAGAATTGGATTTCTTCTTGAGTAATTCGTTCCAATAATTGTGAAAATTGTTCTGATTTAGACATTCCTTCAACTTCAGTATGGATAGTGTAAACCGGAACACCTTGATCCTCTTTTATCGCTTGCAAGATAAAATCATTAAAAGCTTCATCACTAACCACGGTGCCGACCACTTCATCATAAGTTGGTAAGGTCACTGGGATCTGCACGGTACCTATCGAACCATCACGTAGGATCGGTCTAAATGGATATTGCCCGCGGCAATCACTATTGTAACTGAAACCAAACTTTTGTTTAACTTCAAGTACTCGCTCATCGCCACGCCATCCCGCAACCGCAGAACACATTACTGGCTGCCCTGTTGCCTTTTGTAACGCATCAACACCAAGCTTCACTTGCTCAGCGAGCTGAGCCTCACTCCACTTAGCCACCTTCGCTTGCCAGCCTTGGTGATCCCATGCATGCAATCCAACTTCATGGCCTTCATCTAACGTTTGCTTCATTAAATAACCTAAATCTTTGGCGATTTTTTTACCCGGCCAAGCCGTACCCGCCAATAAGATATCGAGTCCATATAAAGAGGCAGCGTTAGATCTCAGCATTTTCCACAGGAATTTAGGACGCAAAAGGCGCCATAAATGGCGCCCCATATTATCGGGTCCTACACTGAAGAAAAAGCTGGCCTGAATGTTGTGCTGTTTAAGCACTTTGAGTAATTGTGGAACGCCTTTCAATGTACCTTGATAGGTATCCACATCAATTCTCAAGCCAACTTTTTTCATTAGTCTTTATCACCTAACTCTTCAACAGCACCTTGTAGGAAGAAATCTAATGTCTCTTCGATGGTATCTTTCATGTCGATGCTCGGAACCCAGTTTAATAAACGACGTGCGTTTTCAACACTTGGTTTACGATGTTCAACATCTTGATAGCCTTGACCATAGTAGCTGCTGCTTTCGATTTCACGGAAGCCTGCAAATGGCGGGAATTTTCCACGTTGTGGGTGCTTTTCAAAGCTTTCAAGCAACATTTCCGCTAACTCACGAATACTTGCTTCGTTAGTTGGGTTACCAATGTTGATGATTTGGCCATCACATTTACCGTCTTTGTTTTCGATAATGCGGAACAGCGCTTCAATACCGTCTTTAATGTCAGTAAAGCAACGTTTCTGTGCACCACCATCAACCAGTTTAATTGGTGAACCTTCAACTAAGTTGAGGATCAACTGAGTGATTGCACGCGAACTACCAATACGAGCAGAATTCAAGCTGTCTAAACGAGGTCCCATCCAGTTAAATGGACGGAATAAGGTGAATTTCAGACCTTCTTTCGCACCATATGCCCAGATCACTCGGTCTAGCAGCTGTTTAGATACAGAGTAAATCCAACGTTGCTTGTTGATTGGACCAACAATCAGGCGTGATTCGTCTTCATCAAACTCTTTATCATCACACATACCATAAACTTCTGAAGTTGATGGGAAGATGATACGTTTGTTGTATTTCACACAGTAGCGAACCACTTTCAAGTTTTCTTCGAAGTCTAATTCGAATACGCGCAGTGGGTTACGGGTATATTCGATTGGTGTTGCAATCGCTACCAGCGGCAGAATAACGTCACATTTTTTAATGTGGTATTCAATCCACTCAGTATGAATGCTCACGTCACCTTCGATAAAGTGGAAACGTGGGTTACCAATAAAGCGTTCAATCGCAGACGAACCAATATCCATACCATAGATATCGTAGTTACCGTCTTTTAACAGACGCTCAGTCAAGTGGTTACCGATAAAGCCGTTAACACCAAGGATCAGAACACGTGTACGACGTTTTACTTGAGCGGTAGGTTTCGCACCAACACGCACGTCAGTCACAATCCCCATCTCGTTAGCAAGACGGTTACCTTGCATGTACAAACCTGTTTCGCTTTGACCGCTAACCACTTCAATCGCACCTTGACCACAAGCGATACGTAGTGGATCGCTAGACAGTACAGTACCAGCCGCTTTACCTTGGTTATCATCTAAAACGCGAGCGCGCCAAATGATCATTTTACGAGCACCCAAATAGGTGAACGCACCTGGATACGGTTCAGTTACAGCACGGATCAGACAGTTAACTTCTGTCGCAGAACGGCTCCAATCAATCAGGCCATCTTCAGCTGTACGACGCCCGAAATAGCTTGCTTGGCTCTCATCTTGAGCTGTCGTCTGGTAGTTGCCTGCTTCAATCAGTGGCAGAGTTTTATCTAATAACACTTCTGCGGCTTCACGTACTTTAGCATGTAGAGTCAGCGCAGTGTCAGTATCAGTGATCGCCACTTTTTCTTGCGCAACAATCTCGCCAGCATCCGCTTTAGCAACCATTTTGTGCAGAGTCACACCGGTTTCGTGCTCACCGTTTAGTAGTGCCCAATTAATTGGTGCACGACCACGGTATTTTGGCAATAAAGAGCCGTGTAGGTTAAACGCGCCTTTCGGTGCCAACGCTAACAGTTCTTCACTCAGCATGTCACGATAGTAGAATGAGAAAATAACATCTGGTTTCAATTCGCGAATACGTTCAATCCACAATGGGTGATTGACATTTTCTGGCGCGTAAACAGGAAGTTCCATGTCCGCGCTGACACGCGCTACTGAAGAGTAAAAGTGGTTTTCGTTAGGATCATCAGTGTGAGTAAATACCGCCTGAATATCGAAACCTGCTTTTTTAAGCGCTTTCAGCCCTACACAGCCAATATCATGATAGGCAAAAACAATAGCTTTCATTAGTTTTCTTCCTGATTTTTGTCAGTCTTAGCATCCGCACCGACGACTTTTTGAATAAAATAACGGGGTCTCGCACGCACATCATTATAGATCCTGCCGATATACTCACCAAGCAGCCCCATAGCGACAAATTGTGCGCCGATAAACATAAAGAGTATTGCAAACAGTGTGAACACGCCATCCGCGGCCCATGTTGCGCCAAAAAGCAAACGTAATACGATCAACAACACTGCTAATAAGAAACCGCCTGCTGCAATAATACTACCAACTACACTTAATAAACGCAGAGGCGCTGTAGTTAAGCAAGTCAGCAGGTCATACATTAAATTAATCAGCTTCATAAAGCTGTATTTTGAATCACCAAACTCACGTTCAGCATGCGCTACATCAATTTCAATCGTTCTACGCGCAAAAGTATTCGCTAAAATAGGAATAAATGTGCTTCGTTCATGGCATTGCAGCATCGCATCAATAATATGACGACGGTATGCACGTAACATACAACCATAATCACCCATCGAACGACCGGTCGCTTTCGTGATCATCGCATTAATCATTTTAGACGCCGTTTTACGGAACCACGAATCTTGACGATTAGCACGACGAGTCCCAACAACATCATAACCTTGAGCCGCAGTTTGCACTAAACGAGGGATCTCTTCTGGAGGGTTTTGCAAATCTGCATCCAGTGTAATCACTAAATCACCGTCTGCTTGATTGAAACCAGCCATAATTGCAGAATGCTGCCCATAGTTACGATTCAGAATGATCGCGATAACATGGTTATCAGGATTTTCTGCGGCTTCAGTCAACATTTTCGCTGAACGATCGCTGCTGCCATCATCAACTAAAATCAGCTCATAAGCCTGAGTTAATTGTTTACAGGACTTGATGGTACGCTCAAGCAACTGAGGAAGACTTTGCTCTTCATTATAAACAGGGATCACAACAGAGACTTTTTTAATCTCTTCAAATTCATCTACAAATGACACTATTTTGACTCCAAAAGGATTTCATTTATCGCTTTAACTACCCGATCAACATCTGCATCAGACATATCAGGGAAGAGAGGCAGTGAACAAAGCGTTGCTGTGTTCCATTCTGACTCTGCGAGTGAGAGTTCTGGGTACTTCTCACGGTAATATTTTTGCGTATGTGCAGCACGGAAATGCAAGCCCGTACCAATATCATACGCTTTTAGTTTTTCCATAAAAGTATCACGATCGATACCACACACAGTTTTGTCAACACGCACCATAAATAAGTGGTTAGCATGTAAATGAGGATATTCAGGTACTGACAGCATTTGCAGCGGTGAATCTTTTAATGCTTCACGATAACGAGCAACGAGCTGCGCACGTCGTTGGTTCATTTCTTCAACACGAGACAATTGAACCACCGCTATCGCAGCATGAATATCTGACAAGTTATATTTTAACCCAGGTTCAACCACTTCAGCTTGTGGTTTTCTGCCTTGCATTTGTCGATCAAAGGCGTCAACACCTAAACCATGGAATTTTAATGTACGAACACGCTGGGCTAATTCATCATCATCAGTAACCACTAAGCCGCCTTCGGCACAAGTCACATTTTTGATTGCATGGAAAGAAAAGATAGCAGTGCCATGTTGACCGACCCACTCATCTTTATAACGAGTGCCTACTGCGTGGGCAGCATCCTCAATCAGTACCACACCTGCTTTTTGTGCGATAGCGCGTAATGCGTCTAAATCACAAGGAGCACCTGCATAGTGTACAGGAATTATCGCTTTCGTTTTCGCAGTAAGCGCTTTCTCTACCGCATCAGGTTGCACCATAAGCGTGTCACGATCGACATCAATCATCACGGGTGTTGCACCTAATAGCTCAATCATATTGATGGTGGATACCCACGTTTGTGATGGTGTTATCACCTCATCACCAGGGCCTATCCCCAACGCCATTAAAACAACATGCATACCTGCGGTTGCTGAAGTAAGGGCAATTGCATGTTTACAACCATAACGTTTGCAAAAGTCTTCTTCTAACTGATGATTCTGTGGGCCTGTGGTGATCCAGCCTGAACGCAGAACTTTCTCTACTGCCTTAACCTCTTCGTCACCGATTGCCGGTTTTGAAAACGGAAGGAAATTGCTCATATAGTTTGTAGCCTAATTTTTATTAAGAATAGAGTATTCTAGTTAAAGTTACTTTAACCGAACATCAACACCTGAAAACATTTCTTATATCGTAAACCACAACGAAACCGTCGATTAAAACAATTTTTGAGTTACTCGTCAAAATTAATTACCTGCCAAAACCTATTTTCATCATTTGGACTTAAACGGATTTTACCTGCAAATATTTCAGAAAGATTACACTCGTTCATAACTTGCTCAGGTTTACCTGAAAAGATAATTTCACCTTTTTTTAACATCCAAACTTTATCTGCATATTTATATGCGTGACTCAAGTTATGATCACTCATTATAACCGTTCCTTGGCAATCACAAAAATATTTCACCCATTTATCTAACATTGATTGCTGAATAATATCTAAATTGTTCGTTGGCTCATCAAATAGGATGAATTTTCCACTCAGATCTTGGCCATCCCACACCTGTAAAAACGCGGCAATAATGCGTACTCTTTGCCACTCACCACCGGATAACTGATTGATAGGCTTCAATAATAAAGCGCCAAGTTGAAAATCATGGCATAAACTATCAAATAACGACGAACTAAAGTCAGTCGCTAAATGAAACAACGCTAAATACTGAAATACTTTTAAAATAGGTTGGTGAGGGACTAATTGGGGGAAATAGGCGCGCTGTTGGCTCAGCTCTTGAGTTGAATAGCTAACTATATCTTGCCCATTCACTTTAAGTTGTCCGGTAGAAAATAAAAAACCGCTTATTCCATTTAATAATGTGCTTTTACCTGAACCATTTGCACCTAATAAATAAATTTTCTCACCGGCAAATACACTCTCATTGATATTATGTAAACGGTTACCAATACTGAACTGTACTAATTCAATCACTGGAGGTAATTTCCCCATCTATTTTACCTCCATTGATTATTACGGATTAACAGCCAAATAAAAATAGGTGCCCCTAACGTTGCTGTGATCACCCCTATAGGGATTTCGGCATTTGCGATTAATGTTCTTGAAACGATATCAGCCAGTAGCAATCCCCCTGCACCTGCGAATGCACATCCGGGCAATAAAGTTCGATTATCCGTTAGCCCCGCTAATCGCAAAATATGCGGAACGACCAAACCAATAAAGCTAATAGCTCCTGCAATCGCCACACTTAAACCAACTAATACACCTGTTACGATAATCAAAGCTAATCGCCAGCGATGCAGAGAAACCCCCAATTGATAGGCTTGCAATGATCCTAGCGACAAGTAATTGAGGATATTACCTTGGAAGATAGCCCATAGTAAGAATGGTAAACATGCGATAACTAAGCCAAATTGACGCCAATCGATACCACTAAAACTGCCCATCATCCAGTAAAGCAACTGACGTAAATCCAAACTGCTACTGATATACACCATCCATGTCATTATCGCGCCACAGATCACGCCAAGTGCCACTCCCACCAACAGCAAGCTGGCATTGTTAAAATGCTTTCGACGAGCAAAGAAAAGCAAAATCGAGGTTAACAGCAGTGCACCAATAATCGCACCAACGCTGATTAGCCAATATTGCGTCACCCCGTTGGATAATAACACAACCAAAACCACGGCAACCCCAGAACCATTACTGATCCCAAGAAGCCCAGGCTCTGCCAATGGATTTTCAAATAACGCTTGCATGATCGCACCAGTAACAGCTAATGCTGCACCAATGGTGATTACCGCCAGTAGCCGAGGAAAACGAATTTGCCAAACAAACAATTGAGCACTTTCACTACCCCATTGGTTTGGCCAAAGCTGAATTTCACCCACACTCAGTGCCACCATTGAGATAATCATCAAAAAAATCATTAACATAATAATTAATCGCACATCAGAGCGCTGTTGCTGTTTTTGAAGATTTAATAAGTGATTATTCATTAGGTTAATAATATTTTAAAAAAAGAGGCCAGCAGACTAATTATAGCTATTTATGAAAGTAATACGCTATCCATCAATCTAGGATACTCATAATTTCTTCAACTATAAAACTAAAGGAACTTTATGAGCACTAATTTTAATCCTACTCGTAACAATCTAACAAACCAAATTAATGGCACCATAAATGGAGATAATGTACTTTCTACCAAAAAACAAGCCATTTCTTTCTCACGTTTTATTACAAAAGTTACTAATATTCTACGTTCAGTAAATCCATTCAAATCTAAATACTTTACTTATACAAACCCGATTTATGAAATCAAAACAGGTAGTTCAAACACTGAAGAAGTAACAAAATCAGCACATTTAGCCGAACAGATAGTTAAGCTTAAAGAAGCGCTTATCCAATGTCGAGTCAATCAAAAACAAATGGCTCAAACGCCATTAACAAAAGATGATATTCACTCTACATTGGAATCATTACAACCATTCATTGCTGATATAATGGCGGCTGACTCTAGTGAAACGAAAAAGCTTGATGAATTAAAAGAAAGCTGGATAAAAACAGGCCAATCTCCTTTAATTGATGAAAGTATTCTCCTACAAGAAACAGAGGGATTGTTAAAGTTCCATCCATCAAGTTTGGAAGCTCAACCGTTAGTATTACAGGAATTAATGCCAATATTATGCCAAATATTAGAACAACAAAATGTACATGAGGTAACGATTGAAGAGTTAGCTGGTCTCATAGCACCTGTTTTGCATAATGATCTTCCTTCATCATTTGGTGAATATAAAGAACAACGTGATATTGATAATCAATACGTTAGGTATCTTATCGCTTCTGAATATAGCAACTATAGAAAGATAGAAAATTTGACACCAGAACAACGCAAATGCTATCAAATTTATATGGAGAATAGACTACAAATTAATACAGCCCCTACTCTATCTCTTAAATCAAAAGAAATACTTCATAAAATAAACAGTTTGATTGCGCTCTTAACCTCTGATCCTAGGTTGATTATGACAGATGGAATACTTAGGAAGCCCAGTACTCAAACGCAAAAAGATAAAGTTCAGCAAATCATTAGTGCTCAAGAGATTGATTTTTTAGCATTTGAAGGAGAAGAATTCAACGCTCATGCATTAACGGGGGCAATTAAACAACTACAACAGGATTTTTTTAAAGCTAATAAACATGCAAGAGATGAAATACTGAATGAAAGCAAAAAATACAAAAGAACTAAACAAACGAAACCATTACATGAGCAAAATATTATGCTACGTCTCTGTATTCCTTTTTATAAAACCATTCAAACACACTTTAAAGATAACAACATGAGTACCGAAGCGATTATTTTAAGTCAGCTTGGCACTTATCTCCCTGATCCTCTTCCTTCCCATCTCCCCAATTCAATTGAGGATGATATTTTAAATTTGAAAAGGTTTATAACAAACCACATTAACCACAATGAATCAAATGCTTAAATGTTTTTTAACATTGCATTTGTCATAACAAAAACAAAAGACCGCCTAGGCGGTCTTTTATCAGCACAAAAAAGTGCTATTACTCTTTTGGTGTTGCTTTTTCCACACGGCTTTTTAATTTTTGGCCAGGGCGGAAGGTCACAACGCGGCGGGCAGTAATTGGAATATCTTCCCCAGTTTTTGGGTTACGACCGGGACGTTGATTTTTATCACGTAAATCAAAGTTACCGAATCCAGATAATTTTACTTGCTCACCATTTTCTAAGGAAAGGCGAACCTCTTCAAAGAAAGTTTCGACAAGGTCTTTAGCATCACGTTTGCTAACACCCAGTTTTTCAAACAAATTTTCTGACATTTCAGCTTTAGTAAGCGCCATAGGTTTAGTCCCTCAAGGAGGCTTGGAATCGCTGTTTTAACGCAGCAACACACAGATCAACGGTCGCGGTTATCTCTTCTTCTTCCATAGTACGCGCAGTATCTTGGAAGACAAGACTGATAGCAAGACTCTTATAACCATCTGCTATCCCTTCACCACAATACACATCAAACAAGTTTATGCCAACTATATGATTTATGCCAATTTTTTTACACTCTGCCAGAACATCTGCTGCAGCTACACTTTCTGGCACAACAACTGCGATGTCACGACGGTTCGATGGATAGCGTGAAATCGCCTTTGCATCAGGGATCACACGTTGTGCTATCGCATCACAGCGAACCTCAAATACGACGGTTCGACCATTCAAATCGAGTTTACGTTCTAGTTCTGGATGAACAACACCAATAATACCAATATGTTCATTTTCCAGATAAATCCCAGCACTTTGCCCAGGATGTAACGCTGGATGTGCTTCAGCTTTAAATGTAATTTGATTCAGTTTGCCAGTCAATTCCAAAACAGCTTCGAGATCACCTTTTAAATCAAAGAAATCCACAATTTGTTTATCTAATGACCAATGCTCTTCAAATTTGTTACCTGCAATCACACCTGCCAACATAGCTTCTTGGCGAATTTGATATTCTGCTTGATTATCAGGGATAAAACGCAGACCTGTCTCAAATAAACGAATTCTACTTTGTTGACGATTCTGATTATAGACTACAGTGGTTAAAAGACCGGTTAAAAGTGACAAACGCATTGCTGACATATCAGCTGAGATAGGATTTGGTAACACTAATGCTTCTTGCTCAGGGTGCAACAGAGACTGTACTTTCGGGTCAACAAAGCTGTAAGTAATCGCTTCTTGATATCCACGGTCAACTAACATCGCTTTAACACGCTTCAAAGGCAGATCAGCTTCTTGGTGCTTAGTCATAATTAAATCAGCACGCAGAGGAACATCTGGAATGCTGTTATAACCATAAACACGCGCAACTTCTTCAACCAAATCTTCTTCGATTTGCATATCAAAGCGCCAGCTCGGTGCTACCACATCCCAGCGGCCTTCTGAAACCTTCACTTGGCAACCTAAGCGAGATAAAATATCAGTGACTACATCATCCGCAATCACATGACCAATCAGACGGTCTAACTTCTGACGAGTCAGGGTAATATTGGCCGCTTTAGGTAAATGTGCCGCACTGGAAACGTCAATGACTTCGCCTGCTTCACCACCACAAATATCAAGGATCAGTTGTGTGGCACGCTCCATAGCCTTGAATTGTAATTCAGGGTCAACACCGCGCTCAAAACGGTGTGAAGCATCAGTATGTAACCCATGATGACGCGCACGACCTGTGATTGATAATGGATTAAAAAATGCACATTCTAATAGAACATTTTTCGTATCGCTATTAACACCTGAGTACTCACCACCAAAAATACCCGCAATACCAAGTGCTTTTTGTTCATCAGCAATCACTAACGTATCAGATTTTAATGTTGCTTCGCTACCATCTAACAGAACTAATTTCTCGTCCTGTTTTGCCATACGAACAACAATGGCTCCATTTAGGCGATCAAGATCGTAAGCATGTTGAGGCTGTCCTAACTCAAGTAATACATAGTTAGTGATATCAACAACAGCATCAATTGAACGGACGCCACCACGGCGCAGCTTCTCTTTCATCCATAATGGAGTTGGTGCTGATACATCAATATTTTTGATCACACGACCTAGAAAACGCGGACATGCTTCTGGCGCTTCAACGCGAATAGGGAATGAATCTGCGATTGTAGCTTTGACAGCCTCAATTTTAGGCTCTTGCAACTGCTGTTTATTAATCACCGCCACATCACGCGCAACACCTAAAATACTTAAACAGTCTGCACGGTTAGGGGTAATACTAATTTCGATAATACTGTCATCAAATTTTAAATAATCGCGTAAGTCAGTACCAATCGGAGCATCTAAAGGTAGCTCAATAATGCCGCTATGATCGTCAGAAATACCCAGCTCAGAGTAAGAGCACAACATACCTTCTGACGGCTCACCACGCAGTTTTGCCGCTTTGATTTTAAAATCGCCCGGTAAAACAGCACCAACAGTCGCTACAGCAACTTTTAAGCCTTGACGGCAATTTGGCGCACCACAAACGATATCGAGTAGGCGTTCACCACCCACATTAACCTTAGTTACACGCAATTTATCTGCATTTGGGTGTTGGCCACATTCAACCACTTCACCGACTACTACACCATTAAACTGTCCTGCCACCGGTTCAACACCATCTACTTCCAAACCGGCCATTGTGATTTGTTCTGATAATGCTTCACTGCTAATGGCTGGGTTTACCCATTCGCGTAACCAGAGTTCACTGAATTTCATGAGAAAGTCCCGCCTTATTTAAACTGTTTGAGGAAACGAAGGTCATTTTCGAAGAATGCGCGTAAATCAGAAACACCATAACGCAGCATCGTGAGGCGCTCCATTCCCATACCGAATGCAAAACCTGAATACACTTCAGGATCAATTCCCACATTGCGTAGCACATTCGGGTGTACCATACCGCAACCCAAGACTTCTAACCATTTGCCGTTTTTGCCCATAACATCTACTTCCGCAGAAGGCTCTGTGAATGGGAAATAAGATGGACGGAAACGAACTTGAACTTCCTCTTCAAAGAAGTTATTCAAGAAATCATGCAACGTGCCTTTAAGATTGGTAAAGCTGATGTCTTTATCAACAATCAACCCTTCAGTTTGATGGAACATTGGAGTATGTGTCTGGTCGTAATCGTTACGATAAACACGGCCCGGTGCAATTATGCGGATAGGAGGCTGCTGCCCATTCATGGTACGAATTTGTACACCTGAAGTCTGCGTACGCAATAAACGTTTCGCATCAAACCAGAAAGTATCATGATCTGCACGCGCAGGGTGATGAGCAGGAATATTCAATGCATCAAAGTTATGGTAATCATCTTCGATTTCGGGCCCAGTTTCAACACTAAAGCCTAATTCACCAAAAAACTCTTCAATTCGCTGAATAGTACGGGTCACTGGGTGTAAACCACCGTTTTCCATACGACGCCCTGGTAATGAAACATCAATGGTTTCTGATGCCAAACGTGCATTTAGGATCTCTGCCTGCATAGCGTCTTTACGTGTGTTCAGTGCATCTTGTACCTGTACTTTGGCTTCATTAATCACAGCCCCAGCAGCTGGACGTTCGTCCGCTGGCAGATCACGCAACGTTTTCATCTGTAGTGTGAAATGGCCACTTTTGCCTAAATATTCAACACGAACTGATTCTAACGTAGCAACATCTTGGGCCTGTTCAATGGCTGCTTTTGCCTGTGCAACCAACTCAGCGAGATGTGGCATTGTTTCCCCTCTATGACCCTTCAGGTCGTTTTGCTAGTTATTCACCGATTGATTAAGTTCTCATTTACCATTCATTAATAATGGATAAGCACTTAACTGATTTTACTGTATTTTTCTTAAATCAAAAACAAAAAAGCCTCCCTAAAGGAGGCTTTGGCGTAATTTTTCGTTTCTTTTCTACACGCATAAGCCCCCGATATTCAGGTGCTAAAGTAAAAGAAGAAACGAAAAGTAACGGTTTGCATTTAATTAATTCACTAAATAATTTGTATTTTTAAGTAGTAACACAAATAAGCATAAATGAAAAGAGGAAGTTACCTTCCTCTTTTCAAGCAAACATTAAGCTAAAGCGCCTTTCGCTTTTTCAACAAGTGCAGTGAATGCTGCTTTGTCGAATACGGCGATGTCTGCTAGGATCTTACGGTCGATTTCAATTGAAGCTTTTTTCAAGCCATTGATGAAACGGCTGTAAGACAGACCGTTCTGACGAGCCGCAGCGTTGATACGTGCGATCCACAGTTGACGGAACTGACGTTTGCGTTGACGGCGGTCACGGTAAGCGTATTGACCAGCTTTGATTACCGCTTGAAATGCTACGCGGTAAACACGAGAACGTGCACCATAGTAACCTTTCGCCTGCTTCAGAATTTTTTTGTGACGTGCACGGGCGATTACACCACGTTTTGCGCGAGCCATAGCTATCTCCTATCGTCTTTAATCTTATTAACCAATGTTTACTTATGCGTAAGGCAGGCAGGCAACTACCAGACCCAGATCGCCCTTAGATACCATTCCTTTCGGACGTAAATGGCGTTTACGCTTAGTAGACTTTTTAGTCAGGATATGACGAAGGTTTGCATGCTTACGCTTAAAGCCACCGCCTGCAGTTTTTTTAAAGCGCTTTGCTGCGCCACGTACAGTTTTGATCTTTGGCATTTCTTTAATTTCCAACTTCGCATTGTGATAAACTACGAATTAATTAGGCGAATATCAGTGACATTACTGCCACTGTTACTACTTGATGGCCTAATTATTTCTTCTTCGGTGCCAGCACCATGATCATCTGACGGCCTTCAATTTTTGAAGGGAATGACTCAACTACCGCCAGTTCATCTAAATCGGCCTTAATACGGTTAAGTACTTCCATACCGATTTGTTGGTGAGCCATTTCACGACCACGAAAACGCAGTGTAACTTTGGCTTTGTCACCATCTTCAAGAAAGCGAATCAGGTTGCGTAGTTTGACCTGATAATCACCTTCATCTGTACCAGGGCGGAATTTAATTTCCTTCACCTGAACAACTTTTTGCTTTTTCTTCTGTTCTTTTTGAGACTTGCTCTTCTCATAAAGGAATTTGCCGTAATCCATGATACGACAAACTGGCGGTTCGGCATTAGGGCTGATTTCTACAAGGTCTACCCCTGCTTCTTCTGCTTTTTCCAGTGCATCACGCACGCTCATAACGCCAAGTTGTTCACCGTCTAAACCGGTTAAACGCACTTCATTCACACGAATTTCATCGTTGATACGATTAGGACGTGCTGTTGGGATTCTTTTTCCGCCTTTAATACTTCATTCCTCCAACTGGATAAAGAGAGTTGCTATTTTCTCTAAAGCACACATTTCAGTAACGATTAAAACCAACGCATTCAAGCGTTAATACTGAAACGCAATATTCATTTGCCTATATCAAGTTCACTATGATGGACTGACAAAGCGATTCGACCGCGGATTTTAATGCTTATTGCTCGATTACTCAAGTAGATAATCAATTTTTTCGCATTAACTACCGACTTTTCTTGTTAATAGTTAACAAAGGTATAGGATGCCGCTGAATAAAAGGGTCATATACTCGTCATACTTCAAAATGCAGGATTGTGGACTGCGCTATGCTCCCGAGTCACGTAGTTCATCTATGCTCCCCGTCTATGTTCGCTTGTCGCCTACCTGAATCTCGAATTATTTAGAATATAAAACAGCCTAAACATAACAATCAATGCTTAAGGTTAAACCACTTTATTTAGTGCCATTCGTTAACATACACTTCAACAACGAAGATAGCACCCACATTTACAGAGGGTGCTATCTCATTATGGCTTAATTATTTTTTCTTCGGTGCCAATACCATGATCATCTGGCGGCCTTCAATTTTTGAAGGGAATGACTCTACTACTGCCAGTTCATCCAGATCAGTTTTAATGCGGTTAAGCACTTCCATACCAATCTGTTGGTGAGCCATTTCACGACCGCGGAAACGCAATGTCACTTTGGCTTTGTCACCATCTTCCAAAAAGCGAATCAGACTACGCAATTTCACTTGGTAATCGCCTTCATCTGTTCCCGGACGGAATTTGATTTCCTTCACTTGAACAACTTTTTGCTTTTTCTTTTGTTCTTTTTGAGACTTACTCTTCTCATAAAGATACTTACCGTAATCCATGATCCGGCAAACTGGTGGCTCAGCATTTGGGCTAATTTCAACTAAGTCAACACCAGCCTCTTCTGCTTTCGCCAGTCCTTCACGGACACTCATGACACCAAGTTGCTCACCATCTAAACCGGTGACACGGATTTCAGTTGCACGAATTTCTTCGTTAATACGATTAGGACGTGCTGTTGGGAGTTTTTTTCCGCCTTTAATACCTTATTCCTCCATCTGATTGAGCTGACGACTGCGAATTTCTTCTAGCAGTTTGCTTGTAAATTCATTGACATCTAGGCTACCTAAATCCTTACCACGACGAGTACGAACAGACACTTTACCTGATTCAACTTCTTTATCGCCACAAACTAACATGTAAGGAACACGACGCAGGGTGTGTTCGCGGATCTTAAAGCCGATTTTCTCATTGCGTAAGTCCGCTTTCGCACGAATGCCAACACTTTGTAGCTTGCTTACTAATTCTTGAACATAATCCGCTTGAGCGTCTGTAATGTTCATCACAACAACTTGCTGTGGTGCCAACCATGTTGGGAAGAAACCTGCATATTCCTCGGTTAAAATACCGATAAAACGCTCTAAAGAGCCTAATACCGCACGGTGGATCATGACAGGCACGATACGCTCGTTATTTTCACCTACATAAGATGCATTCAAACGACCCGGTAAGAAGAAGTCTAACTGTACTGTACCGCACTGCCATGCACGATCAAGACAGTCATACAGTGTAAACTCAATCTTAGGACCATAAAATGCCCCCTCACCTGGTTGGTATTCAAATTCAATACCTTGATCTTTTAACGCCTGAGCCAGATCTGCTTCCGCAGTATCCCACATATCATCGGTACCGATACGTTTTTCAGGACGAGTTGACAACTTAACAACAATTTTTTCAAAACCAAATGTTGCATAAACGTCATAGATCATTTTGATACAACTTGTTACTTCACTCAAAATTTGATCTTCAGTACAGAAAATATGCGCATCATCTTGAGTAAAGCCGCGCACTCGCATCAAACCATGCAGTGCACCTGATGGCTCGTTACGGTGGCAACTACCGAACTCTGCCATACGTAATGGCAAATCACGGTAAGATTTCAAACCTTGATTAAAAATCTGAACATGACCTGGGCAGTTCATTGGCTTAACACAATATTCACGGTTTTCTGATGAAGTTGTGAACATCGCATCTTTATAGTTGTCCCAGTGACCTGTTCTTTCCCATAATACGCGATCCATCATGAATGGGCCTTTCACTTCTTGATAGTGATAGGCTTTCAATTTTGTGCGCACAAAAGTTTCTAGTTCACGGAAAATGGTCCAACCATCATTATGCCAGAATGCCATGCCCGGCGCTTCTTCTTGCATATGATATAAATCTAGTTGCTTACCAATTTTACGGTGGTCACGTTTTGCCGCCTCTTCAAGGCGCAATAAGTATGCACTAAGCTGTTTTTTATCAGCCCAAGCGGTACCATAAATACGTTGCAACATTTTATTGTCGCTATTACCGCGCCAGTATGCTCCTGCCACTTTTTGTAATTTAAAATGGTGACAAAAACGCATATTAGGAACGTGTGGACCACGACACATATCAATATATTCTTGGTGGTGATATAAGCCAGGGCGGTCATCTTGACTAATGTTTTGATCAAGGATCTCAACTTTATAGTCTTCACCACGGGCAACAAATGTTTCACGAGCTTCAGCCCAAGAAACACGTTTTTTAATCACGTCATAATCTGTTTTGGCCAGCTCTAGCATACGCTTTTCGAGCTTTTCCAAATCTTCCTGTGTCAGCGCATAGTCCAAGTCGATATCATAGTAAAAACCATTATCAATCACTGGACCGATTGCCATTTTGGTATTTGGCCATAGTTGTTTAATGGCATGGCCTAGCAAGTGAGCACAAGAATGGCGAATGATTTCTAAACCTTCGTCATCTTTGCTGGTGATAATGGCTAATTTAGCGTCGTTTTCAATCAATTCACAAGCATCGACCAGCTCACCATTCACACGGCCAGCAATACAGGCTTTTGCAAGACCCGCACCAATATCACGAGCTACATCCATCACCGAAACGGCATGGTCAAATTGACGCTGACTTCCATCAGGAAGAGTAATAACAGGCATTAATAAATCCTTATCAGCAGTGGTGACCCACACGCAAGATCACTTGCTTGATTATTCCAAAGTTTATAAAACAATACGTTACAATTAATTTCTCGCTGCACAATGCGAGGTATGTACATAAACAATAAAATTGCGATGCACATTAAAAGTAACTCATACAAAATAATAACACAGACTATATTATTAGCGATAGTAAAGAGGATACAGCTCCCCTATTCTGCTTCACATTCCTCTCACTCGATGCCCATAAAAAAACCATCATGCACAATCCTTTAGCGCTATCTAAGAAAGATAATGACACAAGTGAATGTCTATGAATTACAGGTGAAGCTACCTATCGCGAAAAATGCGACAAGCCAATAACTGGCATCCCAATTATTGATATCGAGATATAAAAGTCACAAACAGAACACTTTCCGAGTATTTTCGTGATTGCTTAGCTTATTACAGATAATTGAACCCGTAGTTTCCACGAAGAATGACTTGTACTCGCTGAAATTAGAATAACTGGGCTATAAACCCTGATTGAGTTCATATTCTAAAGACTAAACTAATAGATTAGCTAAGTCTGCCCTGATTTATCTCTTTGTGGTAAGTTTATAGCTATCATCAATCAATGCTTTAAGCTCATTTTCAGGAAAGCCACGCCCTAGTATTATCGTTATCCAGTGTTCTTTATTCATATGATATGCAGGGTAAACATGCTCTTTTAATCGCAAAGAGCCAACGAGTTCAGGAGAGGCTTTTATATTGACAATATCAACCATGTCATTACCCCCGTTTTCGGATAATGTCTTAGATGTGACATTCATAAGAACAGCAAACCACTTTGAATTATTTTCATGTCTAAAAACCCTGTAGTTAGGAAGATTTTTCCACGGTGATTCAGCAACAACACCATAATTGCTTTGAATATAATCTATAAGCTCACTTCTTTTCATCTCACTATCCTATCGATTAGTTTTAGCACGGTTAGTTTATAGGGGGCACAAATTGAAGAAAACAAAAAAACCTGACGGGGTCAGTTGGTAAGACTTTTTTCATCATTCTGCTTTATAAAATTTCAATTTATAGGTAGAGATATATCATCAGTCAACTCAGCTTTATTGCGATTAAAAATACGTATGATTGAGAAACTACCCTGCATTCAAGGCGCTCTGGACATTATTTATTGGTACACCAAATTTACTCATCTGCACTTATCAAATGAGATGACTTCATTGCTTTTAAAAGCTAATATCGATGGCATTATACTCCCCTTACTTATTAATAGACTCTTACTACCTAAACAATTAACTCATTGAAACTATCTAAAAGGCGCATTTTTCAATAATGGAGATGAGAATTTATTCCTAACATGTCAATTACATTTATTATTAATTAGAAATAATTTGAAATGAATCAATCTCAGACTACACTTTCTTAGATATATGTTTTAATCAGTGGCATTATTTAAGAGATATGAAAGCGACATGTAAGTTCCTCTTAGCGTATTAATTCTATTTTATTAGCACTCTTATAATTTAGATGAAGGTAATACTAATGTTTAGATATCATGTTAACTCACCCAGCATCTGTTCTATAGGTTATGACAATCAAGCTAAAGTACTTGAAATAAATTATCACAAAAAAGGGTCTTATCAGTATAGAAACGTCCCTCTTATCGTCTACCAACGATTATCTGTAGCCAAAAATAAAGAGTTGTATGTCGAGAAAAATATAGATAATAGCTATATGGCAATTAAAAAACCTAACATTACTTCTCTAGCGTAGCAAACATAAATTTCTACGAAAATGAAAAGCCATCAGCGATTAACTGATGGCTATTTAGAGTTTTATTCAATGTTTTCGTGTAATTCTCATTGAAAATATAACAATGAGTTACCATTACTTATATAAATCATTGTTAATATTTAATCGCTAAATAGCAATTATAGAATTAAATAAAGTTAATTTTTTACTAATCAGCATATTTTCTTTCAATTATCTTTTCCGTATTTTGTTACATAATTTAACTTTAGGAACAGTTAATATCATTGTAGTATCCATTTCGCATTACTCCCCCTACGAGAGTTATGTATTTATTACTGTATTTCTTGTAATAAGTTTTCAAGTTTGCCCCAGTGAATAGCTGGGGTCTTTTTTATTAGGCTACTTTTTCTTCTATATCCTATATTGCTTTCTTGTCCAAATTAAATGGATTCATTCAAACTATCAGCTAGCAATCTCATTGCGCCAGTTGTCCTTGTCCTATAGATAGGTAGGTAGAGTTATACTTTCCGCTCACTTCTTTCGATAAAAAATAGGCCTCATTTCGCTGAACGATGACGAAAAGAGAAAGTAATAAAAATCCAAATATGTTTTTTTTACTGAAAATGAGTGCTAATATGGGAGGCTCTAAGCGTTAAATTATATGCGTTCTATTTAGCGTTTACATTCCGTGTTCATCCGAATACTTACCTTATAGGGACGACCCTGTTAGGTATCTGGTTACTCAAGGGACGACCCTGTAGGATATAAAAGTATGGCATGGTTATATCTATTCCTTGCGGGCGTCTTTGAGGTTGTTTGGGCCTTTTTTATGAAGGAATCAAACGGTTTTACTAAATTAGTTCCTAGCTTGCTAACCATCTTGTTTATGGTTGTTAGCTTTGGGCTACTATCTATTTCAATGAAAACACTTCCATTAGGAACATCCTATACGATATGGGTTGGGATCGGTGCGGTTGGCGCATTCATTCTAGGCATCGTATTTTTCCATGAAAGCATGAATATTATGAGGATCATCGCTGCGGCATTGATTGTTGCTGGTGTGATTATGATGAAATTAGCAACCAAATCATAAAATAGTCATTAGTCATAGTTCAACCAACAAAATATAAAACAGTATTTTTAACGTTATGATGGTTATTGTCGCTATAACTTAATCGGTTATAGCGGCAGTCACCACAGCATAGTTCTCATTTCCTTAATCAAAAAATTCAAATAACGATCATCTAAAATCACCAATAAATCCTGTCACACTTAAGAACTTGCGCTAATTTAGCTAAGCTATATGATTTGCATTTTTACGGGGGTGTTTATGAAAAAAACTGTGCTATTTCTTTCATTTTTTTTAGCTTCAAACCTAGCGCTAGCGGATTGTAATTTTAAAAAGGCAGCTAGAAATAAAATGCTAGATCAAAAAATAGGTTTATCGGGTAACTGTGACACAGAGAAAGCAGTCAAAACCCAGGCAACTAAGAAAGTGGATGATAACTTAGGTGTTGATTCGAAAAAAATCCAAAAAGATATCACTGATAAAAAAAATAATGTCGAAAACAAAGTCTCTAATATCAATAAGACAGTTGATAAAATTAAATAAATTTATTTTATTGCATATTTGCCGCAAAGAGTGGAGGCACGACAATTGACCCAATGGTAGTCGTGCCAATCTTCATTTTTGTAACATAGGGATCTAGCCCGCTATAACCAGCGGCGGGTTTGCTGGCTATATTGCCGCCATTCTTCCTTAAAATGTTCAGCGAGATATCGTTCCTCAAGAGGAATGGTATACAAATCTGTAATCAACCAAAAAACTAAGCCAGAAACTAAGAAATAAGGTGAATGAGTGAACAATGCTAAGCTAATACACATTGATGTAAATGCAAGATAAAGCGGATTTCGCGATAAACGGAATGGCCCTTTAGTAATCAAAGCTTTAGCTTTACTCGTCGGATTAGGGGATGTGTTATAACAGTGAAAATAATATAAACTTACTGCAATCCACCCAAAACTCTCAAGCGCAACTAAAATTGCCAATATCCCCATCCAGCCAGAGAAACTCCACAAAAAATTGTTTTTTACATGTAACACATACAAAGCTATTGAGTTTAAAACGACCCAAGTTAACAAAGGAAGCCTAAATATATTCATTTCAATGTCCTATATTGGGCAAGGTCAATCTTATTGATGAGTATAAGTAAAGCAATGCCGAGTATCATCCTTACAATCTATTCATATCGTGAAACTATTTGACAGACATCAATCTGTTACAAAATACATTCCCCAGCCAATAAGTTTTAATATACCCTCCTCGTTAGACAAGGCAAGTCATTAGATAATCAGAGCAGTTTTGTTTTACCGTGAAGAGTGATGAGATAGGTTTAATAGCGGAAAGTAAATTTCAATTTATACGAATAAAAGCACTATTACTCGCCCAGCTCAGTCGCTAAGGCGAGACGATTTAATAATAGTTACGGTGAATACAGGTAAATCAAACGTTATTTGGTTAAAAAGAAAACACTTTTTAATCCTTCTAAACGCGCATACTCCTGCTGACACGCAAATTTTCTCACTTGAGATGGAATACTGTTTACTCGAGAACGAATTTCACCAATTTGGTCATCCAAACCATTCATGCCTTTGATACTTACTACATCTTCATTAGCCTGCAAATAATCCGTAAATGTTTGCAGATTACTTTCTAGACGGTCGCATACATTGTTGTTTATATCCCAGCTTGGGATAAGAGAATTAATTGACTCAGGCAAAAGGTTTGAAATACTGGGATAAACATTTTGTTTCCATTGTTGTGGAAATACAATAAACAGAGCAGCGATCGCGACCCCCATTAACATCATGAGGGCTGTTAGTGCAGTCGTTAGCTTTTTCATTTACAACCCCAAACATGCCTATTTAACTAAAGATAGATTACCTCATGGGGCGTAAAACAATTTTTATATTAAAAAATTGTTTGTAAAGAAAACTTTAGCAATATTATTCCACCAATAATACCTAACAAATTAAGATGATACAGGAATGCCCAATTGTTTATAAAAAATAGTTGTACTCTCAAATTTTCCATTTGAATTAGTCACAAACTGTGGAATTTTTCCAACTTCTATATAGCCTTGTTTACGATACAGGCCTGAAGCAGCATCTCCTGTACGAGTATCTAACACTAATAATGTACGTTGGTGACCTAGTGCAATATCCTCTACAGCCGCAAGTAGCTGTTTCGCTATGCCATGTTGTCTATATTGCGTATGTACCATCAGTTTTTCAACTTCAGCGCGATGTAACCCATTCGCTTTTAAGCACAAAGAAAGCTGTATAGCCCCCACTAACTTATCGCCAATAAATGTCACCACCAGCAGCCGTTCACCTGCTTGTAAACCTTTATCTACCTTATACCAATAGCATCCAGCGTCAGATTGCGTTAGAGGAGCATGAAAACCCACTGACGCTCCGCTATTCACACAATCAATCAGTAACGCAGTCAATTGCTGCTCATGGCCTTGAATTGTTGAGATAAGTTCAATATTCATTCGAGGATCTCTTATTAATATCGGTATTGATGCTTTTTTTATAAAAGAAATGGTCTATTCATAGAATTTCATTTCCTCATACGGGTGAACTAGACAGCTTTTTAACCGATCGAGTAAAGAGCCAACATGAATTTCTAATTTATGACCATCTGGGTCTAAGAAATAAAATGATGCCCCTTCACTACGGTTGTCTTTCCATACTTTTACATCGAATTGCTGCAATTTTTCAACAACCAATGAAAAGTCGTTCTCTGTCACACTAAATGCGTAATGGGTATAGTCTGTAGTATCAGGATCAACATGATGCCTTTGCGGATCAAATGAAAGGCATACCCATAATTCACCACATGTTAAATAAGCGCCATTTTTCCAACTAGCATGTAAATGCATCCCTAAGATATGATGATAGAAATAAATACTTTTTTCTACATTCGTCACTGCAATTGTTAAGTGATTGATTCCTAGTAACATTGTTAATCCACCAATAAAAATAAAACAATAATCTCAGCGTTCTTTTAATGAATTTACATAACAAATAAGTAAATAACATAATTCAGGGTATAACTAAATACATCGAAATTTTGACAACCTACTAATAGATGCCCTTTCCCTTTTTATGACCCCCATAAAAAGGTTTTTTTTTTGCCTATATAATTGAACACTTTTAGCGCAATCTTTTTATCTGCATGTTATATAAGAATTAAATTAAGTTATTCACAATGGAATGCGAATGTTATCCACAGTTAATGTGAACAACTAGCCCCCTCATTGATTAATCAATTTTAATCTATTGCAGCATAGATAATCACATATGTTATTTAAAACAATGCTACCCAACCAGTCTAAGATACAGATTTATAATCATTTTGTTATACTCTATGTTGTAGCGTTACTATTCACCCTGAATTTTAATATCCACTGAGAGCTTAACTTGCCTATGATGAATGATTTTTTGCAACTGTTTCAAGCCATCGGTATTGGATTGGTTTTATTACTCCCACTAGCAAACCCACTGACCACAATAGCAGTGATGCTAAGCCTCTCAGGTAATATGACCAAAGAGCAACGAAATCACCAATCGCTGCTGGCTTCAATTTACGTGTTTTCAATCATGACGATTGCTTTCTACGCGGGGCAACTGGTCATGAGTACCTTTGGAATTTCAATACCTGGTTTACGTATTGCGGGTGGTTTAATTGTGGCATTTATCGGCTTTGGTATGCTATTTCCAAGCAATGAGACTAACGATGATGCTAATGTCTTAACCCCTGATGATTCCACTATTTCTAAAAAACGTCAGAAATCCCCCAACATTGCTTTCGTTCCTTTAGCGATGCCAAGTACAGCAGGGCCGGGTACTATCGCGATAATTATTAGTTCAACAGCATCCTTACAAGGTGATACAGGGTTTGCACCATGGGTATTAAAAATCGCCCCTGTATTAACGTTTTTCATTGTCAGTTTAATTGTTTGGCTGGCGCTAAGAGGAGCGACATCCATTATGAAATGGTTAGGGAATGGGGGGATCGACGCAATATCGCGCGTGATGGGATTTTTACTGATTTGTATGGGAGTACAATTTGTTATCAACGGTATTGTTGAAATTGTTGCGCAACTCCCACACTTAATCTCAGCACATCAATAATTCATCGCTAGGGAATTATACGCATTTTTCACTTTCCATAAATAACGTGGGGCTTGCGGTGCTGGGTGCTTACTTTGCACATGTTGATAAAACTCTTCAGGTGTCATGCTATTGATCATTGCAATAGCTCTACCTTTGTTATTATCAAATGTCCTTAACAGAGCACCAGCACCGTTGACATAAGCCACAACGGTTGCGTAATACATTGTTTGAGGATGGTTAATACCTGCAAGATGCTGCTCTTTTAAAATCCGAATATAGGCTGTACCAATATCAATATTGGTTCGAGGGTCTTTCAAATCACGGCTTGATGGCTCACCCGTTTTGCCTTGATAACGATATGCATCTCGTCCTGCTGTTGATGCCTTTATTTGCATCAAGCCAATCGCATTCGACTTACTCACAACTTCTGGACGGAAGTTTGACTCAACCTCAATAATTGCCCGAATTAACGTCTCATCAACATTATATCGATTAGCAGATTCTCGAATAAATTCATCAAATGGCGTACGAGGAAATGAAATATTTTGCTGTGCGGTTGATAAATTGTTACTTTGATTTAACATTCGTTGCGTTGTGGCTGGTTTTTCTGGCCCGCTGGAGCAGCCTGCTAGCAACAGAAATACCAATGCACCACCGATTTTTGTTTTCACCGAGATATCCTCTGCTAATAAAACTGACGAAAGAATAACGACTTGCAGGAAAAATAAAATAATTTTTACTTAACTTTTACTTCAATACATGTTTTATACTCTAAATAATTAGAGCCATAGCTTGGAGTATGACGACTATTGTCATCAAAAATAACTATCATAATAATATAAATAACACACACTTTTTGTCTTGACTTTACTCAGATGATATTGATAATCATTATCAGTTGAGTAATTAATTCTAAGGGAGCTTCCAAGCACCTTTGAATATTAAAGAATCCACTAAGCCAATGATGTCAGGATCTGAATAATGAAGAAAAAAATATCACTACTTTCTAAACCCCTACTTTCCGCTCTCTTTGCTTTATCTGCGATTTTGTTGATAAGTCAACCTGCATTGGCAAAAAAGTTTAAGGTCGTCACAACTTTTACCATCATTCAAGACATTGCACAGAATGTTGCCGGTGATGCCGCAATAGTCGAATCAATAACAAAACCTGGCGCAGAGATCCACGGTTATCAGCCTACACCAAAAGATATTATGAAAGCCTATGATGCTGATCTTATCTTATGGAATGGTATGAATCTTGAAGTTTGGTTCCAACGCTTCTTTGAAAATTTCCAAAATGTACCTGCGGTTGTAGTCACAGAAGGTATTGAACCAATGCCAATCCGTGAAGGTGAATATAAAGGCAACCCAAATCCGCATGCATGGATGTCACCTGCAAACGCAAAAATTTATATTGAAAATATTCGCAAAGCACTAGTGAAGTATGACCCAGAAAATGCAGAAATCTACAATCAGAATGCAAAAAAATATGCAGAGCAAATCGCTCAGCTTGATGCGCCATTACGCGAACGTTTAAGTCGCATTCCTGAAGACAAACGTTGGTTAGTCTCCAGTGAAGGTGCTTTTAGCTATCTCACCAAAGACTATGGTTTTAAAGAAGTGTACCTGTGGCCAATTAATGCGGAAGAACAAGGTTCACCACAGCAAGTGAAAAAAGTGATCGATACCGTACGTAAATACAGCATCCCTGTCGTATTCAGTGAAAGTACTATTTCAGATAAACCTGCGCGCCAAGTCAGTAAAGAAACGGGCGCAAAATATGGTGGCATGCTTTATGTTGATTCATTATCAACCGCTGATGGCCCAGTACCTACTTATATCGACCTGTTAAACACCACTGTAGAAACAATAGCGAAAGGATTTGGTCAATAAATGAGTCATACAAACCGCTTTGAACGCCCTAACTTAGTCGTTGATGACGCTACAGTCACCTATAACAACGGCCACACGGCAATCTATGATGCAAGCTTTAATATCACTGGCGGATCAATCTGTGCGTTGGTTGGCGTAAATGGCAGTGGTAAATCAACCCTGTTTAAAACCATTATGGGGCTAGTTACCCCATCGTCTGGTAGCGTGACATTAAACAATGAACCCATTAAAGCCGCTCTAAAAGAAAATATTATTGCCTATGTTCCGCAAACCGAGGAAGTAGATTGGAATTTCCCTGTACTGGTTTCTGACGTCGTGATGATGGGCCGTTATGGGAAAATGGGCTTCTTTCGCATCCCGAAAAGTGAAGACAAAGAAGCCGTCAAACGAGCGCTTGAGCGTGTTGACCTCGCTGGGCTTGAACATCGCCAAATCGGTGAGCTCTCCGGTGGACAGAAAAAACGCGTATTTTTAGCTCGAGCACTCGCGCAACAAGGTAAAGTATTATTACTGGATGAACCATTTACAGGGGTGGATGTTAAAACTGAGAACGCCATTATTGATTTATTGCGCAGTTTGCGTGACGAAGGGCATCTTATTTTAGTTTCCACGCACAACTTAGGCAGTGTACCCGAGTTTTGTGATCAGGTTATTTTAATCAACCGTACTGTTCTTGCCAGTGGACCAACAGAAACCACATTTACGCAGAAGAACTTACAAATGGCCTTTGGGGGTGTATTACGCCACATCAATCTGTCTGGCCAAGAACTGCATGATGATGATGACCCTCGTTCCATTACCGTTATCACCGATGACGAAAGAGCCGCTGTCTTTTATGGTCATGACCATGATGCCCCCGTTAGAACAAATCAGCCTAAGGATCCACAATGATCGAGTTGTTACTTCAGCCCTTTGAGTACAACTATATGGTTAAAGCCATTTGGGTAAGTGCGATTGTTGGCGCCGTTTGTGCCTTCCTTTCCGCTTATTTGATGCTCAAAGGCTGGTCACTGATGGGAGATGCCCTCTCCCACTCTGTTGTACCCGGTGTTGCTGGTGCTTACGCACTCGGACTCCCTTATGCCGCTGGCGCATTTTTTACAGGGATCCTCGCCGCGCTCGCCATGACTTTTATTAAACACATAACTCGACTGCGGGAAGATGCTGTGATTGGTTTTATCTTTTCCACATTTTTTGCTGCGGGTCTATTAATTGTCTCATTGAATCCTACCTCAGTGAATGTGCAAACCATCATCTTTGGTAATATCCTAGGTATTGCTGATGCTGATGTATTGCAAGTTGAAATCATTATCGCAATTTCATTTATTGTGCTAGTCGCTCTGTGGAAAGATTTACTCGCTGTGTTTTTTGATGAAAGCCATGCACGTTCAATCGGTTTAAATCCTCTACGTTTGAAGATTATTTTCTTCACCTTATTAAGTGCTTGTACTGTTGCGGCATTGCAAACCGTTGGTGCTATCTTAGTGATTGCGATGGTTGTGACTCCAGGGGCAACCGCTTATTTATTAACAGATCAGTTTAAGCGCTTATTAATTATTGCAGTTGCTATTGGTACCGCGACAAGTGCAATTGGTGCGTACGCCAGTTACTTCCTAAATGGTGCTACTGGTGGGCTAATCGTTACGTTACAAACAGTTATTTTCTTACTGGCATTCTTCTTTGCACCAAAACATGGTGTTTTTGCATCACGCCGTAAAGCAAAACGCGAAGTTGAAAACCTGCATAAAATAAAGCAGCAGGAGGCCGCAAATGAGTGATTTTATTGATTTACTAACCGCGCCTTTTATCTTTCCTTTTATGCAAAAAGCCATTATCACGGCGATTGTTACTGGTGCGGTATGCGCTATTTTATCCTGTTTTTTAGTATTAAAGGGTTGGTCTCTAATGGGGGATGCCATTTCCCATGCCGTACTGCCGGGTATCGTTATCGCTTCAGTTGCAGGGATCCCTCTAGCTATAGGGGCATTTTTGTCTGGGTTATTTTGTGCCTTTGCAACAGGGTATTTAAAAGAAAATAGCCGTATTAAAGAAGATACCGTAATGGGGATCGTGTTTTCAGGGATGTTTGCCCTCGGTTTAGTCATGTTCGCTAAAATCGATACCGAACAACACCTCACCCATATCTTATTTGGCGATATTTTAGGGATCACTGACGCTGAATTTACACAAAATTTGTGGTTTGCAGGCATTACTATTGCTGTTATCTTACTAAAACGTAAAGATTTTATGCTATATTGCTTCGACCCAAATCAAGCGCGAGTCATTGGTCTTCCTGTTAAACTGATCCACTATGGGCTGCTCTCATTATTGGCATTAACAATTGTTGCTTCCCTCCAAGCTGTGGGGATCATCTTAGTTATTGCAATGCTAATTTCGCCGGGTATTATTGCCTTTGTGCTCTGCCGTAGCTTTGGATGGATGCTCGTTGTCGCGGTTATCGCCTCCGTAACCTCTAGTGTGATAGGTACCATTGTCAGCTTCCATATTGATGGTGCTACAGGCCCTTGTATTGTGATCACCCAAGCTGTTTACTTTATTATTGCGCTACTCTACAACAAATTAGTATTAGCACGTAGAAAAGCAAAATTACCTAAAGAGAAGCTACAGACCGCTTAGTACTCAATAGAGACAAAAAAGCCACCATCGCGGTGGCTTTTTATGATTAATTAAGATGCAACATCAACTTTTTCTAGCACAATCGGAATATTTTTATAAGCAGGAATACCACTTTGTGGATCAAAGTTATCCAGTGCAATTAAGTTATTGGCTTCAGGGAAATAGGTCACTACACAACGATCAGCCATATCATAAATCACAACTTTTAGGTTATCTAAACGACGATGCGTGCGTTTTTGTTCACTATCTAATGCGATGATATTCACCCTATCACCCGCAGCTAAGTTCTGCTTCTTGGCCTGTGCTTCGCTAATAAACATGACATCTCGCTGCCCGAACACACCGCGATAGCGATCATTTAATCCATAAATAGTGGTGTTATATTGGTCATGACTACGTACCGTTGCTAATACTAACTCACTGTTTACTGCGGATTTTGGATCTTCAATAACGCCTTCCGTGGTCAGGAAATTGGCTTTACCTGATTGAGTAAGCCAACGACGCTCTGCGGCCGCATTAGTTAAATGAAAACCGCCCGGCACACGAATGCGTGCATTATAATCATCAAAGCCAGGTAATACCGCTTCCATTGCATCACGAATTTTATCGTAATCATCGATAAACTCATCCCACTCAACCTTTGTATTTGGTAATGTTGCTTTTGCCATACCAGCAACAATTGCACATTCAGATTTTAAATAAGGGCTAGCAGGTTTTAACTTGCCATGCGATGCATGAACCATCGACATGGAATCTTCTACTGTAATACTCTGAGGTCCTGTTTTTTGCTCGTCTCGCTCAGTACGACCTAATACAGGGAATAAAAAGGTATTTTTTGCCGTTAATAGATGAGAACGATTTAATTTAGTACCAATATGTACCGCTAAATCTAATTTTTTCATTCCCTGATAGCAGGCATCCTTATCAGGCATTGCAACCGCTAAGTTACCTCCCATGCATATTAAAGCATTCGCTGTTCCCTCAGATATCGCTTGCATACTTGCCACCGCTGCGTGACCGAATTCCGCTGGTGGTTTAAAACCAAAACGCTGCTCTATCTTCTCTAAAAAAGATTTGCTTGGCTTTTCAGTGATCCCTACTGTACGATCGCCTTGGACATTTGAGTGACCACGCAATGGACAAATACCCGCGCCTTCTCGCCCAATATTCCCTTTGAGCAGAAGTAGATTAACCAGTTGTTGGATATTCTGGGTGCCATGTTGGTGCTGGGTGATCCCCATTCCATAACAAATAATCGTGTTATCAGCGTCAATATATAACTGAGCAATTTGTTCAATTTGCTCTTTTGATAACCCACTAACACGTAATATATTTTCCCAGCTCGTCGTCATGACATCATGCTTAACGGCATCGAACCCAACAGTATGTGTTTGGATAAAATCATTATCTAATATAGATGGTTTGCCTTGAGCAATTGCCTCATCATCTTGCTCCAGAATACAGCGTATGACACCCTTTATTAGCGCAGTATCGCCACCAATACGCACTTTGTAATAATGCTCCGCCAGAGGTGTGGAATCAAAAGTCAGCATTTCCGCGGGATCCTGTGGATATTCAAATCGCTCAAGGCCACGTTCTTTAAGCGGATTTATGGCAATGATTTTTGCACCGCGTTTTGAAACTTCACGCAATGAACTTAACATTCTTGGGTGATTAGTTCCGGGGTTATGCCCAATACAAATAACCAAATCGGCTTTATCAAAATCTTCTAATAGGACGGTTCCTTTTCCAACGCCGATCGAGGCTGCTAGCCCGACACTGGTTGGTTCATGGCACATATTTGAACAATCTGGAAAATTATTCGTACCATATTCTCTGGCAAATAATTGATATAGAAATGCAGCTTCATTTGATGTTCTGCCAGAGGTATAAAACTCAACAGTATTAGGATTTGAATAATTCGCTAGGCATTTACCTATTTGTCTGAATGCCTCATCCCACTCAATCGCTTCATAATGATCAGTTTCAGCATTATATTTAACCGGATGAGTTAAACGACCTTCATTTTCTAAATCGTAATCATCCCATTTTAATAATTCAGTTACAGAATGTTTAGCAAAAAATTCAGGGGTTGTTTTTTTTGATGTGGCTTCCCATGACATGGCTTTAGCACCATTTTCGCATACATCAAATGAAGCATAATGTTTCGGATCAGGCCATGCGCAGCCAGGGCAATCAAAGCCTTCTGGTTTGTTCATTTCAAACATAGCAATAACATCGTGACTCACATTCATTTGACCACGAATAGCTTCTGCGACGGCTTTCACGGCTCCCCAGCCTGCTGCTGGACCTGTATAATTTTCAATTTTTTGTTTCATTTTCATTACTCTTTCAAATTTAAATATGGCAAAGAATAAATATCAAATAATTACATTCTAATTATGATTTAAAATAATTTAATTATATTCAATTGAAAATATAGCAAATAATATTAATTACAATAAGTAATTATTTGATTAAATGCGACTTCAATATTAAATTTAAATGATAGTCATATTTAAATATTTAATTATGATTACTTATCAATAGAATTTAAAAGTAATGTCTTCATGATTACTTCCAGACTAGCTTTCAACTAAGTGACTGATTTCGTGATAGGCTCTTCTTTTTAAATAATTATTACTGTTAATTCCCAAACTGTCACTATAGAATCGAGTTATATACTAAATAATTCGAGTTGCAGGTAGGCAAGAAGCGAAGATAGATGGAGGAGTATAGAAAACAACTAGCTGAGCGTAGTTCCCCCTGTAGCTTGAAGTATGACGGGTATAGTGAAGACCAAAGCAAAGCGAGGTGAGTCATGTGGCAAGCAATGTATCGTTTATTAAGCGAACACTTAGGTGAAGCAGAATTTCATAACAAAGAAATTCTCTCTGGCGGTGATATTCATCACACGATGAAAATCGATTATGGTCAACATACCATCTTTGTAAAACAAAACCTGCGTGAGTTTTTACCTTTGTTTAAGCAAGAAGCCGAACAACTTGAAATGCTTGCTAAAAGTAACACGATCACTGTCCCAAAAGTTTATGGTGTGGGTAGTAATAAACATCATAGTTTCCTACTTCTCGAATACTTTCCCCTCAAAAACTTCGATTCAACTAATGCATGGCGTTTTGGCCAACAACTCGCTCACCTCCATCAATGGGAGGAACAACCGAGTTATGGGTTCGATTTTGATACCATGCTAGGCACTATCGTACAGCCAAATAGCTGGGAAAAACGCTGGAGCTCTTTTTTTGCAGAGAAGCGTATTGGCTTACAATTACAATTGGCAGCAGAAAAAGGCATGGTATTTGGTGATATCCAACGGATCGTTGATGTTGTTAAAGAAAAGCTATCCGGTCATCAACCGCAACCATCACTATTGCATGGTGATTTATGGCCCGCTAACTGTGCTATGACTGCTGAGAATAATGGGCTGTTATATGATCCAGCATGCTACTGGGGAGACAGAGAGTGTGATATCGCCATGCTCCCGCTATACCCCGAGCTTCCTATCCAAATTATTGATGGTTACCAAAGCGTATGGCCGCTACCTGCCGGATTTATTAAAAGACAGCCTATTTACCAACTCTATTACTTACTTTGCCAATCAAATATCTTTGGCCTTGAAAAGAGTTACGTGCATGCACGCTCTATTATTGATGAATTACTTGATGGGAAATAATTGATACGTTGGCCCAACACAATTGCTGGGCCAATAAACTGATGATTTACCAATTCAATAATTTCAAAGCAAAGTAAATCGCAATCCCGAATACAATTGGCCAAAAATAAAGAATAAAGAACTGGGTGAAAATGGTATGACGAGGAATAGTCACTTTTGCCTCAAGCTCTTCTTTTGAAATATCATTACCTTTGGCTTTTTCTAAAATAACGTGATCTTCAAGGCTTTCACGAATAAATTTAATTTGTCGGTACATACGTAGGCCTGAGGCACTCAACGCTAAGCCAACAAAAATAAAAATAAAGATCACCATAAAACCAATATTTGCACCTGAAAACCCTTCATTGACATGAGGTACAGGAGAATTATTCCAAAACATATTCAAAAATGGTGTACTTTGCCGTATCATTTCTGCCATTAGTTTAATAAAATCATTGGCTACTGCATTAATCCCCTCACCTTCTAATCCTTTCATACCCGCCAATTTTACCAATGAAGCTAAAGTTGAAATTAATGCTACAAGAAAAACAATCCAACCGAGTATACGCTTGCCGATTGCGACATAACTTGCAGTCTGGTAATTCATTATTAACCCTCAAAAATTTTTTTTATAACTAATCATAACTGAATTTTTGAGAAGCCACCAAATTTACATTGGCTAATATTCCTCAGATAATGATTTTCAGATTATTTAACTCATTAATTCCTAAGCTATTAACAAAGAAAAATGTTCAAATATATATAATCAGTTGCTGACTTGCTACAATGCGGTGTCTCACTAAAAGGCTAGCAGTTTCAAGTTGGCTTAAAAAACGCTATGAATGGAGTTTTGATATGTACCATAACTTATCCATCCAATCCGTTATTTTTGATATGGATGGCTTACTGATTGATTCGGAGCCTTTTTGGGCACAAGCTGAACACGAAGTTTTTAGTCAACTAGGTTTAGATCTTTCCGTTGCCGACAAACTGCCTGATACATTAGGCTTGCGTATCGACCATGTGGTTGAACTTTGGTACCACGCTTCACCATGGCAAGGCCATACTCTTCAACAAGTCGAGCAGATGATTATTGACCGTGTTATTGGGCTTGTTGAAGAGCAGCGTCCCCTTCTTTCAGGCGTGCACCATGCACTTGATCTCTGCCGCTCAATGGATTTGCGTATCGCATTAGCCTCTGCATCGCCACAATACATGCTAGAAAAAGTCCTAAATTTATTTGAAATTCGAGATTATTTTTCTGCGGTTGTTTCTGCGGCCGAGCTGCCTCACAGCAAACCGCACCCTGAAGTTTATCTTAATGCGGCTGCTTTATTGGAAACCAAACCAATTCATTGTGTATCGTTAGAAGATTCATTTAATGGAATGATAGCAGCTAAAGCCGCTCGAATGCGTTCGATTGTTGTTCCTGATAAACAACACTTTAACGACCCTCGCTGGGGGCTTGCTGATGTGAAGCTATCTTCACTTGAGCAATTGACTGAAAAATACCTACGCTAATCGCCCTATTCGCTGCTTTCTTACTCATCCCTATCACATATCGATAGGGATAGAGCACAAAAGTATAAAACTCTAACGTTATCGACTAATAACTAAGAGTTTTTTTCATTTTTAGCCCTATCATATTCTTTTTAAACACTTTATACTGCCCGTATAACTGTATAGATAAACAGATGGTAATTTATCCACCATGACCGCTGAAGGGCACCTGCTATTTTCTGTCGCCTCATTAGTAATGGCACATAAGTTAGAATTAACGCCTGAGCTTGCTCAAGGTGATTGGCTGCATATGGTGCCTGGCGCATTACTCGGCGCACTATTACCAGATATCGATCACCCTTCTTCTATACCGGGTCGGTTGCTGCGTATTTTGTCATTACCTATTTCCAAATTGTGTGGGCATCGTGGATTTACTCATAGTCTAATTGCTTGGCTGTTGCTTTCTATAACATGTTATCAATGGCTTGCGGTACAATGGCCAATACCCAGTGATTTACTTCAAGCCTTCTTACTTGGCTATATCAGCCATTTAATCGCCGACATGCTAACTCCTTCGGGTGTACCTTTTTTATGGCCGCTGCCTATACGTTTCTGTTTTCCTATCTTGCGCAGTAAATCAAATAAACGTGCAGAACGCTTTATTGCTATCGCATTGACAGTTTGTGCTTTTTCGCTACCCGCTAGTTATAGTTTTGATTTATATGGCCAATTTGAAGGCATTATAAAATATATTCACAATCAAATAGATATGCATAACTCTGCATAAGTGTCAGTTTTGTAATATACTGTAAGCATCAATCATCATAAGTTATTACTTTTCGGTATAAGAATTGTCATTTATCTACTGATAACATATAACCAGTTGTTAGGATGAGCTAATCCCTTATAACCTTTAAGGTTGCAACGCTAATAACATAATTCAAAAACTGCGATTGGAGTTCGGAATGAATATTCCTTTAATAATTAATGTGCTTGTCTTTATAGCACTACTGATACTATTAGCAAAACTCGGGGCAAAGGGCTGGAGCCTGTCGAAAAAAGTATTGGTTGGTTTAGTTTTCGGTGTTGCCTACGGTGTCGTGCTACACCTAGTTTATGGCAATGGTCATCAAACAGTTAAAGACTCCATTCTTTGGTTTAATATTGTTGGTAATGGTTACGTACAGCTATTACAAATGGTGATCATGCCATTGGTTTTTGCTTCTATATTGAGTGCTGTCGCACGCCTACACAAAGCCTCTTCTTTAGGCAGGATCAGTTTCTTAACCATCGCTACGCTACTATTAACCACAGCTATTGCGGCACTGATTGGTATCTTAATGGCTAACCTATTTGGCTTAACCGCTGAAGGTTTGGTACAAGGCCAACAAGAAACCGCTCGTTTAGATGCTATTCAAAGTAATTATGTTGGAAAAGTTTCAGACCTAACTGTTCCACAGCTGATTTTATCATTTATTCCTAAAAATCCATTTGCTGATTTGACTGGTGCAAGTCCAACTTCAATTATCAGCGTGGTTATTTTTGCTGCTTTCTTAGGTATTGCAGCCTTACAACTATTCAAAGATGATAAAGAACGTGGCGAAAAAGCATTAGCTGCGATTGATGTATTACAAGCGTGGGCAATGAAATTAGTACGTTTGGTGATGCGTTTAACACCTTATGGGGTGATGGCGTTAATGATCAAAGTCGTCGCAAGCTCTAACCTGTCAGACATCATTAATTTAGGTACTTTTGTTATCGCTTCATATGTCGCCATTGCATTAATGTTTATTATCCATGGCATCTTTATCGCGGTAACCGGGTTAAGCCCAATTAAGTTTTTCAAAAAAGCGGGTCCAGTGTTAACTTTTGCATTTACTAGTCGCTCAAGTGCAGCAAGTATCCCACTGAACATTGAGACACAAACGCGTCGCTTTGGTATACCTGAATCTATTGCAAGTTTTTCAGCTTCATTTGGTGCAACAATCGGTCAAAATGGTTGTGCCGGTATCTATCCTGCGATGCTCGCTGTGATGGTCGCACCGACTGTTGGGATCAATCCTTTTGATCCGCTCTGGATTGCCACCTTAGTGGGTATTGTAACTGTAAGTTCTGCTGGCGTTGCTGGTGTGGGTGGCGGTGCGACTTTTGCTGCACTGATTGTTCTACCAGCTATGGGGCTGCCTGTAACACTCGTTGCCTTACTAATCTCAGTTGAGCCATTAATTGATATGGGTCGTACTGCATTGAACGTGAGTGGTTCTATGACTGCTGGTACGGTTACTAGCCAACTCATGGGTGAAACGGATAAAGCTATCTTTAACCAAGAAGATGATGGTGATTTGAAACACGTCTAACCCTCAGTGTTATACAACTTTTAAAGCCTGCTGTTTAAAGCAGGCTTTTTTGTTGTCAAAAAAATTTAATTAAATTTATTTATCGTACGGATAATTATAAATAACAGGATTAACGTCTAAAAAACCTTGCCAATAGTTAATAGTACGTAAGATAATATCGCCTGAGTAACGATTCTGGGCCTCCTGCCTATGTTACGTCAGCCCGTCTTCTGCGGGTCTCTATTATCAAAATTGTTAGTGGTTTTATATATGACAAATATTCATGCGGTAAGAATTAACTTAACCTATTGATTTGAAATTAATTTATCGCTAAAAATGAAGAATTTCACGTCACTAACCATCCCTTCTAATTCATTGATTTATCTGTAATGACCAAATAGTTTTGGGGAACTGTTTTTGCTCAACCCCCATAAAAAGTTAATTAAATTTCTTGATCTCCCACACCGATTTACTGTATATAATTACAGTTATATTTTACTGTATATAAAACCAGTTCATTTAATCTGAGAGGGAGTGTTTTATGGTTACCATCAAGATCCGCTTTAACAGCAACAAGAAAGGCCAACTACCTACTGGCACATTCGAAGCATTGAAAAATGAAGTAACAAAAAGATTAAGTGCTAAGTATTCTGATCTTAAAGTCGATATTAATTGGGGTGCTCAAGATAATTTATCGATTGATGGTCTTGGGAAGAATGAGAAAAAAACTTATATTGAAGAAACGCTGGAAGAAATATTTAATGATGGTGAGTGGCTTCCTGAAACCCAAGAAGCCGAAGTAGAATATTTTGATAAGTGATCTTGATGCGCCAACTACTCGAGCTGGCGCATTAGTTTTTATTAATTCTTAGTGGTTAATAAGCTTTGCCCTGCCTTTCTAGACCAAGGTAATTCAATTCCATCTAAAGGAGTGTTCTTGGATAAGCGCTCAAGGCAAAGTTTCATCGACAGCGCTATATAATTCTCAAAATACCACTTATTTTCCTTAATAAACTCATCTGATAATGAATCAAACTCAGGATCCATAACTACAAAAATGACATCAAGTTTAATATTTATTTTGAATGCAAGATTATCATCTGAGTCGCTATCATCATCATATGCCTTAAGCTCTACATTAAGACTTATATCAAAAGGACTTACTTCATCTTTATGATCTTCGGTCTTTTCATAAAAAACAAACTCTGAACTAATCAGGTTAGTTTTAAACCTGCCACCATCGGATTCTTTTATTGACTCGAAAGAAAAATCAACGCACTGGTAGCCTGAATATAAAATTTTGCTTAACATTAATGAACCTTACCATTTTCAATAGCCAACCATGCTTTTCCAGCTTTAAAACCGAATGTCCCTTGAGCCACTTTAAACTCAGTTTCTTCAATGTGAACATGAATCTCTTTTTTCTCAGAAAGCTTTTCTTCTATGGCTTTTTTGACAAATTCATTCAGAGTTAAGCCAGCAGCTTTTGCTGATTGGTAAGCATCCTTGTGTAATCCTTCACCAATTCTTACATTAAAGCTACCATTCATTGGTTTGTTTGGCTCTTTATTTAATTGCTGGCATGTGTCTAGATAGTCATCAACTGAATTTTGAAACTCTAGCTGAAGATTAGGAATGGTATCTGCTTCGTATGTAACTAAATCATTTATGCAATCAATTTTTCCGAAAAGGACACCGTCCTCAACAGAAAACTCAATTGTTCCTATATATCCTTTATATTTAAATACTTTGCTCATTCTGAAATCTCATCTATTAGCGATTTTACCTGCTTAACAACATACCCTTTTACTATATTTTGGGGGTGGGGTTCATGAAAGCTAACGACTCTATCCAAGCTAGCATTATAAAACTTTCGTCTGGATCCATTACCATTTATTACGCTAAAACCATACATCCCAAGTATCCTAACCAACTCGTCCCATGTAAAATCTTTTGGAAGAGAGTCAAGCCTAGCTTTTAGTTTATCCTTTTTTCCCATCAAAAATAAACCTTCTGTTTATTCTAGCAACTAAAAATCAGTTGCAAAAGTTTTAATTTTACATGTGACACATTTTGTTAAGCATGCCAAGCTATAAATCTTGCTCAAGTGGTGAATATATAAGCTTCACAGATATGATACTAATTTTAGTTATGGATAGCTAATCCAATTACTGTACATATTGAATTAAATATTTTATCGATTTGTACCATCCATGGTCGATTCTCCTGCAAATCATGATTCTGCTTATTCCTGCGCTACCCTTTCTGCTTCCTCTGCTACAAGTTTAGCCTCTTCTTCAGCTTGCTTCTCTGCGGCTTCTTTTGCTAATCGCTCTGATTCTGCTTGCTTGAGATTGTAGATAGAGTTCGGTGGCATTTCGACACGCATATCTATCCAGCGAGACTCAGGGACATCGCATGGTTCGTAGTTTTCGAAGTAAACAGGCACGCCTTCTTCATCAAAGTGCTTAATGCGCTTGTTCTGAAAACGTTCTGGCATATCTGCGTTCTGCTGGTGGAAAACAAAAACTTCAATATCACCATCAGGTCTCACCTCGTAATCAATGAGAACCATGTTTTTACCGTTATGGTCTTGAGGAATGACAAAGCCGTTATTGATACCCCATGCACCATCGGCATTAAAACCCACAACGCCTTTAATGAGGTAATGACCAACACCAAGGTGCTCCATTTCAACACCTTCAGACTCTTCGTTAAGCTCAATGTGATCAGCAAAAACTTTTACCACCGGCGATGCTGCTTTTAAGTTGCCGTTGGAGTCTTTGGTTGTGTTTTTATCACTATAAAAGATACATCGTTCTACTCTAGCATCGCTTCCGCCCTTTCTTACAAGTTGCAACCAATCTTTGCCGAAGTTCCCCAACAATAATACCTGATTGTTTATTGAATTATTGTATTTAGTAACAATACATGAACCGTAAAAATCCGTTATGCCAAGCTCTGTCATTCCTTCGACGTTGTGTGATGCATTAAAAATACCAACTTTATTTTTTTCAAAATTTTCGACACTCCCTAGGTAGCTACCATTCATAGAGCCTCCTATCCCATAATCACCAACTTGCATTAGCGTGCCGTATTTGTCAGGCAAGACATGCGTCCCTTTAGTCGATTTGATTGCGTTCTTACTGAAAGTCACATCACCAGAGATAGTTCCACCGGCTTTATCAAACTTCCCATCTAGCAGCCTGTCCATTTCTTTAGCGGTTCTGAGGTTGACTTTAGTGCCATCGGGGGCGGTCATCGGTACTGTGCCCGTTTGCGTCATCCAGATATTCGCCACATCACGCGCTTGCATATTGGAATTATTTAGAGCAACCATATGGTTTGCGGCTGCGCCCACGGAATCAACCATAGTAGTTAAAATGACGTACTTAGCATCTTTGGCCGCAACGGGAAATGGAAAGTTAAGGGTCATGGCTGTGTTGGATTCAATAGACGCGATGCTATTGTTATGAACCGTGTCGTTGACAATGATTTGAATGACTTGCTGTGGCTGAACGCCATTGAGGTTCTCTTTCCATTTTGTGTTTGTGCCGGTCACTTTGTTGCTATTTGCTGTCGTTGTGACTGTGCCGATGTTGTACATAATATTCTCCGAAATTTAGATACAAAAAAACCGCTTAATAGCGGTCTCGTTGTTGATTTACTTTTTAATAACAATGAGCGTTGTGTTGTTGAGTATTAAATTGCTATCATTGCTAGCGACGTATTTAATGCTTGCTCTTTCATTGGCTTTTATAATTACACTCCCACATGATATGCCTGGGTTTGCAGTAAAAATAGTGTGTTCAGAATCAGTCAAGCCAACCTTAAAATCCACACCAAGCCCTGCCCTAACAAATTCAACTCCGTTTTTTTCCAATGCAACAAACATATTGTAAATTCGACGTGTTGATGCTTCACGTGCAATGCTTATTGATGGACAAATTATAATCCGGTCATATTTTTCTGGTTCAATAATGACCGTTGCCCCTGGGGTAATAATGTATGTGTTGCTTACATCTCCAATTAATTTTTCAATATAAACCGTCCCGTTAAACTCGCCATCGGTTGCATAAATCTTACCAGTTATTTCTGCATCATTTGCAATCAACTTCCCGTTTTCAAAGTCCAGCATGAGACCTTTTTTAGCTAAAGGATCCCAATTTTTGGATTTGATAGTCGAACCGATTAACAGCTTTTCAATTGTCGCTTGATTAATAAACGCTTCATTGATAAACACCTGCCCATTTTCAACAAAGAAAACCGGCTCTAACTTACCGCTGGATGGATTGAAGATACCAAAAGTGTCGGCACTGAAGCCGATTTTAGTTGAGACAGTGCCGTTTTTTACCTCCGCCCCCATCATGAATTTTGCATCGTAATATTGATTATTCCAATTCACCCCCGTTTTAATTGTGTAAATTGCCGAGCCATTGCCGTTGTGGTCAAAAATGGTTTGCCCACGTTGCTCAATAGCTGCCTGCTGATTGTCAAACTCAGCTCTCGTCAACTGACTGAAATCTGCCAAAGCTTGCTCGTTGTCGCTGATTGACTGCTTGTTATCACTGATTGACGACTCTGCTTGACCGATTCGAGTAGATAAATCTGTGTTAACTTTAGCAATCGCCTGGTCTTGCTTCGCAATCGCTTCTTTCTGCGTGTCAATTTGGGCTTGAACGGTGTCAATCCTGCTATCAAACTTCGCGTTGAGCTGTTCATGGCTTTTTGCAACTGACTGCTGAGTATCTGCCAGCGCTTCTTCTACTCGCGTAAAACGAGCGCCGTTCTCACCGAGTTGAGCATCAATTTGCGTGAACTTCTGCGCATAAGCTTTATCGTTATCAACAATGATTTTGTTGGTCTCACGAATAGAGGCTTTAGCACGTAAAAGCTCAGACCCTTGCTCATTTTGCTGCGCGGCAAGTTGCAATGTGCTTTCAGCGTGGGTGCTATCGGCATTCGCTTGCGTGTGTTGCACATTCGCAATGGATGAACTGTTGTCATTAAACTGGGATGTTTGAAGTTGCTGAAGCTCCGTGACAGTCTCATCCGTTTTCGCTATCGCTTTTGTGTTCGTCGTGACAGCGGCACTAACTTTCGATAACTCCTCTTTGTTCGAGTTGATGTCTTTCCCGAGTTCTGCGCACACTTGCTCTGTGCGTTCTGAGTGTGCTTTGTCTTTCTCTGCGATTGATTTACGCACATCCACGAATTCAGCTTGCGAATCTTCGTAGTGCGCTTTCACGCTCTCTGCAAGCTCGGCTGTTGCTTTTTCGTTCGTCGCAGTTGCATTCGCAATACGCTTGACGTCCGCTTTCGACTGTAGCAACTCAGAGCTGTGCTGATTCACTTGAGCTGTCGTCTGCATAATCGCTTCTGAAACTGCAAGTTCCACATTTGACAATGACGTCTCAAAGTGCGTGATATAGCCGCGCATCTCGCCGAATTCAGCTGTAGTTGATTGTTCAAACTTCGCTTGTGATTGCTTTAAATCGGCGGTTGCTGTTTCGACTGTTGTGACGCGTGATTTAACACCATCGACATCAGCTTTTACTTGACTAATTTGCTGCGCCGTTGCTTTCTCATAGCTCGTTTGAGTATCTTTGATATTGAGAATTTCAGCGGCGTTATAGCTTACTTCAGCACTGATTTTCTCTTGCCAGCGCGCCGCCGCTTCTCTGTCAGTGACTTGCACTTGCTCAATGCGGAATATCTCAGCTTTTCTATCAGCAACCTCTTCTTTCAAGCTGAAATGAACTTCCGTCGTGAACTGAGTGTTCATCATCACCGCTTCGTTGACCGCTTCAACATCTCTATCAATGCTGACAACTTTCTGCTTCACATCAATAGCATCAAGCTCAAGCTCTGCAATCGCTTCTTTGCTAAAGTCGATTTGCTCTTGCATCTGCTTGCCTGCTTCGTTGGTGAGGAAGGTGTCGCCCAGCTCGTCAACCATATCCTTTGGCGTTCCACTAGCTTGACCCACAGCTTCGACAAATTGCGATTTTCCATAACTATTGACTGTTCGAACATAAAACCAATAGTCAGTACCCGCCTTTAAGTTATCTTTAGTCCAAAATTGCCCCTGACCTTGTCTGTTGGCTTTTGTGGTGACTTCGACGTCATTCGTACTGGCCAGTTTTTTGTCGCTGAACCAGAATTCAAATGTATAGCCATGCTGCGCTGTTTCGCCCCCATGCGGAATACAGGTCAATGAGAACATGCCGCCAACCATTTCAACACTGACCGGTTTAGGTGGAGCTTGGATATCAAAATCCACAATCGCTGGGGCAGACATCGCGCCAGCCGCATTAATTGACCGAACTTCGGCACGATATGAGCCACGCACAAGCCCCGATAAATCAACGCGGTCACTTGGCACTTGAATCGATTGGATAACCTTGCCATTTTCAAGAATATTCACTGTGTTATAGCGAACATCGGCAGCAGCTGACTGCCAACTCAGATAGCCTTGAACCACTTCACCAATATTTGTTGGCACAAAAGTTAGGTTTAGTGGTGGAGCGACACCGCCAGTCGGTAAAACCGTAAATGGCGGGCGCACAAAAGGCTTACCAATGATGTCTTCATAGATATATGGTCCATCCTCTTCGAGCAGTAACTCGACCCCTTCTTGCGGATGAAATTTCCACTCAGCAACGCGGCATTCAAAGTTTTGGATCCCTATTTGGGGTAGATTTAATAAAACAACATCCCCTGGTCTATATGCGTAACCGTCCATGTTCATTTTTAGCTGAATGCGGCGGCCTGCACGTTTTTTGCGTAAATAGAGGTTGGCTAACCGTGCTGCTTGGTATGGACTGCTAACAAAGCGGTAGTCCATGTTTTCTTTGATTTCTAATCCATCCTCATCAACCCATTCATCAACAATAACAGGCTCAAAATCTGTTTGGATATATTGCTGTTCGGCATCAATAAATGTACCGTAAATCGCGTTAGTTGCATCACGTAGTGCGAGTTCTGGCGTGATATTGACCGTATCAATGATTTGATTTGGCTCAATACGCAATACAGCAGGCCCATTGTACGCTTGCATCAGAATGCCATGTTTCCCTGCCACGTAAGTCGGCTCGGCAGCAATGCACTTGTGCATATGATCAAGCACTGACGCTGGCGACTCGGAAAGCTCATAGGCGCCGTTGATAGTATAACGTGGCTCTGTCTCACCTTCTGGTGTAGTAACTGGCTCATCGCATAAATCAGCAGCCACTTTGAATGCATCAAAATCAATGTCGGAATCAGGCACACTTAAATAGCTACGATAGTAATCGAGAATAACCAACGCGCCGTTATTGCTCCACACGGTTTTATCAGTGCGCGGATCGTAGATTTGCTTTCCCCATACTTCGACTTTGACATTCGGCACACCGTAGGGAAATTTCTCAGCATCGTACTTTAACGTTAAGCGTAACCACGCTAAACCATCCCCAATCATGTCTTCTTTCCATGACGGGGCATTTTTCAGCATGTATGGGTCACAATCCGTGCGGCCATTATGGAATTCATAGCTAGCCTTATCACCGAACGTACCAATCAGATCATCGTTCAGCCAAATCTGGCCAATACGGTCAACTTTATGTGCCGCAATCGCTAATGCCATGAATAATCGTTCGTTTTCTGTTTGGTCACCCTTTTCTTCTTCGGCAAAAAAGAGCAGCCCTGAACACACTGTTTTACCGACGATAATTGTTTCTGGTGCTACAGCAGAGCGTAATATTTGTTTGCGTTCGGATTGGTCGCGGTAACCAGAGGGCATTTTGTCTTTGAAGATCATTGAGCCGGCAGCTTGAACAGCAATACCCGCTGCAATTAAAGCCGTTCCGAGTCCGCCAGTAACAATGACACCTGCAACCATTAAGCCAGCAGAAACGATATTGGTGACTGTCTTACCCATTTACTCTACTCTCCATGCCTTCGTTGGTTGATGCCTTACGGGTCTAGCCCCTTCTTCGGTAACTGCCCAAATTTTATTCGCCCACAACACGCCAAGAGTTTTACCTTCGTCACCCTCAAACAAAACAATGTCACCGCGACTTGCTGCACCTACGGGGATTTCAGCGAAGAAGCGTGATAGTGCAGATTCGATATCACCAAACTCTGATTTCAGTACACGCGCTGCGCCCGATTTAGTTTTGTATCGACCTCGAACAGTTGCGCACGGATCAAAGTCACAAATTGCCATCACGCAATCAGCAGCAAATAAACAGCAATCATGCTCACCCCATGCAAAGGGTTTTTGCATTGCATTTTGTAATGTTTGAGGGAGTCGAATTGTCCAGTTGATGTGTCGCATTTGATGATCTCCGAGCATAAAAAAACCCGCCGAAGCAGGTTTATATAAAATTAATTTAAAAGAGGTTGTAGGTCTTATCGCCTATATTTTAATTACATAAGTCATCCCATTCATTGGCAAAATCTTTTGTTCCATCATCTATTAATGATGTCGACCCTATTTGTATAAAATTTTTGTAGCCTGTATATGCTCCAAAGCTATTTTTCGCATTTACCTGCCCACAAACAACCCCTGAACGCCCAAGCTTACTATTTCTTATATTGGCAGAGGATGGATCTTTCAGAGAGCTCTTCAAGCGTTTTTCACCAAACGATATCTGATTCATTTCTTCTATGGCTTCTTTTCTTAAACTGTCTCTGTAGTCCTCTGCTTTAATCCTTGCTTCATATTTTTCACCAAATATAGGCGTTGATGAATTAACAAATATCAAACTAAAGACACAAACAACAATCACACCGATAGATGAAGCTATAGCTCCAATCTTATCGCTAAGAGCCGCAACAATTAATGATAGCGGTATAAGTAATAATAGTGACATTGGTGATCTAAAAAGAAAATAAATGGATATCAAAAAAACAACTAGCGCCAATAAAGCGAAATATTTCCCTGCGCTACCTGATTCTTTTTTATTATATTTAATTTTCTCTCCAGTATGTTTACCTACGTTACTCATTGCTAAAAAATCACTATGAACATATTCATCGCTAACTTTATATATTCCATCATCACTAACGTCACCTACCACCCCATTAATAACCATTGTGGTAATAAGTTCACTGCAGGTGTATTCGTCCAATTCAAACACTTTACATAGCAATTCACTATCAAACACCTTTCTATTCAGACAATATATGACAACGTCATCGTAAATTCGCTCTATGTGACTTGCCATATCACTATCAATATTTTTTGTATTTAATTCTGCCACGACCTTCATCCCATCAATTGGTTTAATATATTAGGTAAGTAATAACCATACCAGACCAATAAGGGCAATAGAATAGATACGAATTAAAGAGCAGAAACACAAATCACTTATAGATAAACGCTGGAGCGTCTTTTTTACTTCCCCAATAAATGGCACGTTCAGCCATTTGGGCTACAAATCGAAATATGCGATCGCCGATATGCCGCTTTTGCCATGACTCATCAGTAAACCTATCAGGCAAGCCTTGAGACCAACGTTCAAAGCGATTTGAAACAGTTACAGCGACCTCGCATTTATCACCCACACTTACACCAATATTACTAATCTGCCCTGCAAATAGCACCTCTGCAAGTACGGGTTGCCCATCTTCGTTAAGCGCAACCATCATTAGCCTAACATCACGCCCCCGACTACGCTCATTCATAACATCACCTAAAAGCGAGGAGTCAAAACCACTAAGCGATAAAATAAGTTGCTGAGGACTGGTTGTATTTTCTTCTGATACTGTTTCAATAGCACCAAATTGTCCCACTCCTTGATAGACCTCTCCAGCGATAATTAAATTACCTGTTGAGGTATGAACACGCGTTACACCAGATTTAAGATCTAGCTTAGCCGCAATCACAATGTAACATCCCTCATTAATTGCCTTGGTCATCTCATTTGAAAAAGGATGATAGATCATCAGTAAAGCGCCTCCTCAAAAGAAAGGGTTGTTGATGTGAATACACCCGGCACTCGACGCAATCGACCTTGATTATTATCAGTTAGCTTAAAAATGCCATAGGGATCACGTACTTCTATTTTATCGCCCATTGCTGGGGAGTTACGAAGCATCGGAGAAAACATAATAGTTGCATTTCCCGCTGTATCACTCATCACGTCAGAAGTCACTTTTTTAAGTTCATGATTAATTGTAATGTTATCAGCGGCTCTCAGTACTAACGAGTTGGGCTTCCACCCGCGAGTTAATAAAGATCGCCCCGTTTGGTTTGGCTGGTTAACAATCGGATCCCCTACATTACTAACGCCAGTTCTGAGCCAATCAAACAACTTAATGCGGCCTGACTCTCCGTCCAGTTGCGCCAAAATAACTTCAAGTAGCCGCGATTTTTCGTCCGTTAAATTATTGAGTGTTAAATCACAGCGCCAACGGCTACCGGGATAACGCACGGTTTGTGCGCTCCCCGTAAACGTCGAAATGAAGGTTTTGGAGTTACTCAGTAATTGCCAATCTAGTGCCGAGGGCTCTAGTTCTTTAGGCCATGTTAAAATATCCATGGATTATTTTCCTAGTGTTTTTCGTAACTTACCATTTGTTTGAAAATCTCGCATGATATCCGCTTTAGCCTTTGCTGCGCCCTCTTCCGCCCCTTGGCGCGCCGCCTCTCTTAGCGCGGATTCTAATGCCGCATCACCATTACCATGAACATGAATTTCCTGCTGAATAGTTGTGCCACCAGCCGGTTTTTCATTAACAGGCATATCAATTTTAGGAAGTTGAGCACGAACGCCTAGTGAGCCGTCTTTAGCGCGAGTCAGCGGCATAATGGCTTCGGGACCAGCCTCGCCCATTAACCCCAGCGATGGAACACCCCCTTTTGCAAACGGGAAGAATGTCGGAGCGTCAACAACTTGACCACTATAAGCACTTAAACCAGGTGTGTTATACATGCCGCCCTTAGCATTTGGCACATAACTTTGCCAACCTGTGGGCATTCCCATTGCACCCGAGTTAGCGCTAGAGGCTCCAGCGCTAGCACCTGCTGATGCACCACCTGCAAAACCGCCAAACAACCCTGTTAAAGCATTTGTGATCATGGCTTGCATAGCAATACGAATAAGATCTTGAATAATGGATTGTGCCAATGAAGCGGATAGCTCTTGAAGTGCTTCTGAAAATGACTTAGAACCCGTCAAGATCCCCGTTAATGCGTTGCTAGTACGTTGCTCAACAGTTTCTAGCAGATTCATCTGCATTTTTTGCCAGTTACCCTGAGCACCGTACAATTCTTTCGCTGCTTCTAATTGCGCTTCTTTTGAACGATTAGTTGCTGCAATCATGAGTTCCTGATACCGCTCCTGACTGATTAGGTCATTGTTGCGATAAGCCTCATACAATGCTTGCTGCTCATTAAGCTGGTTTTGCAATTTAACAACAGGGTCAATTTCACCCGCAAGATCATAACTCGGTAACGCCTTTTGGTTGGCTTCTTCGGTTAACTTTTGCTTGGTGTAATCATTGTGTAACTGCGAGCTAGCAGTATAGTATTGTTGCTCGCTCAACAAGTTAGCTTGGCGAAGTTCGTTTAACTCCCTTGCGGCCTCCTTTTCCTTGCGAATAATCGCGGCATAAGGATCATACTTTTCGGCAAGTTCTAAGCGTTTTTGCTGGTGATTTTCTGCATTAAGCGTCACAAGGCGCTGTACTTCAGATTGGCTAACATAGCCTTTTTTGTACAAAGAAAGTAATTTGTCGTTATTTTCTGTTTCATCAGCAAATATTTTTTGCAGACTTGAAAAATGCTCCGATTCAATAGACTTTCGTAATTGCTGATAATCGTTAAGTGATTTATTTTTACCCTTATCTTTATCATCGCCACCGGTTAGCTTGGGCGGAGGTAAACTTTTTGGATCTGCCTCAGATGGTGAATTAAATATGTTTCCTTTTAGTACCTGTTCCTTGTTGGCAATTTTCTCCCTTAGCTTTTCTAGCCCCTTCTCCCCATCTTCGAGGTCAGATAAAATCTGATCCCTCTCTCTCCTGTAGTCGTTAGGGTTTTCATAAGCTAAAGACAGCCACCCTTTACTCCTCCGCTCTAGTTTAGCTATTTTTTGATCTGAGTAGTTTTCTAGCTTTCTTGCGTTATTTTTTTGCTGCTCAAGTAATTTCTCTAAATTATCTTTATCCTCATCAAGGGATAGTTGAATCTTGACCTTGGATAATTTCTGCAGTTCGGCGATAGTTTCTACTACCGAATCCTTAAGAGATAGGGCGCTTTGTCGTGCCTCATCTGATTTTTGAGAGAAGTAAAATAACGCCCCACCCGCTAGCATCGCTGCACCGACTGGCCCACCCAATAACGCCAAGGTTCCTCTGGCTGCCCTAGCTGCAAAGTTCAGTCGTTTTTGCGCTTCAGTCAATTGATTTGTACTGATTTCCTCAGCTTTGTTTAAAGCAATAATAGTCTCAGAGTTTTTTGCCATTTGCTGGCGAATGGCGTTGCGTTGCGTTTCGGTTTGAGCTGCGCGCAACTGTGCAGCTAGGGATTCCTGAGTAGTAATAGCAAACGCTTGTTCTGCTCGAATTTTAGCTAAGGTGGTCTCCAACCCTTTGGCCTGTGCGGCATTCAAAACATAATTATTTTTCGCGGTAACAAGCATGTTTTTACCGGCTTCATAGGCACTGAGCGATAAATTACCCATGTAACGCGATAGTCCGATACCACCAACAGCGATTGCTACGGTTGCAAAGCTGCTAAAGTTTTCGGTTAGAGTTGCTAACCCTGCCGACATCGAACGCGTAATACCCCAGCTGGCATTTATCTCACCAAAATACTTCTTGGCCGCATTCGTTGCCTTAGTGAATCCATCTGCAACGGTGTTATCCATTGAATCAGCGAGCGCGTTGTTTGCCTCTTTGGCATTGATCACCGCGTTCGCAAAGAGTTGCATTGAGATACCACCTTTGGTGGCCATCAACTTAACCTCATTTTCAGTGACTTTAACACCACCGCGCATGCGTGAAAGCTCTTTGGCAATATCACCCACCACGGAAGGCATTGCATTTAATACAGAATGCCAATCGTTACCTTTTAAAACACCTGTCACCATTGCACGGTTTAGTGCCGTAAATGCTGACTCAGTTTGTTGGGCGCTCGTGGCGTTTGCAGTGAATGTCGATGATAACGATTCGATATAATCTAATGTGTTTGCCGTTGAGTAGCCCAGCTCTTTCATGGCTGAAGCTGAACCGACATACAGTTCTTGAGTGGTTTCTATTGCTTTACCGTTTCGGTTGCTGACGGTTAAAAAACGCTGCTGAAGTTCTTCATAACGACTGACATCACCTTCAACTGAGTTTAGCGCCATCTTGATCCGTGCGGACATCTGACCCCAATCATCTACCGCAGTGATCAGCGTTGATACCGAAAAGAAACCCGCTAGCGCACCTGACATCATTTTTGCTGTGCTGGTGACTGTGGCGAGTTGTTTATTGATATCGGTTAATGCCTGACGCTGAGCGCGTAAATCACGCTCCAGTCGCCGACTGTTAGCCCCCATGGTTCGGTAGTATTCATTACCTGTTCGGGAGGCTTTAGCAATTTCAGCTTGATAACTGGTTGAGTTAGCTGAAATTTTAATAATGAGTTCACGAAGTTTTGACATAAAGATCCCTACAGGTAATGCATTCTACTCAGACAATGAGGCAAAAAAATCTTCTAGCCCTGTCTCGTCGCGCTCTTCCCCCTGCACACTCTCTGCATCCCACTGGATCAATGTATCGTTCAGCGTGGTTTTTACCCCTTGCGCATTAAAAATAGCGGCTGTGATTTGGGCGGCATGCACATCTTGACGCGCATCACCAATGGGGTTTATCGAATCAAACGCCCACCAAAGCTGTAATTCACTGGCGGGCATTTGTCCGATTTCTGAGAGGGTTTTTCCTAGCCGTAAGGCTAAGGTGAGCAAGAACTTTAGTGCAGGTTCACGGACTTTTTTTCTGCTTCATTGGTGCCAGTAATCAGCTGAAATGCTTGGTTGACCAAACGCGCATGGACGGGGCCATAGATTTCAAACACTTCAGCTTTATCTTCTGGCGCAAAAACAGGGGTTAGATCCCCGTCAAGTAATACGTTAATCAAAAACTCAACGTCTGTTTCAAGATTACGACGCACAACTTCTTCTGTGCTGAGTTCTGTGGTTTCACCTAGATCGCGATGCTCTTTTAGCCATTTCAGCCAAATAGAGACCGACGGCTCACGCAGTACAACATCACAGCCCCACTCAGGAACGTGTACTTTTTTAGTGCGAAATGAATTAGCCGCATTCAAAGCAACATCGCGCAAGTTTAATGTTTTCTTCGCCATTATTTAGTGCCTCCAGTGGGTAGTGATTGTGTTGCTGGAGCTGACTTTCCTTTTACAACAGGGATAGTTTTGCCTTTCAGGCGCAAGGTGAATGAAGCCGTCACAATGCCGTTGGTCGAAACAGACCAGCTGTTTTGGCGCACTTCAGCCAAAAAGGCGTAACCATTATTGGAGGGAAAAACCACTTTAAAAGCATGAACCGTGTCATCATCATAAGCCTGACGAAGTACTTCTTGCCCTTCATCAGGCGCCCAGTTTCCACTGATAGTAACTTCTGCCGGTGCCGCAAGGCCGTTTATGGTTTCCTGCTCGGTAGAACAAAGTGTTGTAACATCAATGTCGGCTTTTTGACCGCCCGTATAACTAATCTCTTTTGTTGTGCAGTCAATGGATAGTGAGTCTGTTTCGACTGCTGCGATATCGGTTGCCGCCAATTTGGAAACGCTGATTTTGGTACCTTGCGTTTTTTCATGTTTACTTGTCATATCGGTTTCCTATAGATACAAAAAAAGCTGCCGAAGCAGCTTGTGATGTTTAAATTGAGCTATTGCCAAACTTGGCATTCTAGAATGGCATGAAATAGTTTCGTGTCGGTTTCATAAGATTGACGTTCTGTAATGGACGATACCCCTAACACTGAAATGGCTTGGCGCATATTTTGACGAATGGCCCGAGCCTCCTCCATGGTGTTTGAAAACACGCTAATGTGAATATTTGTCATTGTTTCAGCTTGTCCACTGACCACATCACTGTGAACATCATAAAGTGACAAAATACACCAAGGCGCAGCGACCTTTTTAGTTTGCGGAACAACATAAGAAAACACTTTATCGGGCAGGACGGACTTTAATAAAGGAATAATATCTGCTTCAATCATTTTTTAAGTACCTCATCAATAGCCTGATTAAGCTTTTTAATGGCAAATTCAGCTGCCATATCCGCTTTGCTATCAAATGCAGGGCCGATAAACGGTTGTGGAGGCATTTTTGATGTACCATCTTCCAAAAATCGCCAGTAAAACGCATTACGCGGATCCGCCGCTTTCATGCTGTTGTCACTATTATTACCTTCTTTATTTGTACCTCGGACATAAACACCCGCTGAAACTTCACCTTTTTGTCTGCTACGCTGATTACTGGCCACAATATTTCGAGCTAGCTTGCCCGTACGTTTTGGCGCTTTAGCTCTCGCCTCATCACGCAATACACTCGCTGCCTCATAGGTCGCTTGTCGCAAAACCTTATTGCTTTCTGCTTGACTCAGTAACTCCAGCTCTTTGGATACATCCAAGAAGCCACTAGAATCAATGCTCATATCAACCATCTGATACCCCCTGCTTGCACAATAATTCAAGCCGTGTGCGCTTTACATCAGGTATGACGGATTGAATATCGTAAGTTTCACCTTGAAATAACATTCGACAGGCTGAGGTAATATCGGAACGATACCGCATCCAAACGCGTACGGTAATTTCCGACAGTTCAGCCTCTGCAGTAAGTAATTCACGTCCGCTAATCGGCTTGACCTCTGCGCGAGTAGTGGCTATATCTACCCACTGATCATCATAGGTTCCCGAAGGCAGTTCGACGGAAATATTCTGCTGAAAGGTAACAATGTGGCGCAATAAACCTGCTTTCATTTTTGCCCCCGCATCGGCCTTATCCGATACACGCGCAAAGCATTACAAAGCGATTCAGGTAATGATTGCCCCTCTCGGTTTTCATACCAAAAACCCACCATTTGCATGAGTCTTAGCTTAATGTCCGCTGAAAGCAGTAAGCCATCGGGGTCGCTTTCGGGCACTGCATCATCATATAAATTTCGATTTGTCAGCCTTTTTACTTCGGCTATCGCTGATGAGAGGCTTTGCTGCAGCAAATCATTATCATGATCGCCATCGATATAACATTGACGCTTCAATTCATCGATAGTCGGAAATGACATAGTGCCTCCAATAAAAAGGCGGCAATTAAGCCGCCATGGATAACAGGGTAATTATTTTGCTGCTGGTGCTTTCAGTAACTTCACCGCATTACTATCCGTCATCATTGAGCCAACACGTTTGGTGGTATAGAAATGCACAAATGGCTTGTTGGTGTACGGGTCACGCAACATGCGGACGCCAATACGGTCAAGAATCGTGTAGCAACGCTTGAAGTTACCAAACGCAACAGGTGCAGAGTCTGCAGCAACATCAGAAAACTGCTCATTTTCTGCGATGCCATAACCCAGTAATGCGGAAGGTTGGCCTAATTGCAAGCCTGGTTGCCACAAGTAATTGCCCTGAGAATCTTTCAGCGTGCGGACTTGGAACAGGGTGTTGTTGTTCATCATGAACTTAGAACCCAAGCGATAAGCTTTACGCATGGTGTAAATCAGTTTCATGATTTCATCAGCGGTAATTTCTGTCGGTTTTTTCAGTAACAGATGCTGCAACTTGCCCCAATCGCGATCTTTATCCGCTTGGTCGTCACTGCCATAGGCTAATAGGCCTTTTGGCTTTTTGATGCCATCACCATGAGTGAAAGCCGCTTCTTCTTGCTCAGCAAATTCAATCGTCAGCTCACCCGTAATGAATTGCTCAACATTAAAGAAGGCATCATCAAGCATAACTTGTGTTGCTGCGGGATTTCCGTAAATTTCCCCCCACACTGGCTCAATGGAGGCGAGTTTTGAGGTGGTTGTTTCAGGGCGTTTGTCTACCTCACCAACCCAGCCGCTATTCGTACCACCTTGATTCACCAAGCGTTTAAAGTGAGGTGTACCCACTGTAATAACATTACACTCCTGACGCATAACCACTTCATCGCGCAGAGCCGTAATAATGCTGCGATCTAATTCTTCTGGCACTGCGAAGCCACCGTCTGGATCAGAGCCCGTTTGCATAGCCTTACGCTCTAAATCAGCAAGACCATCTTCTTTCCCTTTACGAACAAACAGTTCAAAGGCGGCTTTATGTTCAGTCACCTCTTTTGTCGCGCTTACACTACCATCAGGGCGCTTAATTTCAGCCAGTTCAGCTTCTAAGCTGGTTTTTAATTCATCCAGCTCCGATAACTTGCCGTTTAACGTGTCAACTTGGCCCGCAAGTTTACTTTTTTCTGCTTCAATCGCATCGATGCGCTTGTCATTTTTTTGGGTGAACTCTTCGAATTTACCTTTAAGTTCCTGCGCAACTTCACTAACGTCTTTATGATCTACAGCCATAATAGTACCTTTATTGTTCAAAAATGGATTTCAATGTGTTGATAGCCTCTTGCTCAGCATCACGCAGAGAAAGTGCATCGTAGCCTTTAGCCATAAAGGCCTTGGCTTGTGTTCGCGAAAGCCCAACATCGCGCAGGACTCGCTCAATACTTTTTTGTGTGGGTAATTCGCCTCGAGCAAATGCCGACTTCACATCACTAACTCGGGCTTCATCATTTGAGGGGAAAGTCACTAAGCTGACCTCCCATAGGTCGATTTCTTTTAATAAAAAGGCATCTTTATTGCGGTCATATTCCCAATCTTTGAGAATGTACCCAATAGAAAGGCCGGATAGTGATCCGGCCTTCATGTGAGCATGTGCGCGCTTCGATAAGGGGTCATCGTCAATAAGTAATCGACCTTTGACATAAAGCCCCGTACTGTCTTCACGCATTTCGGTATAAATACCAATCGGCTCAGACATTTTGTGTTGCCAGAGCATGGCAGGTAATGAGTCTTTTTCTTTCCACTGATTCAGTGAGTTAAGAAAAGCACCGGGCATCACAATATCAGAGTAGCTGTCTTTCACGCCAAAAACCGAGCCATAGCCTTCAAACTCTCCCGAGTCGCTGACTGACTTAATTTTCAGTGGTACATCAAGCCGTTGTTTGGTCATCATCGACATGCGTTTTTCCCTCCTGTTTTGAGGATTCTGGCTTTGTGGTCATGTTTAATGGTGTGAGATAGATATCGCCACCGTCACGCGGATTGAGTTCTTCCAACTCGCGACACTCATTCGGTGAATAGATCCCCCAGTTAATCCCCGTGGCGTACGCATCAAATCGGGATTTCATATCCCCTCGAAGCAACGCACCAGTATTAAACTTGGCGTAGAAAACACCGTGTTTACTTGGTTTAACTAAACCAATATTAATGCGCTGCTCGATGCGGATAAGGTAGGGAACCAACGAGTAATTGATAAACCCGATCCCAAGGTTTTCAATGTTATTAAATGTGGCTCTATCGGTGTTCTGCACCAAATGAAGTGGCACGCGGAAAATACGGCAAATCTCCTCGAGCTGAAATTTTCGTGTTTCAAGGAACTGAGCGTCCTCTGCAGATAAACTGATTTGCTGCCATTTCAACCCCATTTCTAAAATTAAGGGTTTGTGTGCATTGGTAAGGCCTTGGTGATTTGATTCAAAGTCCGCTTTCAGTCGATTAAATGCCTCATCCGATAACGCGGCATCTGTTTGTAAAACACCACTACTCACTGCACCGTTACCAAACAAGCGAGCACCGTGTTCTTCTGTTGCCAAACCAAGACCAATCGCCTGTTTTGCATACGCAATAGGACTTAACCCTGTTAATCCATCCAGAGTGAATATACGCACATGCCAAATTTCCGCCTGTGATAATGTTTTGCTCTCACCGTTGGGAAACGTCACCTGATATTCAGGTTCCCACTGGCTGTTTAACTTTGGTACCACCGAGCCGGGGTCAAGGGGTAATAGTTCCACCACCTCACCCAATGCATAGACTTTGTAGGCGTAAAAATTCCCTCGTAAACATAAGCAAGCTATTAATAACTCCCAAAACTCTTGCGGAGTCATGTAGTTATTCGGTTTTATTGACAGTAACTTATTCAATCGTTCACGGGTGGCTCGTCGATTCCCCCGCTCTAATTGCTCATATAAAGAACACGGTAGCATTCCGACTGATTCAGCCAGAACGCGAACGCAACCGAATACGGCTGTGAGCTGCATGGCGAGTTGTGAGCTGACCTTTCGCCCAGAATAGGTATTATAAGAAAGACCAATAAGCTCACTCAGCTCATGAGAAGTCATCCCTTCACCGGATTTCCGAAATAGACCAGGAAAAAACATAGTTACCCCTTACCATTTTTCGGCTGGCCCATCGACTTAGAAACCAAGTAAGACCATAAAAGACACAGCACCCCAGCAGTAATATAGCCAACGGGGGAATAAACTAGCCAAGCGCCAAACGACAACAAGCAGGCACCCGCAATCCCAACCAATAAGGCTGTAATGGTTAAAAATTTCATTGGATTTCCTTAGAGAGAACGCAACCCGCGAGTCGCTAACACATCGGATAAATTTTGTTGTGGTTCACCACCCCCCACTAATTGGCGGCTTTTTGCCGTAAATAAGGCAAATGGCCCATCAATTTTATTTTCAGGCGTTGATTTATTGGGGAAGATATTGTCATTTTTATCAGGTTTAACAGTAACGTTAGAGAGCATCCATGCCATCATAGGGTTATGATCATGATGAAACTTACCTGCGTAAACATCCGCCTGTACACTCTTCATAGCTTCGGTCATGTTCTTCACCGTTTGGGCAACCTCAACTAATGGCATTCCCTCTTCCGCTAATCGGCGTGAAAACTGGACTGCACTCCACGGGTCAAAGCCTAACTCACGCACCTCATCACCTTCACACCATTTAAGTATGTCGGCCTTAATAATGTCATGGTCAATCACTTCACCATCGGTCAGCTCAAGGTACCCCATGTCAGCCCATTTGCGATAAAGTTCAGCAATATGTTTAGGGGCTGCTTTAATGCGGTCTTCGGGCAACCAAAACTTACACTTAATGTGCAATTGACCTCGAAGATCCTCATAAACCTTGATTGCAGCAGTCACGTCTATTTTGCTGGACAAATCCACACCAATCCAAACAGGGTAGTTTTTCAGTTCATCATCAGAGGCGTTCTCAGGGCAATTTTCCCACTTGCTCATGTCCATCCAAACGGATTCAGCATTCACCCATTTATTTAAATGCTTTGTGAGAAAATTAGGCCGAGCCGCAACTTGCTCTTTCGCTTTCTTTGCAAGCCGCCTCATATCGTCAAAGCGCTTACAAACCCCGAGACCAGGATTCGCCTTTATCCAAACTGACTCATCAAAATCATCGTCGTTTTCATCAAGGGTATAAATAATGGCGAAAAAGGTATCATCCTCAACAACCCCAGTTAACACCTTAATGGCGTAGTCTCTCAATTCGTAACAAATCCCCTCTTTATTAAAGCCCGAGGTGGTTATTGCAAATAAAAGTGACTGCAGTCGTGCGCCCGTTGCGGTTTCAAGTACATCCCAAACATCACGCGTTTTGTGGGCATGGAGTTCATCCACTATCCCACAATGAATATTTAAACCATCAAGGTTATTCGCATCACTGGAAAGCGGTTCAAATTTAGATGCCGTCCGCTCTTGATAAATTGCTAGCTTGTTGTACTCAAAAAGCCGCCCCAGTGACGTTTTTGCTTTTTTGACCATGTTTTTGGCATCTTCAAACACAATACGAGCCTGATCGCGAGTCGTAGCAGCGGAATAAACCTCCGCGCCCCCCTCACCATCTGCACCTGTCATGTATAAGCCGATGCCGCTGGATAATGTTGACTTGGCATTTTTACGCGCCACTTCATTAAAAGCGGTTCTAAAACGACGAACAAGAACAGTATCACCATCATCGTCAAGTACTTGCTCACCCGTTAGCTCATCAATTAACGGAATGACAAAGCCAAAAATATTAATCAGTATGAACACATGCCAAGGCATTAAATCAATTGGCTTACCTGCCAATGCTCCTTTAACATGTGGGATAAAATTATAAAAGTCGAGTATGTGCTGTGCGCGTTCTTCAATGAAATAGATACCGCGCTCAGGGCCATGCTCTAAATCATCTAAAAACCGCTGGCACGCTAAACGCACCAATTCGCACGCAACAATTTCTCCAGCAACGACCTGTTCGGCGTACTGAATTCCATCTGCTACGGTTGCCATTCATCATTTGCGCTTTTTCAAAAATGCTTCTAGTGGGTCTTCCTGCTCAGGGCCTTTGATACTCACCTTAGTTCGTGCTGCAGGTGTCATACCAAATTCACTGAGCATGGCTCGAATTCGTTTCCAAACATCGGCTTTCATGATTGCCGCAGGATGCGCCTTGATCATTAAGCCGCTTTCGGTGCTGTTTTTGTATGTATAGCCCTCTTCGTCAAGTACTTCACAGTGATGACGATATTCAACATAGGCTTCGACTAATAATTCCAGAGCCTTGGCATCAAGTTGGCTTAGCACGCCAATCTCGTCCAATTCTTCAGCCATTCGCTTGAACCAATACTTACCTTGCTTTGATAAATGCTTCGGAGTTGGGGGTACCCCTTTCTTCGGTTTTGGTTCGTTTTTGTTGATAGGGCGTTTGGATGGGTTACCCCTCACTAATTGCAGGTGTGATGGGGTTTTTGGCGGTCCTGCCATGATAGACACCTCCTATTAATGAGCACTGGGGGAGCCCCAAAAAAAGTTTTCTAACCTGCGGCGATGTAACAAAAGGTTAGGCGTCGGTACTTTGGGCGAAAGTTTCTAGAGATTTGACCCGCCCCTCCCTTATAGTGATAGTAACCTATCGTTACTTACTCCGATTTTAGCCACTCAGCAGCACGCGCTGTACTAAGCCAGTACATACGTGCGGGGTTAAGAAAGTTACGCATCATATCCATCGCCACACGCATATATTGACGAGAGTCTAATGCGTAGCTGCGAGGGTCATTTTTACCGTGGTAATTATTGAGATAATCAACACGATAAAGAATGAAATTAATTTCGATATCAACCATAAGAATAAACCAATCAGGCGCTTTCTTTTCATCAAGCTGCAGTCGGTAGGATTTCAGTTGTTTAAGCTGATGTGAATCACGGATAGTATCGGCATAGGTTTTCGCATGAATAACGGATTGCTCTTTAGTTTTAGGTACTGGTAAATCTGGAAATATCATTTAATTATTCCCTTGCAGTCTTGCGTTTATGACATGGCCAACAGAGTGATTGCAGGTTGCTGTCATCATCGGTTCCCCCATGTGCCTTTGGCTTGATGTGGTCGACTGTTTTAGCTTCTACTGCTCGGTCTGACTTAATGCACTCTTGGCATAAATATTTATCACGCTGCAGAACTCGGGTACGAATCTTATCCCACTTAGAGCCATAGCCTCGTTGATGTCGGCTTAGTCCTTTTTGGTGACTTTCCCACCCTGAATTAATATGGTCGTCGCAGTATCCACTTCGGTCTGTAGTTGTCTTACTGCACCCGTGCTTTCGACAAGCGCGAGGAATGCGTGGCGGCATAAAAACCTCACAAAAAAAGCCACGTATTGTGGCTTATAACTATTCAAATATAATTAAAGTTACTTTAATGCATTTTGAATTGCATCAGCTAAAGAACCAATGTGTGCTTCTACATCAGACAGAGAAGACTGGGGTCTAACTATTGATGGGCTAACTGACTCCTTTGCTATTTCTAATGCAGCACGAACAGCCAGTAATCTTTTATGTTTAACTTCGTCGTCATAGCCATCATGATCATGGTAACCTTCTAACATAAATGCTCTCCTTATAATAAATAAGCACTTATAGATATTGTGGCTTTTGATTAAAAAAACAACCCCAAAGACTAAAGATCTATAGCCATTACATAATCTCTATCAATGCTATTCAGTGAATAGTATTTGTAGAATTAAATAAAATCATGCCTCTCCATAATACCCAGAAAAATATATTTTATTCAGTAATGAAACCCACAGTAATAGCCTGTTTTAAGAATGTTCCACCATTGAAATACTGTTAAAAAACCACAATATAAATATGGTCATAATAAAGTGACAACGATGCATATAGGAGAAAAAACATGCTAAAAAATTTAATACCGTACGGAAGTGACACATCCTCTGGAACCTACAAGTGTGCCGACTGTGGCTATGTATTCACCAAGCAGTCTAATACATCGCTTCCAGTATGCCCGGTTAGCAACACTAAGACGAACGCCATTCCACACATTCTTAATGCATGGAAATCACTTAGCGGGCAAGGGGATGCGCCTGAAGATCCATATCCAGATGAAAAATAACAATCAACTGTAATCAATGGCGCCCCTTGCGGCGCCATTCTTATTTCATTTACTATTCTAGTTGCAGAACGCCATGCTCTTCCGAGCCTGAATAAGCAATCAAACCTTCATAAACAATTTCAGCACTATCACAAATGGTACCCACTTCAATGGTGTAAGACGGTTGCCCTTCTTCCTGTGCAAACTCATGAAGAGATTTGATTTGTTCTGACGTTAACACTACTTTTGCTGTCATATTTATGCCTCATCAAAATTAAACATTATTAAGCATCCTGAACTATGCTATTGTTAATACTCACCCAGCAGGTGAATTGATTTGTTTTTCATGTTAGTTAAATGACGACCTCTTGATTTCTAGGAGGTCTTTTTTTTGTATTGAAAAATGTAACCTACGTGATGACTCACCAAATGACTATTTAGATTGCAATCCATTGCTCTTGCTACTTATTACAAACTTTGAATAAAAGTAACTTTATTTTACCTTTGTTTTCGTTACATAACCTTGTGATGGGTATATTCAACCTATCGCAAGAAGTAACTTAATAGACATTCCCGATCCTTTAAGCCTCTACCCCCTAGAGGCTATTTTTTTATTTAGTCGTGATTCGCGTGAGTATCATAGATTACTTGCGTACTTTGAATTCATTAGCTACATTTAAAAGAATATTCATTTACTTTATAGATGTGCTTTAGCCCAACGCTGTGTGGGCTTTTTTTATTTTTTTGGAATGCTCTTATCCAGATCTTCACGGAATTGATCTGGTTTATCGAAGCCTTGTGCTGCCATGATATTTCTCCATAAAAAGCCCCGCTACTGAGAGGCTCGTTGTTGTTCAATTTCCCGTATTGCTTTCTTGTCTAAGTTGCACGCTTTAATTACCGACATCAGCTCAATGTTGTATTCAGCTAACTCCCCCCAAGTCATTTCATTTGGTACTTCGGGAATTTGGCAATCAGAGACTAGGCTTGGAGGGATAGGGATATATTGAGCCAATACATACTCCGTAGCTTGGTTTACATTTTTAGCAGAGACAATAAACATTCCTATAAAACCAAATATATTTACAAATACAGCTAGTATTAAAATACACTTCATTTTTCTAACATGCATTTGTGCATATAGCTTTACTGCATCTGATATAACAAGAGCAAACGCAATAGCTGTCATTGCAAGAAATGAAATAGCGCTGGCAAAATATAATAAATAACTCACTTCACCACCTCGAGATAAAAAATAATTCTCAGAAAATAAATAGATACCAACAGATAAAACAGCAACTGAAGCCAGCATCCCGACGGAATCTCTAAAATAAGCCTTTAAACCATGCATACATTACGCACCAAGTTGTAACAAGAAGCATCTATTCTAGCCAATAGGGATGCATGATTCCATTACCGTAAACACTCCGTTCTAATGTAATCTTGTAAATACAATGTTTGCTTTTCGTTCTCAGTCATCATTTCTCTGAGGCGCCAATAATCTTGTTCAGCTGCTTCACTAAGTCGTGCGGAACTTTCATAGCTTCCGCCTTCGGAGGTATTCGCTTCGGGTTTTGGACACTCTGCTTTGACCCGCAAGCGCTTAGTGCCATTACTAGCATCAATACGCAACTTATCAATTTCAGCTTTTGCATTTGTGAGTTCCGTTGTGTGTTTGGTGTCGAGTTCGTGAAGTGAGTTGATGCGCTTTTCGTAGTCTGCTGTTATAGCTACTTGAGCCGACAACTCACTCTTTAATGACTTATTTTCACTTGTTAGTTTCTGATTTTCAGTAATAGTCCAATTAAGGACACCGCCGAGGATCATCACACCAACTAACGTAAAAACTTGCATTTTCCAATTCAAAGCAAACCCCACGCTTTTTCGTACGTAGCATCGCTGTATGGTTGATAACCCAATTCAACACTGACAATTGCCGTTGCTAATGCAATGCCTGTTTTCTTATCACTTGTATCGATGTGATCATTGATTCCGACACCAATATCAGCAGCTGCACGATTAATATAACCGGAAGTATTGTTTTCAATCGGGGGCGCGTACTTGTTAATGATTGCCGCTACAGAATTCAGTCCATATTTACGCTGGTAAGTTTGCAGTAACTTATAGATAGCTCGAATACCATACTCAGCAGATTGAAAACGACAGAAACGAGATTCAATGCTTGGGTCATGAGGTAATTGCCCCTGCCATTTGTTCGCTGGGTTATAATCAATATTGCCCGGGTTATTGTTACGCTCACCACGTGCGATTTTTCGTTGCTGATTATTCATATAGCTGCCTTAACGAAGAAAAGGCCGCTTAATAAGCAGCCAGAGTGATTTTAGTTTTTCGAAAAAATGACGGATAACAACAACGGACATGATGTTTCCACCCGCCGAGAAGATCACCAGAAACATAACCCCGTTAAATAAAACATCCGATGGGGCCGATACTCGGTCACCAACGGCTGTTTCATAAACTTTGTAGATCCAGCAAATAAATAACGCTGTACCCACAATAGAATCACGAAACTTTTTATAGCGACAAAGAAACACAGTGACTGCTGAGCCTGTCATAAACAATATGTCAGCAGCCCCAAGTAGATTCTGTTGACACCAACTAATGATGTCATTACCAAATAAGAGAAGGTTTTCCATTAGGATCCTCCTTTATTGCGCCAGTCTTTTATCGCTTGGGTGATGGTGCTGAAGTTCTTATCTATCGATGTCATGATCCGGCTAAATAACTTTCTCAAATTATCCTTGTTTGCCATTAAGACGAGAACGGGAATCAATAGTGCTGAAATCGCAATAGCCGTTATCTTAGGGCTAATATCCCAATTCCATATCTGTGCAATAACATCTGAGGCTTCTTTAGCGATTAATATCCCTGCACCAAGTGCAAGAATGAAATGTAAGATTTTTCGTCGGTTATTGTCTTTTGATGCAATAACGGAAGCTGAGGCACCAATAACAGCCCCAAGAACTACGCCATAGTCGGCACCAACAAGGATACCGCCCATAGCGCCACCGCCAGCAGCACCGAGGGCGATACCTAATGATGTGCTCATTTGTGTTTCTCTTAGTTAATAGAAAGCCACCAGCAGGTAGCCGGATTTAGATTAATGAATTTAATGAATATTTGCGTTAAGTTAGAAGGTCAGCCCTATGTGACTTACCGAAGGGATGGCTGATTAACTTCGGTGCGAGGAAAAATATGTCTCATATACCTTTAAATTTATTACCCCTCCTGAGAAGAATTGAAGCTCTGGAGTCTGCATTAAACGTGACTTTAGGTGCTCTATCTATATTGAATCCATCGATAAGGGATTGCGTGACGGATAATCTAGATAAGCACGCATCAGAAAATAAAGACTACGGGATCAAAAAGGCACATAAAGAGCTTTCTGATAAGATAAAAGCACTAAAAATTGAATATTGAATGTAACTAAGTACCTTTAATTTAGATTGCCATCTTAGTTATTGTTGCGGGCTCTAAATCACTAACGGAGATAGTTGCCACTACCTCCATAGCACAGCTCATTGCTGCTTGCATGTCAGTGAGCTGTTTTTCTAATGCTGTTACTCGTTCTTCTAGGCTTAAATTACCATTAGTGACAATAACGCCTGAAAATACACCTTCATTTTGATTACTCATAACTACCTCTCTTAAATAGAAAAAGGCCACGCAATGCGCAGCCCTTGGAATAATTTTTGGAATATTTTGTTGTTCGAAATGGTGTTGTGGAGGCATACGCTGAGAGTGTATGCATTCAGGTTCCCATGGCGTGTGTGCTTCTATCCTGATAAGTTGACTGGGTTGTTCCAGTGCCCAAGCCCATGCGAGTTAGCCAATCAGCCTTGGCATTCTCCACAATGAAAACCCTACTCGCTTTAATGCCGCTATGTGCAAGATAGAAGCTGGCAAATAGAGTTTTCATTGTCCGAATGAGATTAATCAAATGGCAACCATTAAATATAGACCATTTTCTTTTTTAAATTAATGGGTTATACTCATTGAGACATTGCTCGACTCATTTTATATATTCTCTAAGTCTCATTAATTTATCCCTTATTTAGCCACTCCCTCCCTAGGTAGTGGCATTTTTTTGCCCTGAATCCCAAAAAGAAAATAAAAAAAGCCCGCAAATAGCACAGCACACTATCGACGGGCAAACAAATGAGTTCATTTACTTTTATTAGATTCACTCTATCAATATAGACTACAGCCCTGATAATGCAAATGCGTATAATAAAAAACCCGCCATTGCTGACGGGTCTACACCGCAATCCAAGTTTACCTAGTATGGGACGCCACAATTGAGTGAAATACGGTGTATCTCCTATATAGGGATGGTATTTGCTTTTTCAAGTCTCTGCTTGTGTAGTTATTGTGCATAACTACACATGTAACTCTGACCAAGCGTAACAGCAAGTTCTATTTGCTTATAAAGCAAAAAACCCCGCACAAATGGCGAGGTTTCATTCTATAAGTTAGGTGACAACGTATTCACTCTTATCACAATAACATTGAATTTGCGTAGCGCACTAATACTTTTTTACTATCTACAGCCTTTACCTTATTAATAACTTCTTCATCCATTTCAAGAGCCACACCTAACATCGCTAAACAGCCGTCAACAAAACCTTCTGCAACCTGCATCATCTGCCTAATTCGCCCTTCGCTCATCTTCCATTCTTTAGCGATACTGCGCTTAGATACACCGTAAAGGTAATGCAGCACTATCAACTCTAATTCTTCTTCCTTTCGAACCTGCCGTAATTTAGCAATAACACTATCAATAGTTATTCCATCATCATCACTGCATGATTCTCTTGATGGTTCTTTGTTTGCAATTAACCCCTTAAAACCAGCGGCAACATTGGAGTAATCAACTCCCGGATTATCACTCGCCCACCCCGCCCACTTAGATAAAACCAACTGAATATCTCTCATGCAAAAAATCTCCTGCGTTCCGCACAACGCATTAACCAAACACACCTAGACCAAACAAGCGGTCAAAGCACTGACGATGAAAATCTAATTGATAGCCGTATTTTTGTTCCCACTTGACCGGATCCCTATGTAGTTCGTCGTGATGACCGCGACATAGGGGTATCACATACCAATCGTGGGCTTTTGTTCCCATACCACTCAAACCATATCCAACAATATGATGTGCATCATCAGCAGGGTTACCACAAGCACAGCACGGCAGTTTTTTAATAATTTGAAGTAGGCTTTTATTTTCCCATCGATACCGCTTCGGATTTTTTAAATACAGTGCTGGTGGATCGGGGTCTACTTGCAGCGGCAGTAACGCCTTAGTTTTCTCTATAGCTATTTCACTCGGCGTATAGATAGGACCATCATGTGACGGAGTAATGCCAATACCTAAAAGTCGCTTTAATATTTCATCAGGCAATAAATGCGAAATTTGATGCTGAACAGTCCATGTGAACAAGTCGCCTAGCGATAACTGAGTATCTTTCGAATAACACAGACCTTCACTGACTGCCCACAGCATGTTTTGATAGTAATTATCCTTCGCTATTGATGACGCATTATAAAGCGCAGGATTTTCACGTAATTGATTGTCATGTGACCAACAAGTGCGAACATAATGATTACCGATCTTCGTTATTGTTAACTCATGATGATGATAGTCATCATTATCGTCATGAATTTGGCAATAATTAATGTTCTGTTTAATGCGGCCTTTTAATGCCTCAATTCCACCAGCTTTAGCGAATACATCTCTATTTCTAAAAAATGGAAGCAATCGCTTATCATCAAGTAAAGCTTGTTTATGTGTGATTTTGCCTGATTTGTTCGATTCGCTTAGCACTGGTGATATCTGCATTAAACCTTTGAAGTCAGATAATTGATTTACACCAGGCTTAAACATCACAATTCCCATGTCAGGCACAATAGTCGCAGGGAGGATCCAACTGCTTATCATGCAGCACTCCCTACCACCATTAACTTGATGAGATCAGCACTTTTACTATCAAAAAAGTGGGGTTGAGTTTCTCTTGGATTACTTGGGCTAGTGATATTCTTTCCGTAAATAAGCCCTTTAGCCGTAATAGACCAAAATTGTTTAGTCTTATTAGCTGCCTTGGTGCTAGGGCGAGATAATCTTTCAACTAAACCTAGTTCAGCTAGACGCTTAAAGGCAGCTTGTGCGGTTATATTTAAGTTGTTTTTACGGATTAATTCAGTTAGTGAGTGCGTCGCACGGCTTGAGCCGTCGGCGGCATCGATTGGTGCGTCAATCGCATAGTTTGGAGATAGATTAGGTAAGCCAGCCATTTGTTGAAGCTTTTGATAGCCACCTAATTTAGAGGAATTAGATAAGTTAAGGGTTTTAGCCATCGACTCTAGCAAAATAGTACCTGCTTGAACCTTGTCGCTTAACTGAGCTTGGCTTCTTTGCTGTACTACTGCGTCGAACGTACGGATGACTTTTAAGCTAAATGATGGGCTAATCCACATTGCATATGCATAAATTAACTCTTTGCATGCATAAGAACCCTGAACAGCGCCTCCTTTGAAGGATATAACAGGCTGATTTTGTTCCGATGCCGGATTTCCGCCATCGAATAATAATTCACTTATCAGTGCCTTTGTTTGCTCGTTATTCAGGAAATAGCTCGGCTTGTGCTTATTTTCACCACCAGCTGCGCGGTGTAAATCATTCAAACAAAAACGACCATTAAAATCTTGGCGTACGCTAACGCCATCAATAACCAATTGGTTCATGATGTATTACTCCACAAGTTGTTTTACTTCATTAACCCAATGTCCGCATATCACTGGATTAACATACAGTCTATTAGAATACATATTTATCCCCGTTTGTCACTAAGAATTGAAAGCGCACGAATTTCAATTTCGAAGCGTCCACCCTTTACGACTTCGCACCATCTCATATCAACATGTTTGACCTGATCATCATCTTTCCATACGTTTGCATGTGTTAAAGCATCGAATGGAGCTTTCAGGTAGTTATCAATGTCTCTTCTATGTCGTGTGGGCGGGTACATTTTCACAATAACTGAAACATCGCCCACAATAGCAGTTGGCTTATTTCTTAGCTGCTCATATACGGCTGCTATTGCATTGGCGCGAAATCTGCGCCCCTTTTCACTAATGATCATAGTGCCACGAACAGTTCGCCAGCAGGCATTCACGCTAGGAGGAAAAGGTAACGTGAAGCTTAAAGATCTAGGCATCGTTACCCCCTTCTTTTTTTACCATCCGTTTTTTAATTAATTTAGGACCATAAATTGCAACAGGTATAAACACATAAACAAAGAATGCAGCAATAACGACGCAAACAGGGAAATAAACTAATTCAAAAGAGACTTGGCTCCATCCAACAAAGACTATTAGCCAAAATATTAACTGAGTATCTTTTATGTAACTCATGCTCTCACCCCTGCTAGTAATTGATCCAAATGGTTCAGATATGACCATCCCATTCCAGACACATTCGCCTTTTTAACGACCTTGTAGCCACAGGGTTCATCACTACTTGGCTTTTTCGGACTGTGTTTCACCTTTTTTTTCGTTACTTTTTGAGCTGACGCTTTTCTAACCGATCTTCTTACACTATTTAGCAGACTCTCCGCATTAGGAGCCACGTGATAGTGATAAACAGAAACACCCCTTGTGTCATTACACTTGCTGACCCGTTGTATGGCTCCTATTGGTAGCAAGAGCCTAATGGATTCTTGACATTCACAGCGGTTTAATTTCGTTAGCCTATGCATGTCATCAACTGTAAATGGGCTTTTATCTTTAAATGCCATGATCACTGCAAGGTTACGCAAATAAATACTTTCACCAATAAGTCTCATACATCTGCTCCTAAAATCGCTTTACCAATCTCCATCAGGCGATTTTTGGAAACGTGGGTACCAATAGCTCTTGGCTCTACAAATGGACGCCAGATAAGAAGAATTGAGCCTTTGCTGTTACCCTTTTTTTCTTCACCTGTGTTGGGATCAACAAAATTAATACGGCCATCAATGATTGTTCTGATTTCATCAACACTTTTTAGTGCCAATGAGTACCAGGATGTTGATTTATCCGCTGGCAATAACATCACTATTGACTGGTTTTGCTTTGTGCATTGTTCCGCAGCTTTAGCGATCCATGGTTTTATTTTGCTGTAAGGCGGGTTGCACCATATTGCACCACGACTTACCCAATCACTTTGTAATGCATCCTGCTCTATGGTTAGGAAGCATGGACACAGGGCGTTTTGTTCATTTGCCGCAGCATCTAACCAGAAGCCAAATTCAAGCGTTAAAGCTTCAAATAACCATTGAGGCGTTTGCCAACAATCTTTATCTTCAGGTGCGGTATTGCTTGAATAAACAGCCATTAGATAGCACCTCGCTGCTGGTGGCTTTTGGCTAATTGACGAATATTTTTGTAACGATATTCGAAGTCTACATAACCCCAACCAGATTGTTTTAGCTCTGCACAAGTCTTGCGCTCTTCAACCCACTCTCGCTGTAATTTGCGAGTTGTTTGGCGGTGTGGAAAAACATGACAAAACAGGGCAACTAGACCAAAAACATTAGCTCCGTAAATTTCTTTAGATTCGCTGTGCATCATGCTGTTGCCTCCTGTGCTGCTTGTTCTGTTGCTTGCTTCCAGATGCTGATCCAAGTTTGACGGCCTTGGAATTCTTTCATCGTGCGAATACCTGTTTTTCCAGCCAGTACTGCGGCTATCTCCTCGATGCGACCCTGCGGTTTTGAACGCGAGCCAATGATCCGTGTAAATGCTTCATCACGCGCAACCGTATCTACATGAACAACCACTTCACCAGGCTTAAGCCATTTCCCGTTAACACATGCAGGACGCCCTGCTTCATGCCATTTCTGTGCTTTTTCAAAGTATTCCATGCAGTTTTCGGGGCTAAATAGCGTTTTCGGGCGTAGGTAATCACTCATTTTTGAATCATTCAGCCACTTGGCTGTGATGTAATCAGTCACCAAAATCAAATCATCTGAGGTGTAATTTTCAGCTAGACGGGCTCTGATATGGCCCATGGTAGTTTTACCATCTCGATAACTTGAATTAGTGACCTTGTTAAAATGATTTAAAACAATTTGTGCTTGGTCGGGCTCAGCATGAGCCTGACAAAAAGAGTTACTCTCTGTTGTAATCTCTTGTGTATTCTCTGTAGTACTCTCTGTAAGATCAGGGCAATTTGACCCATTCGATAAGGTCATTTTGGTACTGTTCGAGCGTTTCATTTTGCGCTTATCGATAAGGTCATTTTGACCTGTTCGAATACTCTCGACTGAACTGTTCGATGAGTTCAATTTGACCTCATCGGATAGCAACGCATGCTCATAATTTATAGAGTAATAATTTGTACGGTCATGAGTACGTTTATTAATTTGCTCAATATTTAATACACCCAATTTTTTTAAATTGTTAAATGCGCGCTTAATTGTGGATTCAGAAAAATACGGGAATTGTTCACGCCATTCTTCAATGGTGTTATAAACCCAGCGCCTACCGTCATGATCAACACCTGACGAGGTTTCAGATAACCAATATTGAACTTGCTGAAGCAATAAGGCCTCATTCAAACCCAAGCGTACCGCCAATTCAGGTATAACAATTTGTGGGCGCGTTTTAAGTAGTAACAAGCTGCTCATTCCATCACCCTTGTGAATTCGGCTTTAAATTTGTACAAAGGGGCGAAGCACTCATGTTCGTAATCGTCACGCAAGAATATGACCCACTGTTTGACTCGGTCATAACGTATGACACGAACACGAACACCGCGCTTATCAAGATAAATGCGATTGAGATTATTTGCATCTTCATTGCTCATTGAGCTCGCTCCCGCTTTGATAGTAGAAATCAGCCCAGCTTGTTTTTAACTCTTTGCTATCTACCAACTGCTGCTTTATTTGGTAGTTTCCAAATAAATCAACTGAAGTTATGATCTCTACATATTGAAACGCACCATGCTTACCAATAGGTAAACAACGAAATTGCTTTTTGTGGCTTAAGTGCGCTAAACTACTCATGCTAATTACTCCACACAAAAAGTTGTTAGCACTCGACGCCTCGGACCGCATATCTGGGGCGTCACCCTTTCTAGCTCTATTCATCATTTTTTAATCCCGTACACAGTTTTCAGTGATTCAATGAAGCCAGCTGCGTAACCAAAAACCTTAGCTAATTTGCGATCTATTGCCTTAATCTCTTCGTCAGTAAGAACACCATCAGAAATGCTGTTTTGAATCAGCACGGATAGCGCCCCCTGCATAGCACCAAGATTCATACGTATTTCAAAGAGTTCCACTGCATCTAAGTTTTCTGGCTCTACTTTTGTTGCTGGTACAATTGAGTGTCGTTCCATGTGATAGGCCACCAGCAATTGAGTGCCTGATAACTCTTCTATGGCTTCAAGCTCATCGTGTTCAAAGAAGCGACAGCCATTTTTTTCATACAACTTATTGTTGAAAGTTGTTTCAGAAATACCCAATGCGCCCGACATCGCTGAACGTCCACCGGGATATGCTCTGCACATCTCTTTCACAACTTCTTTTAGTGTTTGTTTGCACATATCTACAATTCCGTAGTTTTACTAGTAGTTAAACCAGTTGTTTTTATTTGATACTTTTAATAAAGAGCCGGATCGAACTTCAGTTTTCCTTTAGTTCTGTAATCAGCTTCTATAGCTCTATTTTTTGGTATTAATTGATTTGGTCTTTTTTTCCATTGATAGAACGCCTCTGGACTAATACCGAAAAAATCAGCTGTTTTTATTGCGCTGCCAAAATATTGTTCAACCTGATCTGTAGTCATATGACCTCCGATTAAATCTAAGAATACTTAGATATTAAAGCCGAATTTTATATTGGTCAATAAAAAATAAGATAACTTAGGTTTTATTTACTTGTGGAGGAGTAATGGAAACGGTAGGTGAAAGAATCAAAAACATGAGAAAAATATCTAAAACATCCCAAAAAGATTTGGGCTTGTTTTGTGGTGTTTCTGATGTGGCTGTGGGCTATTGGGAAAGAGACCTAAACTTACCAAATGGTGATGCTTTAATTAAATTAGCTAAATATTTTAATACATCAGAAGCGTATATCTTGTATGGCATACCAACTAGAGAGGCTGACTCTGTAGTTACTACAATTCAGCGGATCCCTGTGCTTTCATATGTTCAGGCCGGAATGTTCACGGAATATCCCCCAGAAGAAATTTTTAATGAAGATCTAGAGTATATAGAAACCAGCATAAAGGTATCCCCTATGGCTTTTTCTCTAATAGTCAAGGGCGACTCAATGACTAACCCAGCAGGAATGCCATCAATTCCAGAGGGGGCACATATAGTTGTCGACCCTAATATAGAGCCGGTAAGCGGTAAATTTGTTGTAGCTCGCCTATCTGGTTCGAATGAGGTAACTGTTAAAAAGCTTGTAATTGATGGGCCAAATAAATTTTTATTACCCTTGAATCCTCGATATCCAAGCATTCCTATCAACGGAAATTGTGAAATTGTTGGCGTCGTCAGAAGCGTTCAATTCGAACTCTAACCCCACCACTTAGCAAAAATCTAAGTTTAATTAGATTTTTTATTGACAGAAGCCCTAAGCTGGATTAGATTTATATCAAAGACAACTTAGGAGCTAGTCATGCAAACTAATTCAAACGAACCAATCGTAACTTTCAGTGTGTCAATGTCGCAGGATGATGTCCGCGAGTGGATCCTCACAAAAGCTAAGCAGATTAACAACCTGCAAAAACTGCGCGAAGAACGTGACAATCTGCAATCTAAACTCGAAAAACTCGACGAAGAGATTGCAGAGTGCTTGGATATGTGTGCGGTTACTGTTAGTGCTTAACTAAATTTTAAATGTGTGGAGTAATAGAGAGGGAATAAATGCTTACTTTAACTCGTAGAACACGAGAAACATTAATGATCGGTGATGACATTATAATTACTATTCTCGGAATAAAAGGAAATCAGGTAAGAATTGGCATTGAAGCACCAAAAGATGTTGAAGTTCATCGAGAAGAAATTTATTTAAGAATACAAGCAGAGAAAAAGAACGAAATTACTAACTAATTACCATTGCTCGCTTTGGCGGTGACAGGCCGCCACTTTTTACTCAATACATAAGGCCACTGGCGTATAGTCAGTTCACACTAGGTAAGTTAATTAATTATTGTCAGTGGTCTTATATATTGTGTGGAGTTAATTATATTTGAGGAAAAAACAAATGAAACGTTTTCCAATTACTAGCTGTGTTATTTTTAAAGCTGAATTACCCAGCGCTGAAGCTTTAGAAAATCATTTAAAAGAATTACCTTTTGTTGATATTTTAGAGTCACATTCTATTAGCTATGGTTTTATTCCTAATAAAATCACAGGTGAATTAGTTACACCAATTGAAGGTGGCTATATTATTACTTTTCGTATTGATGAAAAGATTCTTCCTAAAGCGGCTATCGCCTTTGAGGTTAATAGACGCATTGAAAAATTGAAAGAACAAGGTATCAATGACTTTCTTGAAGCGGAGCTAAAGCATGTTGCAATAGAAGAAATGCTAAAGGTTGCTTTAACTAAAACAAAAATCATCACTGCTCTGTACCATGTTAAAAAGGGTTTCCTGTTTGTGTCCACAACGCGAAAGCCAGACCACCAAGCACTATTAGGTAGTTTAGTGAAAGCTTGCGGTACTGTAAAAACTGAAACTTTTCACATTGATGATGCAAAGAATGGGATTACAACACGGTTATCTAACCACATTGATAATCAACCACCAACAGAGTGCTTTGGTCATGATCTTTATCCCGGCAATTTCCTTTTGCTACAACGTAAGCTTGATAAGAAGCTAGAAACTCTAAAGTATGATGCGGAACTTAATTTAATCCGTGAGCAAGTCAAAGACTCTATTGATAATCATTTTACAGTTTGCTTAATTGAATTGAGTACCTTTGATATAAGCTTTAAGCTTACGGATGATTTTGACTTTAAAAATATCAAGCCTCTAATTGAAATCGACTGTGATGGGGATAGAGTTTTTCGCTATAGACACACTAATGCTGTATTTATGTTTCATATGGTTAATACCATTGAGCTATTAATTGAATTATTAAAATACAAAGAAAAAACAGAATAACTATTTAGTCAACACCAAGGAATTTAATTCTCTTTATTAAGAGACGGAATTTTATTATCTAAATTTTGTGTGGAGTATTAATTGTGTCGAAAGAACTAACATTAAGTGAATTATTAACTCAGCGTTGCGTTGAGTTTGCAAATAGCGAACAGGCTGTAGAAATTATTGATAAAGGCATCACTAAATTATTTACCAGTGTTGTTGATGATGCCTTTCGTTCCTATGGTGATTTCGGTAAGGCTTTTAATAAGGCAATGGAAAGTGCCTTACCAGCGAATATAGAGGATGTAGTTGATTTGAAAAAATACAACACGCTGGTTGCTGAAAAAATGCGTAACTCTTGGGAGGATTCAGGTATTGAGGCTGATTTACAAGACAAAGTTATCGCTTTAGTAAAAGATTTCACAAGTGACGATGAGTGCCCTAAATACATAAAAGCATCTGATTTGTGGGAGGCATTTATAGAGGATAAAAGCGAGTCAGCGATGGAAAACCAATGGGAGTCACCACAAGTTTTTATTAATGATGAACATGATGGGTTTATTCAAGTAGGCATACATCCAGAAGAAAAGTCAACATCAAGATACTCGTCTAGTTCAGTTAGTGCATATAGCTGTGATTATAGTTTCCATTTAAGTATTCAGCGTACAGGGGGTTACAGCAGCGAACCTCTACAGCAGGATGGTAACAATGTTTATGAATTAATTGGGGGTAAGGTAAATGACAGGATTTTAGGTAAGAAAATAGTTAAAGCATATTCCCGTTTCGACAAATTAGTCTTAGCGCTTTATTACGGTGGGAGTTTCTTGGTGTGGGATGAGTCACCGGAAGGTATTTGTTATAGCAACGGCTGGGATTAATAAGGAATAGATATGAAAGAGCGCGGAATTATTTTTAATGCTGAAATGGTACGCGCCATCCTTGATGGCCGTAAAACTCAAACTCGTAGAGTAGTTAAACACCAGAGACACTCTAGCCAAGAAATAAAGCTTTGTGATGATGGTTTCTTTCACTGGTCAATGATTAGTGCTGAAAAGCCACTAAGCGCAATTAATTATGAGTACGGGCGAGTTGGTGATCGCCTTTGGGTTCGTGAAACATTCTGCAATGGACGAATAGATGAGCATGATGCTGAACACCCAAATGATAGATACTTTTATGTCGATGAGTCAAGTAAAGGTATCGTCTATAGAGAAAAATGTTTATCTGACCGAATAAATGTTGAAGATGTTAAATGGACTCCATCAATACACATGCCGCGTTCCGCGAGTCGCATAACGCTAGAAATTACTGATGTTCGAGTGGAGCGATTACAAGAAGCTAGCGACGATGACTTTAAAGCTGAAGGCTATCCGCTGGAGAGAGAGTTGACTGGCGGCAGTACTGATCCATTTTGTTGGTTTCGTCACCTGTGGAATTCAATTAGTAAGCCTGAGTGTAATTTTGAAAGTAATCCGTGGGTATGGGTTATTGAGTTTAAGCGGGTGTGATTATGGCAAAACTAACCAAAAAAGAAATGGCATGGATTAAAAAGGTTCAAAAGGTGTTGGATGAATGCCCGTCTGAACGCCTAGGTTTTTATACGACAGGCGACCCAATGGTTTGGATTTATGACAGAAGCAAAGAAAATGAAGTGAGTGAATGGATGAATAAAAACAAAGGTGATTTTTGCTTCGCAACTAAAGCAATGGACGCTGACTTTTTTACTTATATCAACTTCCCTGCCCCAGTTGAGTCAACAGCTGGATAACCATAACAGGAGATAGATATATGAATAATGCAAATTGTAGTTTTGAAGAATGGCACGACTTATTAATGCAAGTAGCAACAGATCACGGCGGTAGCGCAGCAGATGCAGACGCATGGCGTGATGACTACGAAGCAGGAAAAACACCACTTGAAGCGTGGGTTGATGAATGGGGTGAGGATTAATCAGGGAAAGGAATAATTTAACTCGCAGGGATGCAATGAAGAGGAATGAATAATGGCAATTATTTTACATACAAATAATAGCACAACAATAATTACACCCGAATTCGGTAACGAGTTCATGCTAGCCGAGCTCCAAGAGTATGTTGGTGGGTATATTCAAACAATCGACTTCAATGAGCCTGTGATAATCGATGGGATTGAATACTCAACTATTGTTATTGATGAGGATGGTAAATATAAAGGCTACCCAATAAACACCACTGCAACACAATACGCTAAGAATGAATTATTTGATGACGATTTCTTGGTTGGCGATGTTGTTTTCTTGAAAAATGGGGAAATCTCTTAATAAAAACTGATAAATTTAAAAGGTGAAGTGATGGATATCTCACAATCTAGCATTGAATTAATGCAACATGCTCTCGGTATTAATGAAAGAAATAGAGAGCCATATCGAAATTATTTTTTATCAAGTCATGAAGATAATGAATGGGAGGAATTAGTTAACAAGGGACTTGCAACTTCTCATCCGGCACCGAAAGGATTTTGCGGTGATGTTTATTATCAGGTTACGGATGAAGGTAAAGATGTAGCTATATCGCAATTACCAGAGCCAAAGAAACAAACTAAATATGATGAATATCTTAGTTCAGAAGTAGTCGAGTCTTTTAGTGAATGGCTTGGAATTGTATTACCTGAGTATGATTACCGTCGAGGTGATAACGGCAAGCGTGAATACCAAATGTCTAGAACAAAATTTAATTGTTGGTATGAGATTGAATATATTTGCGGCGAATGGATGCCAACTATGAAAGCAGCCAAGGCAAGTTATAAAGAGGCACTTAAATTATTCAGGAGTAAGCATGGATAAATCATTAACAGACCGTCAAATCGTAGATATGGCTAATGAACTGGCGCGTGTTTACTATAAGCGCCTAGGTTATGAAGTACCATTTGGTTATCGATTTGATAAAGCTATCCACCCACAAGAGATTGCTTTATTCGATATGGCCTGCATTGCTTTTGATGTTCTGCGCGAAACTAGCGTTATGGATGCATTAAGTAGCTTTGAGGATGATGAGTGATGGATAAATCAAGGCAGCAATTTGAATATTGGTACTTCAATAATCATAGTCATGAGCAGAAATATCCGCTGCACAAAGATGAAAGCGGAGAATATTTCTATGATGGAACAAGAAAAGCATGGATTGCTTGGAAAGCATCACGAGAGAGTTTGGAGATTGAATTGCCTAATAAGTATAATCTAGAACTGGCTGGCAATGTAAAAACAAAGAACTTCTTCTACGGAATAAATCAAGGTATTGATAAGTGCCGAGATATATTAATCAGCAACGGAGTGAAAATAAAAAATGAATGATGAATATAACAGAGAACAAATGAAGTTAGGAGTTCTTTATGCTCGGAATCATTTAATTAGCGCATACAGAGCTAACTTTATTGAATGTGACGAATCTCAGTTCGCAATGTTTATGAATACTTTAACTCATATGCAATTCATCAAGCTAAGTATGTGTCTATTATCCACCAGCATTTAATTAAATAAAGCAGAGGGAAAGAGTGAAGGATTTTTTCTTTTTAAGTCAGAAAGATATCAAAGGTATTATTAATAAGAATCAAACACAAGTGATTCGCGTTGCTAACAAGCAAATGATTAATAATTACATTCTATCTAATGTTGGCAAGCAACTAAAAATTAAAGAGCATTATTTTATGCGAGACGGAAAAGTTAAGTACATGGCAACAGATGACAGAATGAAAAACGAGAAGCTCTGTCATGCCGCAAATATGCCGGAGCATTTAATAAGACTATCTCTTAAAATAGAGTGTGTGGAAATAAAATTATTATCAGATTTAACTGATGAAGATGCAAAAATGCACGGATTTGAATCTAAGGAAAAGTTAATTAGGAGATACAAATTTTTAAAGTGTATTAATGAAAACACAGAGGTTCTTGTTTTTAATTTCACTTATAACTTAAAAAACTAATCTGTATGCGGCAGGTGTGGGGGTAATTATGTCTAGGATGTTAGATCTAGAGGCGTGGGCAAGAATAGAGTTTGGCGATGAGGCTCCAAGCAGGCGCGTTTTACTTAAATATGCGAAATCAAAAATGATGGTTCCACCGGCGCTTAAAGTCGGTAAAAAGTGGATGGTAGATCGTGATTCTCGCTATGTAGGTGTCGTTGCAAAACCTCAATTGCCGGCTGGTGCAAGTGATAAGTTATCGAGGATATTATCTGATGGCAGCAAGACCGCGTTCTCATAAAATTACCATTCCTAATTTATACAGAAAATTAGATAAACGAAATGGTAAAACGTACTATCAATATAAGCATCCATTGACAGGTACATTTCATAGCCTCGGCACGGATGCCGAGGAGGCTGCTTTAGTTGCGTCACAAGCAAATACAATTATCGCCGAGCAGCAAACAAAACAAATTCTTAGTATTAATGATCGGTTATCGAACATAAAGAATAAAAAAGTCGGAATTAGTGTATCAAATTGGATCGACAAGTATTTAGAAATTCAACAAGAACGTGTTGATCTTGGTGAGTTAAAAATAAATTCATATAAACAAAAAATAAAGCCGCTGAATTTATTCAAGCAGCATTGCGGAATGCTTTCTCTTAAAGATGTTACTGCATTAGAAATAGCAAGGATCACAGATGAAGTTAAAGCGCTTGGGCATAATAGAATGGCTCAAGTTGTTCGTGTCGTTCTTATTGATGTATATAAAGAAGCTCAACATGCAGGTCATGTGCCGCCTGGTTATAATCCGGCACAGGCAACTAAGCAGCCGCGCAATAAAGTTAAGCGGGAAAGGTTATCAATTGAAGAATGGAAAACAATTTATGAGCAGGCTGGAAAGCATTCACACTATTTACAGTGCGGCATGCTTCTAGCGCTCGCAACAGGTCAGCGACTTGGTGATATCACAAGAATGAAATTCTCTGATGTTTGGGATGGATTGTTGCATGTAGAACAAGAGAAAACGGGCGCAAAGCTTGCAATTCCTTTATCACTTAAATGCAATGCTGTTGGAATGACTTTAGGTGACATTATTTCTATGTGTAGGGATCTTGTTGTTAGCCATTACTTGGTGCATCACCGACACGCAACAGGAAGGGCAAATAGAGGTGACAAGGTAACGCCAACCACCCTTACCGCTTCGTTTAAAAATGCAAGAGAGAAATGCGGACTAAAGTGGGAAAAAGGAACCGCACCATCATTTCATGAACAGAGATCGCTATCAGAGAGATTGTACAGAGAGCAGGGTTTGGATACACAAAAATTACTAGGTCATAAGACTCAACAAATGACAAATAATTACAATGATGACCGTGGAAAAGATTGGCAAATTGTTGTAATTTGATCAGCCTGTTTTCCATACTATTTTGGGGAAGAGTTTTGGTGGGGTTTTGGGGAAGATTTTTATAGCTCAGAAAACATACTAAGATGTAGAACTATTTTTTATCATAAAAAATATTCTACATCCCCCACCAGCAGAAGATAAAGCAGAAAAACAATAGCTTGCTCAAGCAGACCTAGTATTAAAATTGCAGTTTACATTAATATATTTAACCATTAACCAAATATAGAATTCTGTAATTATATGACAAATATTCATATACTAAAAACTGATCCTGTCAATAACCCTTGTATAAGCTGCGGTGCATGCTGCGCTTATTTCCGAGTCTCTTTTTATTGGGCCGAAAGTGAAAATGGGGGCGGTGTTGTTCCTCAAGAACTCACCGAACAAATAACCCCGTTTATGAGCGCAATGAAAGGGACTAACCAGAAACACAATACCCGATGTACTGCCTTGTCAGGCAACATAGGCGAATGCGTTTCCTGTTCTATCTATACACAAAGGCCAACACCATGCCGTGAATTTGAACAATCATGGCTTGATGGCATACATAACGAAGCCTGTGACCGCGCTCGTGCTGCTCACGGCCTTCCCCCTCTAGAGCCTCAACGCCCACAAATCGCTTGTTAAGCCGTCTATGACCCAGACATATCTGGGTTATCTTCTTATTATTTCTGACACCATAGATCTTCATAAAAGCATTCATTGATAGGTAAGAGAGTTGGAGCAATTTTAAATTTATTGAGCCATTTTTTGATGACATTTGTGTGGGTGTTTGCTCCTTTTCGGTTCAAACATTATGTGAACTAAAATAAAAAAGCCCCATTAGTTATTGTGTTTAACCAACAAGGCATCGCCCAAAACCAAACTCCTTGGATTTCTCCTCTTAGCCAAGAAGAGACCAAGGAGAAATGACCCAAAATACATTAATCGCACCTGTTGTCATTTGTATGACAACGTTGAGCTTTTCATTACTTTTACGAGATAGGTTCTGTACTATATGGTGACTGCCCCACTCAGTATAGAGTGCCCCTATAAACTCTATGAGCGCAGTCACTTATACTTAAACAAAAGCCCTGTAACTTGAAAGATGACGAATATATTAGCTTAAGCAGTGGTAGCACAGCGGTTAAACTCATGCTTTATTACCAAGCAGACCACGTCTCGCGGAGGATGTCATCCCCCGCAATTTCTCTCAGTAATCTGTTGGTAAAATCACGACGCGCGATGCCAAATAATTATGCTAACTCCTTCATTGCTTGCATTGCGAGCTCGAAGGAGTACAAACGCGCCTGATGATCAAAAATTTGGCCATTAACCATAATTTCATCAGCTTGGGTTTGGCGTAACACAGAAGCTAATCCATGACGAATTTTTGCTTTATCACCCACTAGAGACATACCTAGTGCTTGATGTACGCCATACTCTTCTGCTGGAGACCAAATTTTCGCCATATCCTGTACAGGAGGTGGCAATTGTGATGGATTACCTCTGCGTAACATCACAAAGGCTTGCTGCATTGAGGTAAATAAAAATTCAGCATCACGGATAGTATCTGCGGCAATAATATTAATGCATACCATTGCATAAGGTTTTTCTAGCCTTTGCGATGGCTTAAAATTTTCACGGTACACATGAAGTGCCTGTAATAATAAATCAGGTGCAAAATGTGAAGCAAATGCAAATGGTAAGCCCATTTGAGCCGCAAGTTGTGCACTATATAAACTGGAGCCCAATAACCAAACTGGGATTTTTTCACCATAACCGGGAACGGGTCGAACAGCCGGTTTAGGATCTATGGCATCAAACCAATTTACCAGCTCAGCAACATCACGGGGGAAATTGTCAATATCATTGCTCATATGACGACGTAATGCGCGCATCGTTTGTTGGTCACTGCCCGGAGCTCGACCAATACCTAAATCTATCCGATTAGGGTACAAGGTATTTAATGTGCCAAATTGTTCTGCAATTACAAGAGGAGAATGGTTTGGTAGCATCACCCCACCAGAGCCTAAATGCAACGTTTTCGTATTAGCGGCTAAATAACCAATTAAAACCGAAGTTGCCGCACTCGCAATACCTGTCATATTATGATGTTCAGCAAGCCAGTAGCGATGAAAACCTTGTTTCTCAGCTAAATGAGCTAAATCTAATGAATGAGAAAAAGCTTCTTTAGCGCAAGAACCTTCAATGATTGGCGCGAGATCTAACACAGAAAGAGGGATTTGCTTATCAGACATAATGACTCACTTTGTCGTGCTCCAGTATTCAATAAGTACCATCCTAATCGATTCTCTTCTCACCTTCCAGAGACTACCAGTTAGACCGCACAACCGATGTTGTTTCTGTATTTAATGTGCTAAAAAAGCTAATTAAGTAGGAAATATGGAAAAAGTGCAGCAATTGTGAAGCTTTAGTCAAAGCAGGTAAAAGCGATTGCGGCTAGAAACTAATTGATTGATTATCTAAATCATTGCAAATAAGAGGATATATCAATGAATAAATTAAATACGGGTTTACTTGCTATCATGTTAATGTCAGTTGGCTTTGCAGCTAGCGCGGCCAATGGTTCGGATAACAAATCACCACGCCATCATATGAGAGCGCCTCATAATGTCATTTATAGCGTCACTCAACAAACCACCAATCCTAATGAAACGCTACAAAAACTGGCTAACGATGCCCCCAAAGCAGCAGATGGAAAACGTTACATGGTAAAAATGACTATTGTAGAAGTTCCTGATTTTAACCAAATAAAGCGTGGTTCTACTCAGCAATCCACCAATGCTGTTACTCCGCCAGCACCAGCGGTAGCGCAATAGTTTTAGATCATCGCTTTAGGTATTACCTTTTATAGATATTACCTTTTAGACTAATACATAGAACCAAATAGTATTGATTGTCATTATTCGCTATTTTGAACTAATAACAATCAGATCTACACTCTCAACATTTTGAGATGCAGTTGCGCGATAAGTAGAAATTATGTGACTACCTTATGTAATTCACTCTATTTTAACAAAAAGCACTGTAACTTGAAGTGTGACGAGTACATTAATCCTACGATTGCCTCTATCTCCATAGAGGCTTTTTTTTGTCTGAAATTGAAACCAAAAACTAGTAATTTTGCATATTTGTTTCTAGTCTTAAGAAATAGCAGAGGTAATAACCACTGCTTGCTTTTCGACTTTAAACAACTATTGGAGTTTATCATGGGTTATTTCGAACTGAAAAAATCAACAAAGGACACGTCTCAACCTTATTACTTTGTTCTTAAAGCAGCGAACCATGAAATTATCGCAAGTAGTGAAATGTATTCGTCTAAACAAGCTGCGATGAAAGGTATAGCATCCGTGCAAAAAAATGCTACAACGGATGAGATTAAAGATCTTACATCATAATACTGCGTAGTTAGCGGCTTAATCACATATAAAAAGTTGTAACCTCTGGCGCCTTTGTTTAATTAAGCAAAGGCGTTTTAGTATAACTAAAAAATGAACCGCAATAATGCTGTAACCACTGACGCTGACAATACAATAATAATAAAGGGTTTTTGGTACCAAGTCAGAATACCAGCCACCAATACGCCTATTATTTTAGCGGGGTCGGAAAAATATTCCCCATCAAATACTGTAGATGTCATAGCAACTGAAAATAAAATAACAATCGCCGCAGCTGAAAACAGGGCTTTCTTGCTATCTGAAAGTACTACTTTACCTTTAAAATAGGCGCCTGAAGCACGCATTAAATAAGTGCCCACCGCAAGTATGATAATACCTGTCAATATAAGCCATGGATTATCCATCATATTCAGCTCCTAATATAAATAACCAAACTGATAAGAGCCATTAATACTGGTATCCCCGCAGGTAAAAATGGAGTTGATGCAACTGCAATTACGGCACCAATAATCGCCGTTAAGCGTAAACTTTTATCTTTTAATGCAGGTAATGAAAGCGCTAAAATAATTGCAGGAAACATTGCATCCATACCCAAAGCCTTTGTATCTTGAATAAAACTGCCTACTCCTTCGCCAATCAATACCCCTATAGGCCAACACATAAGAATACCCAGACCGCATAACCAAAAAGCCGCTCTTTTTTCTTTGTCTGTTTCCTGAGCTAACCCAAATACCACACTTTCATCATTCATAATGTGGTAACCCAGTAGGGCTTTTGGGCCTTTGCCTGCTAATTCGCTCACGGCAAAGCTAAATGGAATATGTCGAGAATTGACTAATAAACCGGCTAATGCTGCTGAAATTGGGCTACCACCAGAGAACACCACACCAATAAATAAAAATTCAGACGCCCCAGCCAATACTAGTATAGAAAGTGTTAAAGGAACCCAAAAATCAAATCCTTGAGAGTGAGCTAAAGCTCCATAAGAAATGCCGACAATTAAATCAGCAACACAAACCAGTACAATATTTTTTACCGTGCTATGATTTAGCGTTGAAAGTAGCATATCAAAACCGTTCGATATATAATACATTTGTTCATTATGTAGAACGAGAATAAAAAGCGCAATCAAAATAGGAAATAAAATTGAGCACATTGACCCCACCTATCGAGTTAATTGCCAAAGCATTAGCCAAAGAGCGCCAAAAAAGCGGACTATCGCTTTCAGAACTGTCTCGCCAAGCGGGTATTGCCAAGTCAACCCTATCACAACTGGAATCAGGTACTGGCAACCCAAGTATTGAAACGCTATGGGCTATTTGTGTCGCTCTTAATGTCCCTTTTTCTCGTTTGATTGAAGAGCAGCAGGAACCTGTAACCGTAATTCGTCATGGTGAAGGCACTAAAATCAGTGCTGAACATGCAAACTATTTAGCCTTTTTACTTTCATCTGCACCGTCAAATTCACAACGTGATATCTATACTGTTCTTGCACAGCCCGGACGAGATCGGATCTCTGATCCTCATATGAATGGTGTGAGTGAGCATATTATCTTAATGAGTGGTCGTGCGATGGTAGGGCCTTTAGATAATCCAACTGAGCTGTCCCCCGGTGACTATATTCATTATCCGGGAGATATACCCCATATTATGAGAGCCCTTGAGCCAAACACAATGGCAGTGATGATTATTGATAGACAGAATTAAAACGAAGCCAAGCATAAATATATTTATGATTGGCTTCGAAGTGCAACTAAACATAATTTAGGTCAGTATTTTCAATTATTCCCAAAAATAGTACCTTTTTTCTTGCCATCCCTTACGTTTCATACACTTGCTATATTCTTGGTAGCGGCTATCTTTATTCACATCCAATACGTAGCTTTCTGTCGCCGGAACTTTTTCTTCGTAAGTTTCCGCTTTGCCACATTCATCACTTTTCTTACATCTTTTTGTAATCGTTTCATACACAGTGCGTTGTGCGACTTCGTTACGTACTGGAAATCGCTTAAAAGCATCAAATTCACACTGTGAATCAGCCTCTTGGTAAGTCCATTCAGGTGATCCTATAGGCTCCCATTTTGTCGATGAACAAGCAAAAAGTAATAAACTCATCACGATGACAATCAATTTCAAGATCTTATTCCTATGTATAATATAAAAAATAAACCACTTCCAGTATCAATAATAACCTTCATATCCCTGTGTTATAATCTGTTGATCACCACGATTAGGAGGTATGCATGCAGCATTATGAAGATATCGTAAAACAAGTTGATTCCCTACTCACTGAGAACTCAATTGTAAATATGAATATATTATTAGCTCAGCTTTCTCATGACGAATTATTAACCCAAGAACAACGTTTTGAGTTACAGCAACGATTGAGAAATGCTATTTTTAAACACCATGAGATTTAGCATAAGGAAAAACACATTACTCTCTATGTGACTAATATTGTTTGCGATGAATTATATTGGCGTGATTGATTGTGTCAATAAATAGACTTGATTAAGTGAAACATATAATCACTTGTTTATATTTGGTTAACGATACTGCCTAAAGATATCGTTAACCATTTAGTTATCTTTTATCTATTAGGCGCTATATTCAACTACTGTAGCGACCAATACATACACTTTTAGACTGAATACCCAGCACTTTAAGAAAGATATTACTACCAAAACCATTGAACATTTAAACCTATATTTAAATCACTTGTTTCATATTCCGCGGGCTTATAAAGAGGAACAGCAATAAACAGATCATAATTAAATATATTAAAATTTCCTCTAACACCTAGCGCACTCCCCAACAACTGATCATTTGAGTAAAGACCGATAGGATAAATATCACCAATTATGCGACCATAGTCTAATGCGTAATAAGGATAAATAGAGACATTAGGAAAGTAAAAATTAAACTCATTTCTAAAATAAAATCCTTTATCACCAATTAATGAGTACTCTTCATCAAAACCTCTCACTGTCCAACGATTTCCTAACGAAAATTGATCTTGAATCGTCAAGTTATCAGGGGTGTACTGAATAAACACTTGAGGGTTATAACTCATAACAAAGTTATCGAAAGAAAAAGGGATGACTGCATTGACATCAATAGTGATGATCCTTCCCATTTTACTCACATCACCATACTCCATATCCCAACTGGGTTTTGCTCCCAGCCATTGGACATTTCGTTGATAATTAATTGATGCATCAACTGTAGAGTTATTAATATTCTGGCGATGATTTAATCCTATATTAATATTAGTTAAATCTCTTTCTTGGGATAACAATGAAATATCTTCAAGGTGATATCTAGATTTTCGTTTCATTAACTGGAATGTTAATGAGTCTTTATAGGATTGCCCTCGCAAAAAAACATGACTTGCACTAAAATTTAAATATCGGTTTTCACCATAATATTTATAGCTCATAATACTATCATTGATTGTTTGCTTATAATTACTTTTACTTGCATATACGGAATACAACCAATAGTTATAAGGAACTGCATAATAAATTGCTTGGTTCTTAGTCGAATATCGCGCTCTATTTTCTAGGTTTTTACCCATTGAAACATAAATTGTATCATTTAATGAAGTTAAATTATTACCATATACAGTAACGCCAATTTGATTTTTTCCTGTTTGTCGACTTCCCGCATTATTAAGCCAACCACCAACATTAAAATATGATGACTGTACCCTTTCAATTTCAATATCTGTTGTTGAAAATTCTTTACCGGGCATTAATTCAATATTGGTTTTTACTCCGGGTATCCGCTCTAAATTCTCAAGCCCTTGTTCTAAATCTCTTAAATTTAAAACTTTGCCTTTCTCTGTGGGCATGGTATTAAACAACGAAATATATTCACTACTGTTGTCTGTTAATTTAATATTATCTACAGTACCGGGAATAATTTTTAATTTTAGCAAACCCTTACTAATATTTTGTTCAGGTATATTAACACGTGTCGTAACATAACCTATTTTAATAATTTTGTCTTGTAAACCTTTTGCTAACGTTTCCATACCATAAATACCAAGGCACTGCCCTACAGCTTGATCAACATACTGCTGTAACAAACGCATATTAGCAATTTTTCTTTCCGTATCAAGGTGTATTGATTTTATTTCATAACAATTTTGTTCTGGTTGAAAATATAATTTATCTTCTTTTATCTCGGCTTTATCATCCAAAACATCTTTAGTCGTTAACTGTGTTTGTTGATATCGTGATTTATCTTGAGATATTTGATTATTAATTTGTTGGTCTATTGGCTGTATTGGATCAGCATAAACCATAAACGCAAATACAGATAGCGATATAATCGTTAAACGTAAAAACATACATACCCTTAATTATTCTGAAAATATAGGGGAGCAAACTGCTCCCCTAAAATTAGGTATTAGTAATAACCTAAGGTGTTGAGTACTACTGTTCCACCAAGAATTTGACCATTTCTTTGTGAGTAGATTGTTGGACTATCAATTTGTGTTGTATTTACTGAACGAATAGTTCCATATTGGTTATTAACTGATTTAAACGATTTTATCATTGCGCTATTACCTGCATCGATAAGACCATAAGTATTCGTCATATTACCAACAGTGATATTCATATTATTTGAGGCTCTAACTGTTCCTCGGTTGTTTTGAAAATCATTTCTAACCGTGACATTAATATCACCTGTCACTTTTGCTTTTTGAGTGATATTGGCAAATACCAACCCATATTGGTTATCAAAGCTATTCGCCTTAATCGAAATACCACCATCACTGCTTTCTAAACCACCGGATTGGTTAATTAAACCAAAACGTGAGCTGACTTGCTTAAAGTTGTCACTATAACGGTTATATATTGTACCAGAATCAACGGTTAGTGATTTATTAGCATGAATATAACCAGACTGGTTATTTAATGAATCAGAAGTCATTTCTATCTCATTTGCTTTAATATAACCATACTGGTTAGATAACGCTGTCGCTGAGATATTCGCTTTACCATTTTCAAAAACGATAGAACCTGTATTAGTCAATCGTGATGATTTGACGTTTAAGTTTTTCTCTCCATTGATTGTTGCAACATTATCGTTATTGAGCGTTGTTGCCGTAATATTCATATCTCCACCCGCTTTGATCGTTGAAGATAAGTTATTGATGGTTGAACTATCAATGTTCATTGAACCTTTAGACTGAAGTGTTGCCTTACCGTTATTCCTCACTTCTAAACGATTACGAATGTCCATATTACGTTCAGCTGAAATGTTACCATAGTTATTAGTTAACTGATTCGATGAAATATTGATATCACGACCAGAAATAATTCCACGCCTATTCTGTTCATGTAGGTTATTTCTTAAATCGAAGCTATTAACTATTGCACCCGTAGTATTAATATTAATATCACCAGTTCGAGTTTGGATCGTACCATTTGTGTTAGCTACAGAGCCTGATTGAGTATCAATCGTATTGAATGCACTGACGATACCGTTATTATTATTAATCGAGTTGAGTGTCGCTAACTTAACGTTACCACCATTAGATACAATTTGGCCTTTCTGATTGTCAATATAACCATATCCGCTGGTAGTAATATCAATATCACTGTTTCCTGCAATACTACTGCGGTTTGTAATAGTACTTGCTGCTTTGATATTAATCTTACCTTGCGATTCAATTTTAAGCCCAGTATTAGTTACTTGGCCTGCTGAATTAATCACTAAACCACCGGTACCTGCTGAAATAACGCCATTATTTGTCACACCAACGCCATTCTCAGTGGTAACTAAGGTGATCTTATCAGCATACATTCCACCAATAGAGGAAGTATCAATACCGACTCGAGAAGTAGAACCGATGCCTCTGATCGCAGTAGTAAAACGATTGTCTGCATCCACAAAGTTACTGCCTGTCGTGATATTTATCTCTTTTGCACGAATATCACCACGAATAGCCACTGAACGAGCCAATAAATCCGTCGGTGAATCTGAACGTAGTGCACCATTAACAATGATTTGGCCTTTTTCAACGTTATAACCAACAATTGTGCCATCTGTTGCTTTAACTGCATTACCCGTTGTTAATGTTGCACGACTGGTATTAATAAAACCACAGCTATTACAAGTGATACCTGATGGGTTTGCGACGATAACTTGAGCCTTATCCCCCGCTACTTCAATTAATCCATTTAATGTACTGGCTCTATTAGAATTAACTTCATTCAAAATGACTTTTGCACTGCCACCAGCTAAATTAGCGTTACCATTGATTGTTCCACCTAATTGGGTCGTGGAAGAATCTTTGCTGTTATTCAAAATCACACCCGTCGGATCGACGTCAAAACTGTGATAAATATTGTGCGAGACACCTTTATCACTCGCTTTATTAATATTAACAATAGTTGGTCCATTAGGCTGTACTTGTACACCTGCACCATTAGTATTAATAATTGCTCCATGAGCAACAGAAGCAAAACCTAAAATAACAGACACACATAAGTAAATAGGCTTAATTTTCAGCATGGGCGTGCTGAAAACTTTATTTGTATTCTTTTTCATAATTAAATCCTAGATTGTTTATAGATAAAAACAAAAGAAAAAAGAAATAAAATCGCCCTAAGGCAAATGAATTATGGAATAAACAAAATTTAAAGAACAATTAAATAACCTAAAGTTAAATTATATAAAAATAACAGATAGATAAACTATTCAAAAGCTAACTATTTCAATAGAGAAATCATCAAAATAAGATATACAACTTTGAAATCAATCAGTTGAAATTTTTAAATTTTAAGGGAAGTGATGTTAAAGTGTTTTTTAATAGCGTAAAGAAAACCCCCAAAAAACATTAAAATAGATCATATATAAAATTATTTTTATGAATATTTATTAGTGTTATATTATTGCTTATTTACGCTGTTTTTAATTAAATAAACCATAGGTACCTTTATAATAAAAAAAAAACAGAGAATAATAAGTACATAAAAACAACGAAAAATAAAATTAAGATTAATCTCAAGAGAAAAATAGAAAATTATAGAGAATAAAATAATGAAACAATCACAATAAAAGCATTTTATTTAAATAACGCCATTTACATGTTTAATTAAAATTTAATTCTGGGTGATTTTTATTTACATAAGTAAATTATTTTCGGCTACTTATATTAATAGTCCTGAAATTAACAAGTAACAGCCTTATACTTTAAATAACTCGAGATGTAGGTAGGCGACAAACGAAGATAGGTGGGAGCATAAATAAACTATGTGACTCGATAAACCTCAATGTAGCCATCATACCTTAAGGAAAATCACGGTATCTCCATAGTATGACAAGTACATAGTTAAAATAACCAAGCGGATAGGCATACAGGCACCAACGAAATCAATTCAGTTAATTAGAACCTGTCAGCGAAGTGTGAAAAACAATGCTATTTTCTCACTTCGCCAGCAACCTAACATCTCACGATAATACCTGTAGTAAAGCGTAAGACTCTTAGAATTTATCTTGTTGTAAATAGGACCACGCATACTGAGCATAGAGTTCAGCGCCTGCGACCATTGCATCTTCATCGATATTAAAACGTCCGTGATGATGTGCCCACTGAGTGTCTTTATCAGGATTACCGGATCCTAATAGGGCGAAACAGCCAGGAATATTTTCAATATAGAAACTGAAGTCCTCACCGCCCGTAGTTGGTTTTTCAAATATTAATGTATCTTCACCAAACGCTTCAGTAATCACAGACTGTGCCAACAATGCACTTCGCTCTTCATTAATGACAGGTAATGTGCCGTAGGTATAAATCACCTCAGCTGTTGCTCCATACATTGCGGCAGTATGTTCTGCATAGCGACGGATTGCCGACTCAATGCGACTACGCGTTTCAATATTAAAGCAGCGTACCGTACCATCTAAGACCGCGTTTTCCGCAATAACATTAAAACGTGTACCAACATCCATTTTACCAATACTCACCACCGCAGACTCAAGCGGTGAGGTTTCTCGTGAAATCACGGCTTGTAAATTCATCACAAAAGAAGATGCAACAACCGCAGCATCAATGGTCGCTTCGGGCATAGAGCCGTGGCCCCCCCGACCTTTAAATTTGACAACAAGTAAATCAGCAGAAGCAAATGTGCCCCCGACATTACAAGAGATTTTTCCTGAAGGTGTGGTTGACCAGATATGCATACCGAATACGTTATCGACATTTTCAACTGCGCCTTGCCTTACCATTTCTTTCGCGCCTTGAGCTATCTCTTCAGCGGGTTGGAAAATAAGCCTGACATTACCACTCAGTTGTTCGCGTATATCGTAGAGGGCTTTCGCCGCAGTTAATAGCATGGAAGTATGTGCATCATGACCACATGCATGCATTTTTCCTTGATTTTGTGATTTATAATCTAATGAATCATTCAGCTCCAACACCGGTAGTGCATCAATATCGGCTCTTAGAGCAACCGTTTTACCTGATTTACCGCCTTTTATTTCAGCAATGATCCCTGTAGGCTCGGTGAGGCGATACTCAATCCCAATTTTAGCCAGTTCTTCTGCGATACGTTTAGTGGTACGTACCTCTTCCCAAGGCAATTCAGGATGTGAATGTAATTCACGACGAAAAGCGATCATTGCTGAGGTGTGTTTTTTAATTGCCTGAGTAATCGTTGTATTTACCATGTTTCTACCTTTACCTAAGAATACTTATTTTTAATTCAACACTCTGCTAGCGACCGAGCTGTCGCGAACATGACATCAACACCCCGTACAATTTGTTCATAATCAGTCCATTCATCAGGGTGATGACTTAACCCATTACGGCTTGGCACAAAAATTAATCCTGTTTGGGTAATGCCCGCAAATATCATTGTATCGTGCCCAGCACCACTCACCATTGTGCGGTATTGCAACCCTTGTTGAGCTGCATGCTGTACCATCAACTGATGAATATTTTCATTTAATACCGTTGGCGGAACATACAGTGGTTGAATGACATCACTTTGTATCGCTGATTGACGGCTTGCTTGCTCAACTAAATCAATAATTCGCTCAATGGTTTGTCGTAGTGCTTTATCATTTTTTGACCGAATATCAACGCTAAAAATCACTTCACTCGGGATCACATTCGCACCATTAGGTAGCACATTGAGCCGCCCTACTGTTGCAACCGTACCATCACCAGCCGCTATTGCTATTGCGGGGATCTGACCAATTATATGGCTCGCGCAAACTAATGCATCAGAACGCATATTCATCGGCGTAGTTCCAGCATGCCCCGCTTTACCATTTAGTTTCACTTCAAGTTGTGCAATACCCACGATTGTATCGACAATGCCAACATCTTCTTGTGCTTGCTCTAATATTGGCCCTTGTTCAATGTGTAATTCCAAAAAAGCTTTTACTTGGGAAGGATTAAGGATCGCCTCATCCGCTTTATCCGCATTAAAACCGGCCTCAGCCATACGTTTTGCCGCTGACACTCCCTGTCTATCTTTGAGTTGATATAACTCTTTAGTGCCAATTAAACCTGTGATCACGCTTGAAGCCATCAAACCTCTTCCAAAGCTTGTGCCTTCCTCCTCAACTAGTGCAATCACCTCAATAGGGTAACGCGGCTGTAGTTTTTGTTCACGGATGCGAGCAATCACGTCTAACCCACAAACAATACCCGCAGGCCCGTCGAAGGCACCTCCATGGGGAACTGAGTCAAAGTGCGAACCAATGATCACCGCAGGCAAATTAGGTTCAGAGCCTTCTAATCGTCCATAGATATTACCTATAGCGTCTTCCCTGACCTGTAAACCCAGCTGGCACATTTGCTGTTTTAAATAATTTCTCGCCTGTTTATCCTGCTCGCTATAACTCATACGCGTCGTACCTTGGCCCGGTGTCGCGGTATATTCAGCTAATTGCTCTAAATGACGTTGAATTCTTAATTTGCTCGTTTCCATTGTGTTATCCCGCAATTGGTGTAATAAAACCGACCATAATTCCAGCTAATACTACCGAAACCATCGTAACTGAAATAAATCCCCCCACTAACATTGGACCTAACATATGTGCCGTTAGGATCTGACGTTCTTTTTCATCTTTAGTGAGCGCATTAATCGCTTCGTTAGTAATAATATAATCAGCAGGAAAACCGTATAACGCAGTCAAGGAGACAGCAAATGCCATTTCTTTGGAAACACCAAGAATTTTACCGACTATCCATGATGCCAAATACATACCGATGACAGCTGCAACGATTAAAACAACCATTGGATAAACAAGGCGTAATAACATGTCTGGTGTAGCATGGTTTAAGGTATCAAATATAAATAACATCAGCGCCATAATTGCAAAACCGAAACCATTAGCCTTTTGTAGCGGCTGTCTTTCTAAAAATCCTAGCGATGATGCAATAACGCCAAATAATAAGCACAATACAAATGGACTGATACTAACAATTGGTGCGGCCCATGTTGAAACTAAATAAGCAAGGTAGCCTACCGCTGCAAGACGTAAGAATTTGAAATAGCTAGTATTATAGTGTGATGGGATTTTTTTGAATAAACGAGGCATTTCCTCATCAGAAGTGACTGTTTTGACTTCTACATCATCAGCCCCATCAACCGACAGCGATTCTTTCCATTGTCCGCTGCGATATTGGGTCAAAACCCGCCGGCCTTCACGTTTTAACATAACAGCAGTTAATGGATAACCCGCAAATCCTTGCATCACGTAAATAAGAATAGCAAAAACAGATAAGTCAATTAGCCCTGCATCCGCAGCACCTTTTGACATAATTAACGAAGAAACGATCCCACCAACTAATGGCGGAATAGCTACTAATACGGTATTAAGATCAAATAACACCATTCCAATGGCATAGATAAAAACAATAATGCCTAAAATACCCGACAAAGAAATTAAAATGGTTTTCCACTGACGTAACAATTCTTTTAATGATAATAGCGTTCCCATGTTGGTGATAAGTAAATACATCAATGTCACAGCAACGACCTGTGGTATTCCCGCAATACTGACAATATTTTTAGGGAAAAATGTCCAATAACCTAATAAAAATAAGACAGCACATACAAACACTGAAGGGATCCATGCTTTAGTTCTCACTGCAATCGCATCCCCGATATACAAAATCAAAACTATAATAAACAGCGCTAACATCTGCGACATAACTTTTCCCCGTCTATATCTGTTTAAAATTCAATTTTTTATAGATTATAAATTTTATTATTTATGATTAGAGGTGATATACGACACCATTTAGTATGGTATTTGGTCACAATAAAGATGATTTATCTAAAAGCGATTAAAAGCATACCAAAATTCATAATATCATCGAAAATCAATATGTATAGATAACCCACTGAAGAGGTCACAAATTACAAAATAGAAAGCTACTAAGCTTAACAGTGATAAATCATAGCCGATCGGCATATGACATTAGAATTGACTAACAATTAGTTAACATATCGATGTGATATCGCTAATTTATAAAAAAAATCAAATGATAATTTTTTGGTTTGTTTTTTAAACAGTGAAATTATATTCTGTCGAAAAGCGCTATATATTTAAAAGGTATACTCGCTATTTTGGAAAACGAATTATTTTATAAAAGAATTAATGAATTTATCCCAAACAATCTACTTTATTCAGTATTGAGTGTAATCAATACCTAAAATAGGTTTTCCACTAATAACAGCGCCCTCTCCTTTAAATAATTTTAGAGGCCGCTAGGTAACAACTGAACGAGTCTCTAGGCACCTAAAAAATAGGTAATAGCTACGATCAAATACAATCAACATATCTTAATGAAAGGCGCTGCAACCTGAAGCATGCCCGCTAAATATGCAATATAAGCGCATACCTCATCGTTTATTTAACGGGTATCGTTACCAAACACTCAATCAAAAATTCATTGCTTAATCACTGCTGAGCAAGCCAGTGATGGCATAACATACCTAAAAAAGTAAAAATTAGTGCCCCGATAACATGAATAGCAATCGTGCTCAGTGCCACCAGTAATTTTCCTTCTTGTATTTGCACTAAGACTTCCAATGAAAACGTTGAAAATGTAGTAAACGCGCCACAAAAACCGGTCACAATAAACAGTTTATAGGCAGGACTGATACTGGCATTGGCAAAATAAGAAATCGCAAAGCCAATGATAAATCCCCCGACAAGATTGACAAATACAGTTCCCATTGGAATATTTGGATAGAGATGATTGAGTTTTAGACTGATAAACCATCTTAACCAACCACCTAAAACAGAGCCTAGCGCGATAGAAAAAAGAGCTGCATACATAGCGGGATCCCCTAGTGTTATCATGGGGAAATAAATGCGCGGATATATTAACATTTATGCCCCAATAATTAGGGCACATAATACCTACGTACCCCATCAATTGAAAAGGTTAACGTAGGCATCATCAGCCCATTAAGGGCGGTTTTTCACGGGAGGAATGCCATCTCCTGCAATTAGATTACAGCTAATTAATTATAAGGTAAATAGTGGATTATTGTATAATTTATTCACTCGTTGAACAGCACCTATACACTATATAAGTGCTGATTGTGACATCAACTTAGTTGAGCAAATATTAATAAGGCAATCATCACAGTAATAGCACCGCCAATTCGTGTAGATATTTGAGCAAACGGCAATAACGTCATACGTTCAGCTGCGGTTAAAATAGCAATATCACCAGTTCCACCTAAACCACTATGGCACGCCGTAACAATCCCCGCTTCGACAGGATACATACCCATTTTTTTAGCCATGAGAAAACCAACTAAGGCTAACGTCGCTACAGTCACAAAAATAGTAATTAATATTGTTGGATGGAATGCAGCAACTAATTCGCTCCAGTGTGTCACCGCAACTGAGTTCGCAAATAATAATGGGTATGTCACACTCGCTAAGAAAAATTGAAATAACGTCTTTGCTCCCTGTTCAAGCGGAGCAGGAATTAAATTACTCAGCTTTAATATTACTGCAAGAAAGAGCATGCATACTGGACCTGGTAGGCCAAATAATGCATGTAACAGAACACCAGCTAAATAAAGTGTAATCGCACACATACCTGCGCTAATAACCCAATTAACATCAATAATACCTTTTACCTCTTGTTTATTTCCTGCCAGTAAATTATCACCAGTCACCTGTAACTGCCCATTTCCTGTTAGATGTGGATAACGGCGACCGATCATGTTTAAAAAACCACAAATAATAATTGCGAACAAGTTAGCAACTAATATCACAGGCAATAATTGTGCAAGTACTTTTCCAGAATCAATCCCCATGATTTCAGAATATCCAACCGATAATGGAATGGCACCTTCCCCTAATCCCCCACCCATTACTGGCGTACTAATAAAGAATACGATTTGTTTTAAATCTAAACCACAAGCAAGCCCAACTAACCCACCAATAATAAAGGCAAGTATTGAACCAATAAATAATGGTAAGAAAATCTTAGCAAACCCTTTTAATATAAGATTTCTATCCATAGTAAAAATACTACCAACGACTACTGAAGAAACAAACAAGTAAATAAAATTGCTGGACTTGGTAAATGATGTAATCGGCTCGACCAATGTTTGTGGAATAACATTAATACTCACTAAATATGATGGAAGAAATGCAGCAATGATTGCGGATCCGCCCATTTTACCTAAATAAGGAATGCGTTTACCGATTTCCGCACAAGTTGCTCCACCTAATCCCAATATTGCTATCATAGTAGGTAAATCAGTACCTATTTTCTTCACTGACATAATGCCAGCCACTAGCAACAATAATAATAGATAGACAGGTAACGGAATAAATCCCACTTTATAGTTAAATACTTTGACCAAAGTCTGTGGTGGTGATGCAGCAATATTATGTTGTGTCATGGTGACCTCTTTATATTATTTGTATGAGTGTTACCGATTTTTGTAGGGTGATGCGAGATCTTTTATGCGATCGCACCTTTTTGTCGCAACATGGATATTTTTTGCTCGTCAAATCCAAGTTCGCTCAAAATTTCATGACTGTGCTCCCCCAATTTAGGAGCGGGGAAACGCCAAACACCGGGTGTTGAGGAATATCGAGGTAAAATATTTGGCATACTCAACGATCCAAAATCATCGTCTGCTACAGATAGATGAACTTGGCGATGAATAAAATGTGGGTCATTAACAATATCATCAATACTATAAACAGGGCCAACAGTGACGCCTGCTTCTCGAACTAGCTCAAGTGCTTCTGCGCGGTTTCTTTGTGCAAACCAATCAGCGATAATGATATCCAGTTGTTCACGATTTTTAACTCGTGCACTGTTATCACAAAATCGAGGGTCATCCGCAAACTCACTGTGTCCAATTAAGTCAAAAAAACGTAATGCCATGGTTTGCGTTGAGCCTGAAAGTGCGACATATTTTCCGTCACGGCAACAATAAACATTTCTTGGAGCGCTAGTATTAGACGCGCTACCAATGCGCTGCTTAATCAAACCGGTTTTTTCATAAATAGCCGCCTCTGGACCCAAAACCGAGTAGATAGATTCTAACAGTGATAAATCAATTACTTGTCCTTGAGAAAGTTGCCTAAATCGAGCAAATAGTGCTGTCGTAACCGCATTTGCACCATACACGCCTGTGATCATATCAGCCAATGCAAGCGGTGGTAATACAGGCTCTCGATCCGCAAAACCAGTTCGATGAGCAAAACCACTCATAGCTTCCACTAATGTGCCAAACCCTGGCTGTTGTGCGTAGGGACCGGTTTGCCCAAAACCGGAGATACGCACAATGATTAATTGGGGATTGTGCTGATACAAAACCTCGGGTGAAAGCCCCATTTTTTCAAGTGTCCCAGGGCGATAGTTTTCAATAAAGACATCAGCTTGCTTCAATAATTCTAATAGTATCGCCTTGCCTTCATCATCACGTACGTTTAAGGCAATAGAACGCTTATTTCTAGCATAGACTTTCCAAAAATATGAATCGCCCTCTTCTTTCCATGCCCGAAGAGGATCCCCTTTAATTGGCTCGATTTTTATAACATCCGCGCCCGCATCTCCCAGCTGCAATGACAACATATTACCCGCGACTAAACGTGATATATCGATAACGCGGATCCCTTGTAGTGCTCCTTTCGTTTGTGGATTAAACTCCTGAATTTTTGTATTATTTTTATTCATTATTCAACTTCCTTTTGCTGATATTTTTTTATTTGCTCAACAACCGCGTATGCTTGAGCGAGATAAGGCGCATCAATCATTTTTCCCTGATATTGACTAGCACCGTGCTGACTATTTTTTGCGGTCTCAATAATGGCTAATGCCTGTTCTACTTCTTGCTCAGTTGGCATAAAAATACGATTTGCCAATACAATTTGAGTTGGATGAATGCAAGACTTGCCTGTGTATCCAAGATTTTTTGCTGCTTGCGCATCCGCGATAAAACCTTCACTGTCGTGGATATCAGGCCAAGCCGAATCCCAAACCGCTAACTGATGTTCGGCTGCCGCCATTTTTAGCTGTAATCGGATATATTGGCGTATTGACATATCCGTAGTCGTGATATTAAAAGGGGCTAATAAATCGCCAAACCCCAGCTGTAAAGCCACTAATTGTTCAGAGGAACCCGCTATTTCATGGGCATTGCGTAATCCTTTTGGAGTTTCTATTGTGCCAAGTATCGCTAGCTTATTTTTTAATCCCTTTTTGGCAGCAATAACATTAATACGCTCAGCTAATTCAATAATTTGTTCTTTTGACTCAACTTTTGGAAGGTTAATAATTTGAATATTAGGATGAACTGCAACTTGTAAGTCGGCGCGAATATCATCACTTTCTAATGAGTTGATACGAACAATTAAATCTTTTGTTTGTGATTGAGAATTTAATGGCATTTGATCGAGAAACTGAGATAAAAACTTTCTTGCTTCAGGTCTATCTTCAGGCTTCACTGCATCTTCAAGATCGAAGCTAACCGAATCAGATGCACTAGTTAGCGCCTTACGATAAAGTTCAGGCCTTGATGCAGGCACAAATAATTTGCTACGCATAATTCACCCGATGTTATGTATTTGTAAAAAAGAAATGTATTTACAACCACTGTACTCAGCCATTAAAGTAAACAAAACATTGTTTTTCTACTTTCAAACTCAACAAAAAGTTAATTATGAATATTCGATTCTTAGAAACTTTTCTCTGTATTGTTGAAGAAGGCTCCGTTGCTTCTGCCGCACGTAAATTGCATTTAACAGCAACGGCCATGGCACAGAGAATCAAAGCATTAGAGGATGAGATTGGCGTAGCACTGCTTTATCGAACAGGCCGTACAATGCAAGTCACGCCTGAAGGGAAAGCCATTCTTCCTAAAGTCAGGGAATTAATTGCAGGAAGTAAGGCCTTAAAACAGCTAGCCTCAATGCAAGATGTTGCAGGAGAGCTTCGGATTGGCGTCTTACCAACCTTATTGTCAATGTTGGTTCCTGATGTCTTAACGCATTTAAACGAACAGTTTCCGCAGTTAGTTTTATCAATTGAATTAGGGTTTTCCAGTGGTTTGTACCGACAATTGGCAAATGATGAAATCGATCTTGCTTTGCTAGTAACACCACTATTTCCTCTTAGTAAAGAATATTGTTGGTTACACCATCATCAAGAAAAATTTGTCGTCGTCGCCCCCGCAACATTAAAAGGCCGTACGGCTCATGACTTGCTAAAAACAGAGCCATTTATTCGCTATCACCAACAATCATGGGGTGGGATTGTTGCTGACCGCTATTTGCAATCACAAAATATTCAGGTAAATAAACGTTTTGATTTAAATACACTTGATGCGATTGTGTCACTTGTCAGTAGTGGCTGTGGTATTTCATTAATACCAGACTGGCAGCCGCTATTTAGTGATAGGAAAAATATCATTAAATTTCCATTACCTGAACCTGCTCCTAGCCGCGACATTGGTATTTTATACAAATATAATTCAGCTAAAAAAAACCTTATTGCCCCCGTCATTGAGCAATTGTTTCTTGATAAAAATGAAGAAAAATAGTTTGAACTGTTAATTTATTGTGATGTTTTTAAAGTGACAGATAGCTCAGTATCGATTTCTTCCTTTAACTCAGTGAAATATATAAATTTGAGTTTAAATAGCGCATAATATTTTCATCGCAGAACAAAACCATGTTACCTGCTTTTTTCATGCGTAGAGTCAGAAATCAACAATAATAAGCTCAGCATGAAACCATGTTAATTGTATAGGTTAAGCGTAAAAATGGATAAAAACCGCACTTTATTGAAAATTGATGATATTGGGTATTCTATTGATGGTAAGACCATATTGGAGCATGTCCAATTTGAATTAAAATTAGGCGAGTTTAAGCTAATTACAGGCCCTTCAGGCTGTGGGAAAAGTACACTATTAAAGATAGTTGCATCATTGTTGCCTCCTACTTCAGGAACAATTCTATTTGATGGCCGTGATTATGCATCTATATCACCTGAAGAGTATCGACAACAAGTTTCCTATTGCACCCAAACGCCATCTTTGTTTGGCAATACTGTCTATGATAATTTATTTTTCCCCTATAAAATTCGAAAACTAAATTTTGACAAAGCTAAAATATTGCATGACCTAAATTACTTTTCACTACCTGAATCTATCTTAGAAAAAGGAATAAATGAGTTATCGGGGGGTGAAAAACAGCGTGTTTCACTAATTCGTAATCTCCAATTCTTACCGAAGGTATTACTACTGGATGAAATCACCAGTGCATTAGATGAAGCAAATAAAGTCAAAGTTAATGAGCTGATCCATCAATATACAACTCAGCAGGGTATTGCTGTTTTATGGGTAACTCACGATCAAGATGAAATTATGCATGCAGATGACGTCATCACTCTTCCCATCCATAATCAAGAAAATAGGAATTAAACATGCACCAACCCACTATCACCAATGAGTCCTTGGGTTTTTCTATTATGCTTGTTCTGGTTGCAATATTTATCAGCCATAAAGAAAAACTCGCTCTAGAAAAAGACATTATTTGGAGTACGTTGCGTGCCATCATCCAACTATTAATTGTCGGTTATATCCTTAAGTATATTTTTCAGGTCGACCATGAAATACTCACCATCGCAATGGTTATGTTTATCTGTTTTAATGCGGCATGGAATGCGAAAAAACGCAGTAAATACATAGATAAAATTTTCGGCACTGCCTTTATCGCAATTACTTCAGGGACATTCCTAACCTTAATCATATTAATCACCAGTAAAGCCATTGCTTTCACACCAATGCAAGTGATCCCAATTACAGGTATGATTGCGGGTAATGCAATGATCGCTGTAGGTCTTTGTTTTAATAACTTAGGGCAACGTTTTAACAGTCAGCAACAACAAATACAAGAAATGCTAAGTCTAGGTGCAACGCCTAAAATTGCTTCAGCATCAATTATTCGTGAAAGTATTCGTGCATCGCTGATCCCAACTGTCGATTCTGCGAAAACAGTCGGTATTGTTAGCTTACCGGGTATGATGTCAGGATTAATATTTGCAGGTGTTGACCCGCTAGAAGCGGTAAAATATCAGATTATGGTCACTTTTATGTTATTGGCAACAGCAAGTTTATCAACTATTTTAGCTGGCTATATGACATATATTAAATTTTACAATGAGCGCCACCAACTGCTTATTAATACATTGAATAAGTAATATTATCAGACGCTTGATAACATTACTTGTTATCAAGCGTTCCTAATCTCTTTTAATTCTATGAAAAATCGCTCATTCGACTAACAAAAAACCTGATAAAGCTTCTTTAATCGGCAAACTTATTTTTAATAAAAAACGCGACCTTTTGTATTAATGTAAAATAATAACGTCAATTTTGTTTGTTTTTTGTTAAAACACTTCCATACCAAGCTATTATTAAGCGCAATACTTTACCCAGAGATTTTCTATAACCGAAAGTGGTAATAAATCATCATCGCCTTCAACCAAAGGAAATGACAGAACAGCTCGTCCATCTTTACTATGATATGCTTTTACTATAAATCTTTTATAGCCTTCTATTTTTGCATTTTTTATTCTTAACACCTTACCACAAACATAACCGACTTCGCCTTTATCTGCGGTTACTCTGATAAGATTATATTTTACATGCTTAAATGATGCCGACTCAGGGTAAGATAAATAATCTTCAACATTGTATTCAGCCAGTTTGATCACATCTGGTTGTGGCTTATAATAGATAGTTACGCCTAATAAAAATGAGCACCCAATAAGTAATGCCATCGTAAGCAGCTTAACGATATTCATATCTTGTACTCTTCAAAATAATTAATCATTTTATTCATAATCAATTTTTACAGAAAAAATATACGATACCTTTTGGATTAAAATAATCTCATCCTCTCACTTCTGATATATGTCAGTTATCGCGATCACAACTTAAATTGTTCTTATATTTCTATCACTAAAAATAATTACAACACCTACAGAATTATGGCTAAAGATAGTTAAAAACATACAACTATTATAACTTCTCTTAATAAAACTCAATTATGGAGTAATTTTATCAGCAATGTTCTTTTAAAATAAGTATCAGCAGTAGATTGAACTGTTACAGGTTGTATCCTTTTTACTATAAAAATAATCAATCTAAAATGACTAAACGTATCATTTAACTTAAGTGTCAATCATATTTCATTTTCATCCATGTATAAACATGAATAAGTTATACAAATGGATAATATATATTTCAATATATATAAAATCCCTTTTGTGAGTAAAAAAGCAATAAAAATAATCTAACCATATATTCATTAATCTATTATTCTGAGCAATCAAACTCATAAATTTTGTTTTTGTACATGTTTTATAATTTAACTACTCAGTTGGCAGGAAGCCAACATAGGCGGGCTATTGATATCTCAAGGATATTCTAGCAGCATATTTATACTGTAAATTTGATGTTTCCCTTCAGCTATCTCATACTTGATGTTCACAATGTTCTTAATACAATAGACTACAATCAGATATAATCATTCGAACGATTATATCTTAAGCTATTCTTATCAATTCATTTATCTTAAAATGGAATTTAACGCAAATTAAGAGTAGAAAAACCCTGTTAAAAACAAAATAGATAAATAAAGTTAATTTATCCACTATAAAAAATAATTAAACAATCACATCACCAATACGTATTTTATCCTATAGCCACCTTATCCCCCGCTCTAAATACAGAATATTCCTATAAATGGGGTTAGAGCCTAAAAACTAAAATTATACGACCAATTTTGACAATGGATTTTATTTTAGTCAGGTAGCATCTACATGTCCCGACGATAAGGTGTATCATGACAAATATTCAGCTACTACTACTTGCAACTAATAACTTCAAAGAAGACATTGCACTTTCACACACGCAAGGATCATATATTTATCAGTTTTATTATGCGCAAATCGCTCTTCAACATTTAAGCATTGATTCTTTTTTAAGCAACTATAAAGTGCAAATCGACCCGATATTGAAAAATAACCATGAGTTGTACGCTCAACGCGAGCAAATTTATCAATTAATCAAAAGTTATTTAGAACAAGCAGAAACACGCTTTATTGAAAGAAAAAAAATTCTCAACCAAGACTAATAAATGATTAAGCCCCTTATCTAGATGGTTAAGGGGCTTACATTATCAATGACTTGGAATAGAAACATCATTTTTCCATCCCAAGTTATTTTATATTTATCGGGTTATTGTTCCTGCAACTCTAATTCCGCAATAATAGGCAGATGGTCGCTAGCTTGTGACCATTGAAACTCTTTGCTGTCTTTCGGGATCACCATATCTTTCACATCCCAAACTTGACCTTTAAAGGTGAAAATATGGTCAATATCAATCGCAGGATTTACCGCGGGCCAGCTTCGATAGTTCACGCCTGATTTTTCTACTGGTACCCAAAAATAGCGAAGCTCTTTAATCGGCTGCTCTTCTGCTGTTGAGTTAAAATCTCCCGCTAATATTTTGATTGACGCTGCAATATTATCGAATCCCGTATCAGTATCGCCAATAGCTGCATCAAGTATATGTCGCACTTGACCAATACGAATTGTGGGATCCTTTTGCCAATCTAAATGAGTTCCCATAATAATAATTGGTGAATCAAAACCCGGTTTACTGATTTGTGATAATAAAACAACTCGCTGTTCGGCATCTCCCGACGGTAGTGGAATAACTTTCGATTTTTCAATTGGATATTTTGATAAGATCCCAACTCCATACTCTCCACCATCGAAGTCTAAAGCTTTACCAAATGCATGATACATTTTATTCGCTTTCGCCAACGTTTCGAGTTGATCAACTTTTTTACTGCGTGCCGTTTTATTATCAACTTCAGTCACCACAATGACATCCGCATCGATTTTAGCAATCGCCTGATTAAGCTGATTAAAATCAGCAACATTCTCGGATAATTCGTTTTTACCTATATTATAAGTCGCAACTTTAATCGTAGGTTTATTTGTTTGGTACACTTTATCAGGTGTCCCGCCGTTTTGTACCGCGAGTATTTCAGAGCCTGTTGTGCTTGCTGCCACTGAGCATGACGCGAGTAGCGCAGCAGATAACGCTATTTTTAGTTGTGTTGTGTTCATAAATTCCCCTGTAATTTATCTACAAATCATGCCTTGTGAGGCAACATATTGACTTTGCAAAATAAAAAATAATTAACTGCCTAATCAAATTACCACAATCAATTAATGATTCCGTGACATCATCGACAATCTTATTTCGAGGGTTAAAATAACTATCTAATCGATAATTAAACAGTGACCGCTAACACATTTTTGAATGTGTTAGCGTATAAATAAGGGATTAAAAAGGCAGAAAATATGCCCTTCTCGGCATTTGCATTTCATGCACTTTGTCTGGCTTCGAATTTGTAGGGGAAAATAATTTCTTCTTGCTGGTTTGAAAAATCGCTATCGGGATCAGAAAGCCATTTTTGTAATTTCTTGGCTGCTTCCTTTGCCATTTTACTGTAATCGATCCTAACGGATGTGAGCGATGGATGGATATAATCGCAATTTGATGACCCTTCAACACAGGCTACAGCTAACATTGATGGAACTTTAATCAACCGTCTTTGGCATTCAAAAAGTACCCCTAATGCAATCATTTCATGACTGCATATCACTGCATCGAGTTCTGGTTGACGAGTTAACATTTCGCTAATTGCTTGCCGTCCAAAATCCATAGTGGCCACATAAGGGGTGGTTATGCTTTGTTCTGCACTGTGATTATGGCTTAACATTGCCTTTGTCCAGCCACTTAGCTGTTGACTTTGTACCTTACTGTCCATTTGTGCGCCAATATAACCAATTTTTCGATAACCTTTTTGTAGCATATGGTTAGTTAGAAAATATACGGCCTCACCAATATTGCTTCGGATGTTGAGCGAAAGTGAGTGTGTTGCTTCCCCTGCAACACTAATAACGGGAATATCAATATTTTTAAGATAGCTAAATACGCTTTCAGAATTAATCGCGCCAAAAATAACCACCGCTGCTGGACTACTTTGCAATAAAGTAAAGAAAACTTCAGATTCTTTTTTCTGTTGATAATCATGGCTGCCAATAACCACTTGATAGCTGTTTTTGTTAAGTATATCCTGTAGTGATTGCAAAAATGCCGAACTCGCATAGTCTCGTAATGATGGCACAAGTACTGCGATCGTTCGGCTTTGACCGGAGGCGAGTATACCCGCCGCAGAGTTTGGTATATACCCAAGCTCTGCGACTGCTTCATTGATTTTTTCTCGCAGTTTATCTGATACTAAGTCTGGAGTGCGCAGCGCCCTTGAGACAGTCATTGAACCAACGCCTGCATATTTAGCAACATCCTGTAGCGTCACTCGCCCAGTATTCTTTCTTTTGCGTGTTTTTTCCATAAAAGATGCTTTTTTACTCTATTACCCAATTTGTCACGCTATAACTTACCACAGGTTAGATTTGTTAATGAGCGGTCTTTAATGTTGTTTGCAATATATTCACTTTATTTATATGAAATGATAGCGCTATCACGAAAATGAACAATTCAACTAGATAGCGCTACCATAGATCACTACTATGCTCTTAGTTTGATAGTTAGAAAAAAAGCTAAAAATAGTTTTACATTACCAGGAGCAAATTCAATGCTAACGACATTATTGACCCCTAACGTCATTCAGGTCGTCGATAGCGCCACTGACTGGCGTGATGCGATACATATCGCCTGTGAACCACTCATCAAAAATAACGCGATTGAGCCGTCTTATGTCGATGCCATCATTCGCTCTCATGAAAAAATTGGCCCGTATTATGTATTAGGCCCAGGTATTGCAATGCCCCATGCTCGCCCCGAAGATGGTGTAAACCAATTATCATTAGGTCTAACGGTGATTAAACAGGGCGTTAAGTTTGGCTCGGAAGGCAACGATCCAATTAAGTTGTTAATCGTACTCGCTGCGACAGACAGTAATAGCCATATTGGCGCTATTGCTAAACTCGCTGAACTGTTTGATAACCAAGATCATATTGACCAAATCATCCAATCAGAAAACATTGATGACATCATTAGAATCATCGCTAACTATTAATTTTTAGAAGGAAAAGAATATGAAAATTACCGTCGTATGTGGAAATGGTTTAGGCACTAGTCTGATGATGGAAATGAGTATCAAAACGATTTTAAAAGATTTGCAAGTCAGTGCTGATGTAGATCACGTGGATCTTGGTTCTGCCAAAGGAACTGTTAGTGATATTTTTGTTGGTACAAAAGATATTGCTGAACAATTAGTTGCACAGCAAGTCGATGGTGAAATCGTTGCTCTAGAAAATATGATCGACAAAGTCGCTATGAAAGAACATTTGAGTGTTGCACTGCGTAAGTTAGGCGCACTGTAAGCGGAGGCTATATGTCATTTTTTCGTTTTCTGATGCAGGATGTCCTTTCTGAACCGGCGATCCTAGTCGGTCTGATTGCTTTAATTGGCTTAATTGCTCAAAAGAAACCCGTTACTGAATGTATTAAAGGCACCATCAAAACCATTATGGGTTTTGTCATTTTAGGTGCAGGTGCAGGCCTCGTTGTCAGCTCATTAGGTGATTTCTCAGCAATTTTCCAACATGCTTTCGGTATTAATGGTGTTGTACCAAACAATGAAGCCATTGTTTCTATTGCACAAAAAAGCTTTGGCCGAGAAATGGCAATGATCATGTTCTTCGCCATGCTTATTAATATCTTGATTGCCCGCTTAACCCCATGGAAATTCATTTTCCTAACGGGTCACCACACTTTATTCATGTCAATGATGGTGGCAGTGATCCTTGCAACAGCCGGTATGGAAGGTACGCTACTGGTGGTTGTTGGCTCACTCATTGTTGGTTTTTGTATGGTGTTCTTCCCTGCCATCGCCCACCCATACATGAAGAAAGTGACGGGTTCAGATGACGTCGCTATTGGACACTTTTCAACGATCTCTTATGTGCTTGCTGGTTTTATCGGGAGCAAATTTGGTAATAAAGCACATTCAACTGAAGACATGAACGTACCGAAAAGTTTACTTTTCCTACGTGATACCCCAGTTGCTATTTCATTCACTATGTTCATTATTTTTATCATCACTTGTTTATTTGCTGGCAGTGATTACGTTCGTGAAGTGAGTGGTGGTAAAAACTGGTTTATGTTCTCATTGATGCAATCTATCACTTTCGCTGCGGGTGTTTATATCATTCTGCAAGGTGTTCGTATGGTCATTGCAGAAATTGTTCCCGCTTTCAAAGGGATCTCCGATAAATTAGTTCCTAATGCCAAACCTGCGCTAGATTGCCCAGTCGTGTTCCCTTATGCGCCTAACGCTGTATTAGTTGGTTTCTTAAGTAGCTTTGCCGCTGGTGTGATCGGTATGTTTATCCTGTATGCGTTAAATATGACTGTGATTATACCGGGTGTTGTACCTCACTTTTTCGTGGGGGCTGCTGCTGGGGTGTTTGGTAATGCGACGGGCGGTCGTCGTGGAGCAATTTTAGGTGCGTTCGCGCAAGGCCTATTAATTACCTTCTTGCCTGTGTTCCTACTCCCTGTTCTTGGTGATATTGGTATCGCTAATACAACATTCAGCGATGCAGACTTCGGTGTTATTGGTATTTTACTTGGCATTATCGTTCGATAAAAATATCCCCGCAGGCATGCACCTGCGGGGGTCATTTAATTGCCTAATTGTCCAACCAATGTACCCTCTTTAAATAAGAATTCTTGCAATGAAATCAAATCGTCCGGTGTGACATGAATAACCCCTTCACCAGGAATATCAATTTCTGCAATCATAAATAAAGCCAAAGTAGTTAGTGAAGGTAAGATCAAGATCAACCAGTTCTTCCCTTTAGTGCCACGAATGTTGTAACCAATTAAAATATTCGAGCAAATCGCAAAGAAAATTAATAAAAACCATGCCGCATTAGGTATTTGATGTCGCCAGCTTGCCATCGTTTTCTGCTGCGAAAGATAAAGATCACTAATTGCCGTCAGTACTGATGCAATCACAGGGTTCGGTGTTTTAGTCGCTTCTTTAACTGCGATCTCCCATAATGCGGCTTGTTTTTCTAAAGAAAGGCGTCGCCACTGGTTATTTTCATCACTCACTCCCGATTTGAAAAATTCAATGCGTGCCTCTAGGTACTGTTCCAATAAATTCATCGCATCAGCCCTATCACTGCTGTTCAATATTTGCACGCGTTGATAAGCATTGCCAATCGCAATCGCTTCATTTTCCTCGGTTTGCTGCCGATTATTGTAGCCATTAATTGAGATGGAGAGTACAAAACCAATTAATAAGCCCAATAATGATAAAATGGCACCTAGTATAATTTTAGCTTCATCGTCAGCAATTTCTTCGTGCGCATTTCGGCGCTTAAATATAAATTTACCGATATACGCAGAAATAACTAATAACACAAATGTGATTACAAATAATAAAATAGAGTCAATCGGCGTATCATTAATTAATTCAGAAAGATTAAACATAGACTCTGTCCAGATAGATAATTTTCCGATGATATACCATATCCAGAATCAGGCTTTCTAGCTTTTTATTGACTGAAAATAACTTCAGACTTTAACGCTAAAATCTTATCCATAAATGATAAGATTTATATATTAGCCATTCTTTTATCTCAAAAAAAAGAGTCATCTAACCACTTGTTTTTAAATCAATTTTAGACTATAAATATATTCCCCATCGACAATTTCACCTGTATAAGTAAAACCATGTGATATATAGAGGTTTTTAGCAATATTGTTCTCATTATCAACTCCTAATGTGACACGATGGAGTCCTTTGGCTTTAAAGTAATCAATTATTGCTGAAAATGTTTTTTTTCCGAGACCTTGCCCAATAAACTTGTGATCTAACATATAACGACAAATTTGGGCTTCATTCGGCAGCAAATCTCGCTCTCGGTACATAAAGAAACCAATCAACGCTTGCTCACAATATAATGCTTTAGGCTTGAACTCAGGATAATAATGGGATTCTGCAATTGATATAGCATTACAGCAGATATAATCTTCAAGTACGGTCGCTATGCCATTAGCGTTTGATGTTAATTCACAGACATCAAACAGGTTATCTTTATCTATTTCTTTTATGTGTATCATATTGATATTTTAATCTAAGGCCCGAGCGCCACTTAAACAAGGGATGAGAGATTAGGTATAACGCAAATAGCCGATAAAAAACAAGTGCTACACCAAGAAGAAGCACAATTGTCACCATTGCGTTTTATGCGCGATACTCTAAATAATTCGAGATGCAGGTAGGCGACAAGCAAAGATAGACGGGGAGCATAGATAAACTATGTGACTCGGCGAGCGTAGCGCAGTCAACAATCCTGCATCTTGAAGTATGACGGGTATACATCATTTAAGTCACAATTAACGATGCACTCTCCAATCCCGAGGCGCAGAGAAAACACGCTGCCGACTATCAATGAACCTAGTCACCATGCCTGTTGGTATAATTCCAATGCATTTTGCTCTGTCAACTCCCGAGGATTATTCACTAATAAGCGAGTTTGAGCCATTGCCGCCTGAGCCAATGATGATAAATCGCTGTGTAAGATCCCGACTTCACGTAAGCGTTGAGGCACTTGGCATTCAGCAATAATTTGCGCCATTTTGTTGATAAAGGCGTCACTATCTTGCTGCACATTGTGTTTTACTGAAGCACCCACATACATCGCCAATTCTGCATATAACGTCTGCGCACTAGGTAAATTAAAATGAAGCACTGGCAGCAACATTAATGCATTTGATAATCCATGAGAAATATGATGCTGCGCGCCGAGTGGATAGGCTAACGCATGAACCGCCGCAACAGGTGAATTAGCAAAAGCGATACCGGCAAGTGTCGCACCTAATAAGTTCGCTTCTCTGGCCGCTCGGTTATTACCATCATTACAAGCAGCCACTAAATTTTGGCTAAGTAACACCAGCGCTTCTTTGGCAAGTAAATCAGAAAATAGGTTTTTCTTATGTTTACTGGTATACGCTTCAATTGCATGCACCATAGCATCAATCCCTGATGCAGCCGTATGTATTGCGGGTAACTTAAGGGTTAATTGCGCATCCAACACCACCACATCACAGAATAATTTTGCATCGACTATGCCCATTTTATTATCATCAGAGGTAGTGAGGATTGCTATATTAGTGACTTCTGATCCTGTCCCCGCAGTCGTGGGGATTTGGATCAATGGTAATCGTTGTCCCTTAACCTTATTGATGCCATACATTTGTGAAAGCGGTTGTTGTGATTGCGCCATAATTGCTACCAGCTTTGCAACATCAAGACTTGATCCCCCGCCTAATCCAATGATTATTTCTGCGCCAACATTCGTGGCCATTTCAGCGGCATCAATCACTTGCTGCTCTAACGGATCAGGCTGAACAGCCGAATATAGCGAAACGCTATATCCCGCACGCTCTAAATTAAGCATGACATCAGAGACAATCCCCGCTTGCACAAGCCCCTGATCTGAAATAATCATCACTTGTCTTGGAGAGCCGAAGGTTTCTATAATTTGCGCTAATCGCTGTGCGCCCCCCCATTCAAAAATAAGCTTTGGTACACAGGCAAATTCAAATTTGTCTAAGTTTATCATTGACGTACTCCTTGATTGAGCGAATTATTTCCTTGTGTCACAAAAATACTTTCCACCTGTTTGCTATCCAGAAGTGGCGTGATGATGCTCACCCCAATACGCTGGAAATGTTCCGTTTGACGGTGTGCTTCCAAACCATTTGCCGTTTGATATTGTTCTAGAATAACAAAGTGATCGCTATTTTCTGTGGAACGAAAGAACTGATACGATAAATTATCAGGCTCTGTCCGTGTTGCTGAGGCCAGTTCTATCAAGGCTTGATTAACATGCTCCCCCATTCCTTGTTTGGCATAGTAATAAGCGATAACTTGAAGATAACCATTATTCATTTTATTTTTCCTTCTGGTGATAGGGCCATTCCCCACAGTTGACAATCACTACTTGAAACTGCAATAGCGCCATTGGCTAATGCATATGTGACATCATTTGCATGGCTCACAAATCCAGAAGCCACAATAGGAGGTAATTTCATTTTATCGGCTTGGGATAATAGAGGCAGCATAGGGGCTGGCATCAGTTGGACATAGTCAGGAGCACTTTGTTCGATCGCATTTAAACTGCGTAACCACGTGGAGCGGTCAGTCACAAAGATTTTTTGCATCGTCAGTAACTCAAGACGATTCGCGCGTTGAATCGTTTGTAAGCGAGTTGACAATATGCCAGTAGCGCCGCTTTCAGCAATATATTCGATACCACTTTTATCTTGCTGAATGCCATTACAACTATCAATATTCACAATGACAAATTTATCTGCTTGCGTGAGTAAATTAATCACAGGTTGAATTTTTAACAGATCGATATTGGCGATAATGCACACTTTTGCTTCGCTTTCGATGGCGACTTTTAATTGCTCCACACCATAGATAGCCATAATGACAGGATGGCGCGCTAACAGCGCGCCAAAGTTATGAACCATAATTCACCTACCTAATCATTAGGAAGCTCAGTACTAAATCCGAGCTTACCTGGGTTGAGTATTTGTTTAGGGTCAAGCGCCGCTTTCAAACTTTGCATAATAGGAAAAGCCGATGACAGTGATCTCTCCATATAAGGCGATCTTAGTAGCCCGACCCCATGGTGATGGCTGAGTGTTGCTTTGTGTTTAATGATCACTTGGTTTGCCGCATCCCATGCTGCGCGGTACCATGCAGCTCGTTGTGTTACCTCAACATCGCCGCGCAAAGAGAAATATAAACAAGCGCCATCAACATAAGCATGAGATTGGTGCGCAGAGCCTGCTAGTGTTCCTGGGACTGCATTAATCGCCGCCACAACCTCATCATAAATAGTACTGAGATCACGCCAACAACCAATCATTTCTAGTGTATCAGCAACCAGTCCCGGTGTTCGTTTAAAACCCTCTGCGCTTTTTCCTGTTAAATAACGCGTATCTAACCAACGCTCAAAAATAAATGCATGATCGAGAGGCTGCCCTGTTTGCTGGCATACCCGCTCAGCGATGGTCAAAAAGGCATCAACCACTTCTTTTGCACCTTCATCGGCAATTAACAGCACGTTGGTATTAGGTAGATCAAATTGCACACCGCTTTCGAGATTATCATAAAGACGCAGAACCGCTGGCGTTGTGCCCTGTTGCATGATTTGTCGACATGCTTCTAGCCCCTCGGCAAAACTGTCAAATCCCCATGCGATCGCACGACCATAATCAGGCAAACGGTGTAGCTTAAAACGAATACGTACAATGATGCCTAATGTTCCTTCTGAACCAATAAATAATTGCTGTAAATCAGGTCCTGTCGCCGCACGCGAATAGCCCCCTACCGTAATTAATTGACCATCAGCGAGCACGATATCCATACCGTAAACCATATCTTCAATTTTACCGTAACGTGTAGAAAGTTGCCCTGCACCTCGGCATGCCACCCAACCACCTACCGTGCTAATACCAAATGATGAAGGCCAATGCCCCATCGTCATTCCGTATTCTTTTTGAATGATCTCTTCAAAAACATCACCAAACATGCCCGCTTCAACATCAACAATTTGACTCGTTTTATCAAAACTCACGAGTTTATTCAGTTCACAGACATCTAGCACAATCCCACCACGTAGAGGCAACGCTGCGCCAGTCACATTACTACGCCCAGCGGAAACTGTGACGGGTAAGCTTTTTTCGTGAGCAATACGCATCACCGCTTGAACTTGTTCAACGGTGGAGACACAGACGATCACCGCCATCGGAGTTGCAGGCTGGCCTTCTGTCTCGCTGATCATCGTTCGCGCCCACCAGTCACGAGTGAAATTAATGACGTCTTGCTCTGACGTCATCACTCGATCGGCGATCTGCTTGAGTTGCTCAATGGTTTCTTTATTCACATGCACTGGCGCTGTTTGTAATCCTTGATTACCGTTACTTGAAGACACTGACGTTGCCCAACTTGGTGGCGTGTGAGCGCCAACAACATAGTTACCTCGGTTATAGCCGCGCTTAATCGCATCTTTACTGATCATATTGCTTCTCCTATAAGTATCGATTTTTCACGTTTAATCGCTGCCTGATAGTCGTCTACTTGTGTCTTAATCTCTTCGGCAGTAAAACTCAATTCTTGTTGAAGTAATTCACCAACTCGTTGAGCTGCTTGCGCAGAGGCATCTCGTGCCATCAAACGTGCACGGATCCGTCTTGCCAAAACATCATCAACCGTACTGGCTAGCTCATGACGAATGGCATAAAGTACCTCTGCCTCGCTATAAGGCAGTCCTTCAACAATGGGTTTTGCAAGTGTTGGATCCTGCTGCAAAATATCACTAACAAAATGTGCCTCGGTGCCATAGCGTTCGCCTAGATGTGCAGCCATTCCACCAGATGCCATCACCGCTTGTGGATCATAACCAGCCGCACCTAGTAGATAAGCGGATTTGGTCGTACAGCGTTTTTTCTTACCCAATAGTTTGCTAGCTGCATCAATGGTTTGTTCTGCCATATGGCGTGAAGTCGTCAACTTGCCACCAACAACGGTAATCAAGCCATCTTCTGCAACTGTAATTTGGTGGTTACGTTTCATCTCAATGGTTTTTCCGCCTTTTCCCCCCACTAACGGGCGGCACCCTGCGATACTGCCAACCACATCATCAACAGTTAAATTGGTTTTCAACGCGGTATTGGCACCTTCAATTAAGAAATCTAATTCCTTACGTGTACAATGCACATCATCTAGATTTCCTTCATAGTCTTCATCTGTCGTGCCTAAGTAAGAAACATTTCCCCAGCGTGTAATCGTTGCACGACGATTGCGCCCCGGAACAGGGATAGTCACAGTACAATCATTGCGTATTTTCAACCATGGGATTGCAATATGAACCCCTTTTGCTGGGCGCACATGCAAAGCACTTTCCGTGCCTTTTTTCTCGCCTTTCCAATCACGCAACCATACACCTGTTGCCATGATCACCACTTTCGCTGAAACATGAATTTCACGGTTATTTGCCTGAACTATCGCACCATTAACTTTCCCGTTCGCGTCTCTTAGTATTTGTTGCGCTTTGGTATGATTAATAACAGTGACTCCGTGATGTGCAGCGGTTCTCGCTAATGCAAGTGTCAATCTGGCGTCATCGACACGTGCATCAAAATACATAAATCCACCGGAAAGCTGTTCTTCATTCAGTGTTGGGCAATGTGATAGCACTTCAGCAGGTGTCAATTTTTGATGTAAAATACCTTCACGCCATCCCCCTGCCAGATCGTATGTCCATAATAAGCTTTCGAAGGCTTTGGCTAATCTTTTATCAAATACCCCGTTTTTATCTAAGATTGGGAACATAAACGGTAAACGTTGTACTAGGTGCCTTGCATTACGGCGTAAACGTTGTCGCTCTAGTAAAGAATGAAACACCAGTTTTAAATTCCCTTGTTCGATATAACGCAGCCCTCCATGTACCATTTTGGAGGATTTAGATGATGTCCCCGACGCAAAATCATCTTTTTCGACTAAAGCAACTTTATATCCCCTCAAACTGGCATCTAATGCGGAATAAGCACCAGTCACTCCACCGCCGATAATCAAGATGTCATATTTTTCATGTTGTAACCGATCAAGTTGTTCTTCTCGATTGAGTCTTAATGGCGCTGTTGTAAACAAATCACTGTGTGATTTACTTGGTTTACGAGATGGAAAAAAATTCATGAGTAAATAGACTCCTAACAAGCAATGGCTTTTATTGCGGTATAATCAATCTCAAGTTGAAGGCGTGAATTCCACAATAGAAGACGTTGATTACGCTCGGCTTCGCTTATTGATGGAATAAACCGTTTCGCTACCGTTAATGTTTCACAGGCACTTTCGAGAGAGTCCCAAAGCAATCCATTAGAACCCGCTAAAAATGCGGCTCCTCTTAGACTCGCTCTCGCTGTTTCAGACATGCGTAATACAGGTATACCGCTGATATCTGCCTGAATTTGCAATAAAGCATCACTGTTTGACATCCCACCCCCGACTACCAATTGTTGTGCGGTTAACCCTGTTGCAGATTGATTCGCACGTAAGCAACCTGCGACTGAATTCGCAATGCCTTCTAAAATGGCGTAGGCGATCTGTGGACGTGTAGTTGAAATTGATATGCCGTTTAAAGAGGCACGTGCTTGAGGTTGTAAACTCGGCACTCGTAGCCCAGTTAAAGCAGGTATAAAGCTAACACCACCTGCATCTTGCGCTTGCATTGCCAGTTCACTTATTTGCTCAGGTGAATCAAACCAATGTAATTTCTCACACACCCAATTCAGCGCAGAACCTGTTGTCGGAACAAAGGTTTCTACTGAATAATGAGATTGTGATTGCTGACGACGAGCTACCATCGCAAGCGTGCTTTCCAATTGATGATCGAATGAAGGAACACTCTCACTAACAATTTGGTCGATAAAACTGCCAGTACCATGCATACAAATAGATTGCCCATGTTGAATACAACCTAATCCAACGGCACCCGCAAATTGATCTCCCATGCAAGCCAAAATCGGTACCGAAATACCAAGTAGGTCTTGCCTTGTGGTTCCTAGATCATCTAAGTCATCTTTAAGTTCGGGCAGTAATGATAGAGGAAATGATAATGCCTCTAACCAAGGAGTGTAGTAACGATGCTCACGCAAGCTATAAGCGCCCGCTGACGTTGCGTTTGTGGGCGTTGTAATACAGTGACCTTCTTGTGATAAATTCCAAAGCAACCAGCTATCTATGGTGCCAAATTTGAGTCGATTGGCCTTAAAAGCCTCTGCAACGACTGGGGTTTCTTGAATATGTTTTGCAGCCCATAAATAAGGTGAGCGGATCCCTACAGGACGGCCTGTATGTTGTAGTAGGCGGCTGTCCCACTCATCAGCCAGAGTATGTAAAATATCGGCATAGCGTGCATCTTGCCAAACCATAGCGGGGACTAATGATTTGCCTGTTTTACTGTCCCATAGCACTGAGGTCGAACGCTGAGTTGCAATACTTAAGGCAACAATATGCAAATTATCTTGTTGTGCCTGAGCAATTGTTTTACGGCAAACCTCTAATGTTGCCTTTAATATGTCATCTGCATTTTGCTCTGTAACACCATGCTGTAAACTTTCAACACGTAAAGGATGATATTCTAAAAAACGCACTAATCCATCTGCACTGACAACTGCTGAACGAGTACCTGATGTACCTTCATCAATCGCTAGAATGACATTTTGACCGTGTTTCATTCTGTTCTCCTTAACGGATTGTCAATTATCGTTTCTTTTTCAGCTTTGAATTGAGGAGCATTTGGCTCGTTGTCAGGCACGATATGAGTGCGAGTAGGATCCCATTTAATTAGGAAGCAAATGATACTGGCGACCAACGGTACCACCGACATAATCAGAAAGGTGGTTTGTAAACCATAAGACTCACGAAAAACAGGGAAGATGAATAAACCAAGCGCAGCCCCCATCGCACCAAGAGCACCAATGATGCCGTTTGCACCAGCGCGCAATTCACTTCTGAATGAAAGTGATGATAGGCTTTTACCATTCGCACCGGGTCCACCTGAATGACAAAGAATGAACAAGGCAGGAACCGTCAATGACAACCAAATTGGCATCACATCACTGTATAGCCCTAAAGAAAGTAATACTAAAAATGCAACTGCAAAACCGGTTGCTGATGCCATTCTCAAGCCAAGCCAACGGCCAATCAGCGGGGACATAAACCCACCAAGGATCCCAAACAGATTGAAAAATAGTGAACCTAAGGTTGCATAAACAAAATTCTTACCAAACATCGCTGCACTGATCACTGGCAAATACCAACCAATCCCAAAATATTGTATAGATTGACAAATTTGTACCGTTGCAGCCAAAATCGTTCTTGGTAAATAAACGCCTTTAAAAATAAGTAATAGATTCCGTACTCCCCCTTTTGCTTGACCAACAATGGGTTTCAATTCTTCTTTAGGGGCTAATGTAAAATAATCGCCATAGACTTTTGACATCGCCTTTGTTGCTTCAGCAAAGCGCGATTTTCTCGCCAGCCAAATGGGACTTTCAACGAGGTAAACAAATTGCAGAATAAAAATTGTAATACCACAAACCGCAGTCACCCCAATAGAATAACGCCAGATTGCATCACCCACATCCATTGAGAAGAATAACAAGGCAAATATCAAATTCAGGCACACAGCAACATACCAAACCCCTTGCCATGTATTAAGGCGACTTTTTAGTTTCGCAGGCGTAAACTCCGCTAACATTGCCATTGCAACAGCAAAGTCCATTCCATAAGACACTCCAACAAAGAAGCGCCCTGCAATAATGGTGTGAAAATCAGTTGAGAACATCACTAATAATGCGCCGATAATAGCGACAATCTTAGCAATGATTAATGGTTTTACTCTTCCCCATCGGTCAGCAATCCAACCACCTACAGGGTTAAAAACAATAGCGACCCATGACGAAAAAGACGTCAATAACGCAATCTGCGTTGCCGATAAATTTAAATCACGAGTCATTGGATTAAGCCCTGCGCTTAACGCTGAGTTAGAAAATGCATCAAGGAATAATCCTCCAAGCATTAACCACCAAATCAGCCCAGCACGGCCAGTAAGACGAGCCTGAGAATCGATGAACTGAATAATGTCATCGATACCTCTAATAGTTACGGATTTTGATAGATTGCGAACAGTCATAGCAGCCCCCTTCGTAATATTGGTAAGATGGCCGCTATCTGCTGAAAAAAGACAATAAGAGACCATCTTCATATCACAGATAGTCTCTTATCTAAAATCTGCTGCCTTCAATCTACTTGCATATAACAATAAATGTCAAAACATTGTTAACACAATTGATTGTAATTGTGACATGTGACGCAGTTGTTAACACAAGACGAATAAGATGATCCTTCTGCCTAAAAATAAATAATGTTGCAATATTCACTCCATCATGTTGAGCATTGTTACATTCTGTTAATCCATGAGTAATAATTTATAATCAATTCAAGATAAGTTATAGAAGTCAAAACGAAACATATTTTATTATTGTATTAAAATATTAATGCAATAATAAAACGTATGATAGTATATCCAATTAAATTAATCATAAACGTAATACCCCAAATTATTAGTATCGCTAACTTAATAGATAACATATTAAATCATCATCAAATTTAAAGTTTACATTGAAGGAAGGGAAATAAAATAAATAACAATCTTAATATTAATGCCAGTCGTCATCACTATATCCGATAAGCCTTATTGATGGCTTATCGTACGACTTAATTTTATCAATCTCTTAATATACTTCATGTTTAATGCTATTCTTTTTCTCCATAACGTTTTTTCATTGAAATTAAAAGCGAATCTACAATCCAGCTAATCTTTTTAGTACCAAGAAAGCCTATCATTGCTCCACAAAATTCAGCGAGAGATGACCACGCTTCAGAGTAATTCATGTAAACTAATAACCATTGTAGTGCTCGGATCGCACTCACAGTAATTGCTCCACAAATCACTGCTTCCGCTAATGATTGCCATGTACTATTACCATCTCGCCACTCTCGAATAAATGCAATCAGCGTTGCTAACATAACACCACTTAATAATGGAAAATTGAGTTGAACCCAGCGAAAAATCTGCTCCCAAAAGTCAATATTTTTTTCATGCATAATGATATCTCCTAAATGGAGTGCTAGTTTATTGTCAATAAATGAAGCCTCCTTATAATTTTATAAGATCATTAGGTTATATAGATTCTCATAATCTTATCGAGTCAAATTAATATTCATTTAAATAATTACCATCATTAACTTAAAATATAATTTCATATAAAAACAATGATAAAGTAAGCCTTACACACAATAAGATAAAGTTACAACCATTAGTTGAAAATTCCACTTCATATTATTTAACACAAAATAGCATACAGTATGAATACTCGCATGAATAAAGATCAGCATAAATACGTTATTTCTTTAGTCATTAATAATATTTACATATTAAACTATATTACAAAAAACGAGAATAACTAATATTAAAGATTTATTGAGTTAAAAAATAACAATTTTTTAATTTCAAACACAACTCAAATGCATCTTGAGCACTTTTAATATTAGTGAATCCTAACAAAATAATTTGCGTAGAATGATTAGACTGCATCCAACTTGTCAGTGATTGAATTCCTATACCCTGCCTATTCGCTTGTTTAACAAAACGTTCCGACGATTGCCCATTGATCAGCTCGGCAACAATATGCATCCCCCCTGACTGCTGATGAACAAATAGAATGTCAGCAAAGACTTGGTTTATTGCATCAATTAAGTATTGCCGCCTCTGTCGATATAGATTGCGCATTTTTCGTAAATGACGTGAAAAATGACCTTCTTGGATGAATAGTTGGCTGACTTGTTGTGTCCATATTGGGCTATTCCCACCTAATTGTTGTGCTGTACTTTTAAATCGAGCGACTTGGTGAGTAGGCACAACCATGTATGAGAGACGTAAAGAAGGAAATAATGCCTTACTTAAGGTTCCACAGTAGATAACCCTATTGTCATTATCAAGGTTTTTCAACGCAGGAATTGGGCGACCTAAATAACGAAATTCACTGTCATAATCATCTTCAATCACCCAGCTTTTATGTTCATTTGCCCATTTAAGCAAATCCATACGTCTTTCTAACGATAAAGTGACATTAGTCGGGCTTTGATGAGTCGGTGTCACTAACGCAAACTTCGCTTTTTCGGCTGTTTTATTACCTAAATGAACATCTATTCCCTCCACATCAACATCAATAGGCACTAAAACCATCCCCATTTTTTGCAAAAACTCTCGAGCGATATGGTATCCAGGCTCCTCGAACCAACCTACATCCCCTTCTTGGAATAAACTGCGTAAAATTAAAAGTAAACTTGCTCTATAGCCTGAAGAAATAAAAATTTGCTCAGGGGAGCAAACTACGCCTCTTGATACAGCTAAATAACTCGCTAATGCTTCTCTTAAACCAATAAAACCTTGTGGATCAGGATAGCCCAGTTGCACAGACTCCGTATTACGTAAAACTCGATGCATTAACCGATTCCATAATGTCAAAGGAAATGCATCCAAAGCAGGAATACCAAGTTGAAAAGGCAATACCTCATTTTCATGATAGAAACTGGTAACCTGAGAGTTGTGTGTATCCTGATTGAAATTAGGCGTTATAATTGATTTTTTATTGCGCAAACAATTCGCCATTGGCGCAATAAATGTACCTTTAGCCCCTCGCCCAATCAATATTCCTTCACTAATCAATAGCTGATAAGTTAACTCGACTGTCCCTCTCGCAAGGTTTAATTCACTTGCTAGAGCACGGATCGAAGGTACTCGTTGTTCAGCAAGCAATTGCCCTGAATCGATTGCATCACGAAAACGATGGTATAACTGCATATACAGTGGTTCATTTAGCGTACTATCAACTTTAAATATATTACTCACCATCTTGACCTAGTCATTTCAATCATTTTTGTCACTTTATTATAGGACAACTTATCATTACTATCTTTATTAATTGTTCGCTGAGGCATTAAAAATACAGAGACTGGTACAAATGTTTGCCGTAACGATGCCTTAATGATGAGACCCTAGGCGCATACATGAGTATGTGACTGGCGTGAATGAGACGCTAGGAGCATACATGGGTATATGACTGGCGCGAAAGAACGACGTCAACAACGCTGCAACTTGAAGTATGACGAATCATACTCTAAATAATTCGAGGTGCAGCTAGGCGACAAGTGAATGAGACGCTAGGAGCATACATAAGTATGTGACTGGCGCGAATGAGCGTAGTCAACAACGCTGCAACTTGAAGTATGACGAGTATAGATAAAGGAATTAATATGAACACACTACGCCTACCCTATAGCAAATTATCACCTGATGCCTATAGAGGCTTAATTGATTGTAAAAAAGCATTAGAAAAAGGTGGATTAGGCATCGAGTTAATTGAACTCGTCAATCTACGAGTTTCACAAATGAATGGATGTGCTTTTTGTTTAGAAATGCATGCTGCTTCATTAAGGGAGCGTGGTGTGAGTAATAAAAAAATTGATAGCTTAGCGGGTTGGCAAGTGAGTTCTCATTTTAATGACAAAGAACGTGCGGCACTGGCTTGGACTGAATCTTTGGTGAATATTGCTCAAACTGTCGCACCTGATACGTTATTTCAAAACCTGAAACATTATTTTTCCGATGAACAAATATCAGATTTAACCCTTGCCATTGGGCTAATGAGTGCGTTGAATCGTGTTGCTATTGGTATGCGCCAATAATATCTATGGTTGGTGTGATCATTTCCCTCTTCACACCAACATGACTGTTTAATTTCCTGTTTTCAAATGCGCACAGAAAAGATCTTAAATAATTAGTATTAATCCAAATCGTCACTGTGCGCAGCAATATGAAATTAACGACTACACGGGTTAATTAACACAAAGGCCGCATCTGCGGCCTTCAAATGATGAATGTCAATAACGTGAATATAGTCCGCTACGAGTTAAACGCTCATGAGGACATCATATTTTTCTCTTCATCGCGTAAAGTTAATACTTCATAGCCCGTAGCTGTTACCAAAATAGTATGTTCTGACTGAGCAGAAAGCTTTTTATCACGGGTAACCACCGTCCAACCATCTTTCTTGGTTTTGATCTTCATACCGCCTTGATTGATCATTGGCTCAATAGTAAAGGTCATTCCTTCTTTTAATTCAATACCTTGTCCACGAACACCGTAATGTAAAACTTGAGGATCTTCATGCATCTCTCGGCCTATACCATGGCCACAATATTCACGAACAACACTATAACCATTGATTTGAGCATGATGTTGAATAGCGGCGCCAATATCGCCTAACGTTGCCCCTGGTTTTACCTGTTTAATCCCTTCCCACATGGCATCATAGGTATCTTTTACTAATTTGCGCGCTAGTGGCGATGCTTCAGGCATCACATACATTTTACTCGAATCAGCAATAAAGCCATTTTTCTCCAACGTAATATCAACGTTGATAATATCTTTTGCCTTCAAATGTTCATCAACCTTTGGAACACCATGACAAACGACTTCATTTAATGAGGTGTTTAAAACATACTGATAATCATATTGCCCTTTACTCGCTGGCCTTGCCTGTAACTCATTGACAATATAATCTTCAACCTTGTCATTTATTTCCATGGTGGTAATACCCGGCACAATAAAAGTATCTAACATAGCAAATACTTTGGCTAATAAGCGCCCCGACTCACGCATCAATTCAATTTCTTCAGCTGTTTTGATTGTGATATTACTCATGGTACTTCCCTTTATCGTTAATAGACTCTTCTTCTGACGTGTGACTTAATAACAGCGCAATGCTATATACACGCTAAAATAATACACCGCGCACTAAACCATATCCCATACAAAGAGATAATGATAGATAATCAGCACAAACGAGATATTCACAGACTTATTTGCCCTATATTTTTTAACATTAATTCCTAACTTAAATCTGACGTCAAAGTATTATTGATTATTATGATGTATGCTCCTGATCGTGAGTTACTCTAGAATTCCTTATCGTTTGAACATTTTTATCTTCATGGTCTGGTTAGTTTTTAAAACACGATTGACGATTGTTCGGAGAACAATATGTATAAGAAAATTTTAGTTCCTATTGATATTACTGAAAAAAGTTTGGCTAATATGGTCCTTCCTCACATTAGATACCTTTCAGAGGAAGAAAGTGCTCATATTCATTTTTTAGCAATCATCCCAACTGTACCTTTTTATACCTCAATGGGCTTCGGTTTTGCAGAAAAAGCAGACAGTGAAAATGACAAAGTAACCAAACAATTAGTTGATATAATTAAAGAATTTAATTTGCCCAAAGAGAAGTTTACTGCCCAAGTGATCATGGGAACACCGAGAGATGAAATTTTACGTATCGCTGATGATATTCAAGCAGACCTAATTGTTATTGGTTCAAGACGACCTGGAGTATCGACATATTTTCTTGGTTCAACAGCTTCAATGATCATCCAAAACTCTAAAATTTCTGTTTTAACTGTACGTTAAAAGAGCAACCCACTTCGGTGGGTTTTTTAGAAACTTACTGTAACAATTTGTCATATATAATGATTACCCATTTCCTTGCATAAAAAATGCTGAAAAAGATCTCAATCTAGACTGCATTGCCAATCTTAAAAGAAAAAGTATAAAAAATATTAACTAAGCCATTTTTGAGTGCTTCATTAGAAATATCGAGTGAAATAGCGTAAATGGCCTATTTTCCCCTTCCCCTCTAACGCAATAATTCATTTCTTGTTTCTTATATGAAACTAAAACTAATCATAATCTAGACACACTGCACATTTTAAAACAATCATTTTACATGATGATAACAATTGATTGACTGTTTATCATCCAACCAATTAGTCTGGTTTTAAATAATAAACAATGTTTTATATATGAAACAAAATTATTTGGCTGTAGAGAGAGGAAACAAGATGAGTTGGATAGCGGTATGTGATGTCTCGCAAGTACAAGAGGAATTTCCTTATTCAGCACGTGTCAAGGATACCGAAATCGGCATTTTTCTCGTGGAAGAAAAATATTATGCCATGGAGGATGTTTGCCCACACGCTTATGCCTTACTCAGCCAAGGCTTTGTTGAAGATGGCAAAGTCGAGTGCCCACTCCACGAAGCCGTGTTTGATATACGAACAGGTAAGTGTCTACGTGAGCCAGGAGGCCGTGATTTGAAAACATACCAAACACGTGTTGTTGAAAACCGAATCGAAATCAGTTTGATTGAGGAGTAGATATGGATCCAATACAAAATTTTAACCCCTTCTTACCGGCTAATCATCAAATTATCCCAGCAAGAGAAGGCGGTAAAGGTCATATTCAATCACCCGGTACTGCACCTAATGTCGTTTGGCAAACTCGCTCACGTATTCCCGATGAGTACGAAGTCTCACTAATAGCGATGTTAGAAACGTTATTTGCATCGGGTGTTGAAACCCTTGAACAAATCATTGATGAATTAAATCAAAAACAGCTATTTGGCCGACAAGGTCAACAATGGAATGAAGCCAGTTTTCGCGAATTTCTCCAAGTAAATGGGTATTAATTCACTGCTATCTACTCTGCATATTCGCAGTGAGACTAGGAACAGACTCAAGATGTGACTAGAACACATAAACACTGCAACTTGAAATATCACAAGTAGTTAACAGAAATAATAATAACGAATAATACCGCCAATAACAGGAAGCAAATTATGACAACCAAAACACAACTTCAAAACTATCAAGATTACTTAGATGTTGGATTACGAGGCCAGTGGTATCCCGTTTTATCGAGCTGGGAAGTCACTAGCAACCCGATTGGCATCACCCGCCTCGAAGAACAAATTGTTTTATGGCGTGATGATAAAGGGCAAATTCATGCCTTAGAAGATCGCTGCCCACACCGTGGAGCGCGGTTATCTATGGGCTGGAATCTAGGTGAACGCATTGCTTGTTGGTATCACGGTGTTGAAGTTGGTGGTGATGGTATTGTCAAAGATGTTCCTGCGGTTAGTCAATGCCCGCTTGAAGGACAAAAATGCTTAAAAACCTACCCGGTTCAAGAATTGCATGGCGCCATTTTTCTCTACTTTGCCATTGAAGATGAAGTACCGCCATCACTTGAGTTTCCTGAAGAGTTAGCTGATAGCGAAAATCATAGCAATTTCTTATGTACTGCGACATGGCATTGCAACTATCAATATGCACTTGAAAATGTCATGGATCCAATGCATGGCACCTATTTGCATTCATCTTCTCACTCCATGGCGGATGGGGATAAACAATCAGAAATGATCTTAGAGCCAACTGAAAATGGATTTATTTTCCGTAAAAATGACCAAGTCGGCGTCAACTTTGACTGGGTAGAATTTGCTAGCACAGGCGCTAATTGGCTCCGTTTATCGATTCCTTATCAAAAGCGTTTTGGACCAGGTGGACACTTCTGGATCATCGGTATGGTGGTTCCTGAAGATAGATTTAATACCCGAGTCTTCTTTTGGCGTATCCGTAAGGTCAAAGATTGGCAACGCGACCTGTGGCGCTTTATGTACCGCAATCGCTTAGAAGGCTTGCACTGGGATGTACTTGAGCAAGATCGCCTCATTTTAGAAAACATGGCACCAAATGCTCGTCAACAAGAATTCCTTTATCAACATGATGTTGGTTTATCACGTCTACGCCGTATTATGCAGCGCGAGGCCAAAAAGCAATTTGACCAAATCTACAACAAGGAAGTCTCAAATGCATGATTTACTGGCGGGGAAACGTATTGTTATTACGGGTGCGGCGAGAGGCTTAGGGTTTAGTTTCGCCCAAGCGATTGCCCAACAAGGCGCCCATGTTGTGTTGTGTGACATCCTAAAGGAGCGTTTACAGCAGAGCGTCATGCAACTACAACAAGCAGATTTAACCGCCGAAGGTCATCACTTAGATATCGCCGATCCTGAGGCAATAGAACGTGTTTTTCAATTGATCGGACAGCAAGGGGCTATTGATGGCTTAGTGAATAATGCCGCACTTGCGACAGGGGTTGGTGGTAAGACATTAGACGAATATGACCTCGACCTTTGGGATCGCGTGATGACCGTTAATGTAAAAGGTACTTGGCTGGTTACTAAGGCGGCGCTGCCCTATTTACGTCAAAGTCAGCAAGGCAAAATTGTCAATATTGCCTCGGATACCGCTCTTTGGGGCGCACCAAAACTGATGGCTTATGTCGCTAGCAAAGGAGCAATTATTAGTATGACCCGTTCTATGGCGCGTGAGCTTGGCGCACAAAAGATCTGCGTCAATGCTATCGCTCCGGGTCTAACCAAAGTTGAAGCGACAGAATACGTTCCCGCAGAACGCCATCAACTCTATGAGAATGGACGAGCACTGCAAGGAGAGCAACAGCCTGAAGATGTCACAGGCACTGTTTTATATTTGCTTTCACCAATGGCTAATTTCGTGACAGGACAATTGATCCCAGTTAATGGCGGGTTTGTATTTAACTAATCACACCGCTGATGCGGGGAGGTTAAGATTTTGAGTTCAACATGCAAATATTTGATCCCCGGTTTAGAAAAAGGGTTGCAACTTTTATTACTCCTTGCACAGCAACACCGCGAACTGACTTTCGCAGAAATTTTACGTTTAGTTGATATGCCAAAAGCTACAGCCTATCGCGCTATACAAACATTGGTTCATTTGGATTTTATCGAGCAGCACCCAAGAACCGGCGCCTTCTCCCTAGGTCGCAAAGTGCTTAGCCTAGGCTTAGGCTATATCGCCTCGCTCGATCTCACTCAATTAGGGCAACCTATCATCGAGCAATTACGCGATCGCAGTCAGTGCAATAGCCACCTTGTAATACGCGACGGTAGAGACATTATTTATATTGCCAGAGTCAGTGGAGCCGAATCAAAAATTAACCATGTTACCGTTGGAACACGTTTACTGGCACATCGGACATCCCTTGGACGTATGTTACTGAGTGGATTAAGTCGCGCCGAATTTGATGAATTGTATCCAGATGATGAACTTCCTGATGACGCCGGCAGTAAACAGGTTTTTTGGAATATGATCCAAGCAGACCGCTTACGCGGCTATGTCATCGGGGAATCATTCTATCGACGAGGAATTTCTTCTATTGTTTATCCTGTGTACAACCGAGACAGCGGTGTCGAAGCCGTCATTAGCATTATGATGCCAATGGATAGTATCCCAGCCCAAGAACGACAGCGATTACAAAATGAAGTTAGAAGTGCAGCGCAAAAACTTACCGAGTTTCTTGGTGGCATGACATCCATGAAAGCGATATAGCACGAATAATGCGCTGAAGAGTTCGGGGTGTCGCTAGCGACGAAATTAGCGTAACCGCCGAATCTAAACAAACAGCGCTGCAACTTAACGTTGCATAAGTTTAACGAAATAACACCAAACATTAGGTTTATTGCCATAAACCAGCGGCCTTTGCTTGCCCAAAATCTAGATCGGCAATAAACCAATATCATATAGAGGGTCAAATTATGTCAGTCATTGGTATTGAAAAATTAGAGTTTGGGGTCGACGACATTGCGGCTTGCCAGCAATTTTTACAGGATTTTGGTTTACACAAATCCTCCAGTAACCCATCTCATTTCACCACATTATCGGGGGCTAGCATCACGGTTTCCGCTATTGACGACCCTCACCTACCCGCTGCATTTGAATCAGGCTCAACCTTGCGGCGTATTACTTGGGGTGTCAAAGATGCCTCAGAGCTTGAACAGATCATCAAACAAATCGCCGATTGTCCCCAATTCAAACGCACAGAGAATGGTGCTGAATGTCTGGATCCAAACAATATGACAGTCGCGTTTACTATTACACAGCAACAGCCCGTTGATGTTGAAATTTCCCCTATTAATCAGTGGGGAGATATTCGCCGTATTGATGCACCGAGTCCTGTTTACGATAAAGCAACCCCAATTAATATCGGTCACGTGGTGTTTTTCGTTGATGATTTACCAACAACAGAAGCTTTTTACTGTCAAAAGCTCGGTTTTCAAGTTTCCGATCGTTATATCGATCGCGCTGTTTTCTTGCGCACTCAAATCAATGGCTGCCATCACAATCTCTTTTTACTCAAGCTGCCACACCGAGGACGCGGCCTCAATCATGTCGCCTTTACCGTCCGTGATATCCATGAAGTCATTGGTGGGGGTCTGGCAATGAACCGCCAGCACTGGAGTACATTTATCGGCCCAGGCCGCCACCCAATATCATCTGCTTACTTTTGGTATGTCAACAGCCCAACAGGTGGCGCCTTTGAATATTACACCAATGACGACTATTTAACTGAAAAATGGCAACCACGTGAACTCGAACACTCTCTAGTTTCTTTTACTGAATGGGCTGTCGAGGGAGGTATCGACCACGAAACTCGCCGCCAAGTCAAAAAAGAGAAGGAGTGATGTCATGACACAGGTAATCAATGGTGGAATTGTCATTATTGGCGGAGGCCAAGCTGGCGGCTGGGCAGCCAAAACCTTAAGAGATGAAGGTTACCAAGGTACTTTATCTGTGATCAGCGATGAAGCGCATGATTTCTATGAACGACCACCGTTATCCAAGGCCGCTCTTAAACAAGCCGATTTCTCGCTATCACGTTTATTTAGTGAAGAAGACACTGCGGCATTGAACATCACATGGTATCGACCACTTCGAGCAACCGCGATTGATGCTCAGCACAAACAAGTTCTACTCAGTGATGGGCGTGCTATTTCATTTGATAAACTCTTAATTGCTACCGGTGGACGGGCTCGTTACCTCTCTTCAGATTGGCAATCACATCCACGTGTTTTCACATTACGTTCATGGGATGATGCGCAACATTTACGTGAAGCCATGCTTAAGGCAAACAATATTGCCATTATTGGTGGTGGTTGGATCGGCTTAGAAGTAGCAGCTTCTGCACGTCAAATGGGGCTTGACGTCACTGTATTTGAACGCCAAACACGTCTATGCCAACGTAGCGTTCCTGCTTCAGTTTCTGATGCTTTAATGCAGCGTCACCAGCAAGCAGGCGTTAATATCATTACAGATTGTGGCGATATCAGCCTTGATGAAACCACTGACTCGTTATCAATAAGCTGTGATAAACAAGCCAGCCAATGTTTCGATATTGCTGTTATGGGGATTGGGGTAGAACTCAATCTAGAATTAGCTTCTGAAGCAGGTCTTGAATTAGCCCATGGCATTGTGATTAACGGTCAAGGGCAAACCTCACACCCCGATATCTATGCAGCTGGTGATGTGGCTTGTCATCCTACATTATCACTGTGTTTACAATCTTGGGCGTATGCACAAAACCAAGCCATCTCAACAGCAAAAGCGATGCTTAATGCACACAGTGAGCCGTTTAGTGATCTCGCTTGGCTGTGGTCGGATCAATATCAAGACAATATCCAAATACTTGGCATACCTACGGCTGAAGCGACTCAACATATTCAACGTATCACCCCCAATTCTGAAATTTATTTCTCGCTAAATCAAAACAATGAGTTGATCCAGATGGTGTCATTCAATGATGCCAGAGCCATTAAATTGGGTAAGAGATGGATGCAAAACAACCGTAAGCTATCACCGACAGAGCTTGCAGATCCTAATTTTTCACTGATGTCGCTGAAATAAACAAGCGAGTAGGAGAAACACCATGGCAAACCAACAAGTTTCTGTTTCCTCAGTGACTAACGAGTTAGAAACACAACAAGAAGAAAAAGTGAATTGGTTTATTCCAATTGGATTATTTTCTTGTGTACTGCTCGCCTTTTTTGACAAAATTAGTATCGCAGCACTGTTCTCTGATGAACAATTTCAAAAAGCACTAGGCATTGATTTTGATCCAACTCGCCTTGGTTTATTAATGAGCGCCTTTCTTTTTGCTTATGGTATTTCGTCCATGGTGCTCAGTGGTATCGGTGATAAATTTCACCCAACCAAAATGCTACTTTTCATGGTAAGTAGTTGGTGCTTTTTAATGATTTTTATGGGATTCACCCATCATTATGGCACTATGGTTTTTCTACGCATCCTACTTGGGATCGCTGAAGGCCCATTATTAGCTATCTCTTACGCTATCGTTCGCCGAACATTTCCACAAAAAATGCAAGCCAGAGCAACGATGCTTTGGTTACTCGGCACCCCGCTTGGGGCTGCGCTTGGCTTCCCTATTTCACTGTATTTACTTCATAACTTCGGTTGGCAAAGTACCTTTTTTGTCATGGCGGCTTTTACTGTGCCTGTTTGGTGGCTGATTATCATCGGTATACGCCATCCTAATTTAAGTCATAAACAAAACAAAAATGCGAATGGCCAAGTTTCCCCCCATGAAATTGCTGAAACGAAATTACAGCGCAACATTTTGCTACGTAATAGCCATTTTTGGATCATTTGCTTATTTAACATCGCCTTCTTAATTTACCTGTGGGGGATGAATGGTTGGTTGCCAAGTTACTTAATTAAAGGCAAATCCATCAATTTAGAGCATGCAGGGATCCTCTCATCACTGCCCTTTATTGCCATGTTATTCGGTGAAGCCATCGGGGCTTGGCTTTCAGATCGCTACGATCGTCGTGCACTCGTTTGCTTTATCTCATTGCTGGGTGCAGTGGCTGGGCTAGCAGGCGTATTACTCCTTGATAATACCTACAGCATTATTTTGATGATGGCATTCAGTATGTTTATGTGGGGCGCAGGCGCACCGAATATTTTTGCCTTGCTTGCTAAAGCAACACAAAAACAAGTCAGTGCACTAGCTGGCGGTATCTTCAATGGACTAGGCAATCTTGCCGGTGCAGCAGCTCCACTGCTCATGGGCGTATTGATCACCATCACTCATGATATGGATAGCGGACTATTATTTATCGTTATTATCGGTTTAATCGGCAGCTTACTACTGCTGCCTCTTATTAAGAAATATTGATTAGAGACTCAATGTTAGGAGATCGCACTATGTCACAACAACAGAATCAAATAAAACCACAAGGCGTTGAAATCGCTGATTGGGTGGAATCACGCATCGCACGTTTTGAAGGTCGTAAATATGATTGGAACGCGCTGAAATTTCAGGCCGATTTTGACCCTAAATACCGTCGAGCACAAATGCGCTATATCGGTACTGGAGCTACAGGTGTCGCTAATGATGCAAACACCGTACCTGCTGAAAACTTTACCTTTTCTACTATGGTACTACCGGCAAAATGTGAAGGTCCTCTGCATTTACACCCAGATGTTGAAGAAGTATTTTTCATGCTCAAAGGTACCATCACCTTATTTATTAAAGACGGCGACGAAGAATATGAAACCGTGCTAAAAGAGCGCGATCTGATTTCTGTACCCGCCGGTATTTATCGTGGCCTATTCAACCATGGTGAAGAAGAAGCGCTCATGTGTGTGATGATCGGTACACCAAAACCAGCTATTCCGACTTACCCAGAAGATCATCCTTTATCAAAAGTCAAACGTGGTTAAGAGGAGAAATCAGTGATGAAACTGCCAAGTGAACAATTACCTGTGATCCAATCTGCCCATTTCGGTCAGTATTTTTTAAATTGGCGTGAAGCAGGCAATGGTGATGCCATCATTCTACTTCATGGTATCAGCTCAGGGTCAGCTTCATGGGTTTATCAATTGGCAGACTCATCACTGACACAACATTATCGACTCATCGCATGGGATGCTCCGGGTTACCTTAAAAGCCAAGCTCTCGCTACTGAGCACCCAACGGCAATAGACTACGCAGATGCATTAGCCGCTTTTATCGATGGCTTGGCGCTAAATTCAGTGGTTCTTGTAGGCCATTCACTAGGCGCATTAATGGCAAGTGCATTTGCTGCAAAATACCCACATAAGGTAACAAGCTTATTTTTAGCAAATCCTGCGCAAGGCTACGCAACAAAAAGTCCCACAGAGCAACAGCAAATTTACCAGCAACGCAAAGACATTGTGTTTAACTCAGGTATTAAAAAATATGCACAACAACGCGCTGCTGCATTACTCAGCCCAACAGCAACCAAGCAACAAATTGATTGGGTAAGGCAAACCATGAGTCAACTCAACCCTGATGGCTTTCTAGCGGCAGCATGGATGTTAGCGCACGATGACATAGGGCGTTATCTCGATACCTTTTCAGGAGCGGTGCAAATGGCTGTCGGTCTCGACGATACCATCACACCACCTGAAAAAGTACAACAGTTAGCGCAACAAAAAGGCTGCCCGTTGAATTATCTCGAACAAGCAGGCCATGCTAGCTATCTCGACGCATCTCAACAATTTAATCGTTACCTGACACAATTTTTGGCATCCCATGCCGCAGTAGAAGTTTGATTAAGGAATAGCGCTATGAATTTACAGTTAGAAAATCGTGTTGCCGTTGTCACAGGAGGCAGTTCAGGAATTGGCCTCGCGACCGTTAAACTGCTGTTAGAAGAAGGATGCAAAGTTGCTTTCTGCGGTAGAGATAAACACAAATTAGCGCAGACATGCCAGTCATTACAGACGCTCTATCCTCAAGGCGAACTTTTGGCGGTGAGTTGTGATGTTTTGGACAAACAACAAACCGAAGATTTTGCTAAACAAGTTCAATCCCACTTTGGGCAAGTCGATGTATTAATTAATAATGCAGGGCAAGGCTATGTCGCCAGTTACGCTGATACTCCCGAAACGGCTTGGTTACACGAGGCACAACTGAAATTATTCGGTGTTATCAATCCTGTAAATGCATTTATGTCACAGCTAGAGCAATCTGATATTGCCTCTATTACCTGTGTCAATTCGTTATTAGCTTTACAACCCGAGCAGCATATGGTCGCCACTTCCGCGGCACGAGCTGCATTATTGAATTTAACCTTAAATCTATCAAAAACCTTATTACCAAAAGGGATCCGTGTTAATTCAATTTTATTGGGTATGGTGGAATCTGAACAATGGCGCCGCCGTTTTGAAAATCGCAACGATAAAAATCTGGATTGGGACAGCTGGATTGGTGCGATTGCTCAAAAAAGAGGCATACCGATGCAACGCCTTGGTAAACCCGAAGAACCCGCACGTGCATTGGTCTTTTTAGCTTCACCAATGGCGTCATTTACTTCAGGGGCAGCAATTGATGTCTCTGGCGGCTTCAGCCATCACATTTAAAGGAACGATGATGATGAAAACATTGATGCTTATAGGATATGGCGCTATGGCCAATGAGGTCATTAATCGACTACCAGCAGGGATTGAATTACGTTGGGTGGTCGCTCGCGAGCCTCATCATAACGAAATCAAACAACGTTTTAATAACCGAGTGACACCACTAATCTGCCCATCACAGGCAGATCAAAAACCCGATTTGGTTTTAGAATGTGCTAGCCAACAGGCCGTCAAACAATATGCCGCCATGATCTTAGAAAAAGGCTGGACATTTGCAGTGATCTCGACAGGGGCGCTCGCTGATGCACAATTTGCAGATAGCCTAAATCAGCACTCCCATCAAGGCACTTTCATTCCATTATCGGGCGCTGTAGCAGGGTTAGATGGCTTACGCTGTGCGAAACAAGCCAATATTAACCAAGTCACTTATCTTTCCCGTAAAAGTCCTGCAAGTTGGCGAAATGGCCCTGCGGAACAATACATTGACCTCAATAGCGTTACGGAACCTACGGTGTTCTTCCGTGGTTCAGCACGTGATGCCGCACTTAAATTTCCAGCCAATGCCAACGTCGCAGCGACCGTTGCTCTGTATGGCGTTGGTATGGATCAAACCAAAGTGGAGTTGATGGTTGACCCAACCACCAGTAAAAACAGCCACCACATTGATGTTACAGGGGATTTTGGGCATTTCTCCATTGAACTTAATGGTAATCCTTTGCCATCAAACCCGAAAACTTCGCTGTTATCTGCTTTAAGTGCTGTTGAAATTTGCCAACGCATTGCACAGCACGATGCCATTATCTGACAGGAGAAAAACCATGAAAAAGCTTGATATATTTGTCGGAGGGAAATGGCAGCAAGGCCGTGGTAACGAAATGCACTCCCGTTTCCCTGGTGATCAACATATTGTTGCCACACTCAATAGCGCTAACCTTGAAGATGTTGAAGATGCCGTGCTCGCTGCTGACAAGGCGTGGCGTGCGCCGAGTTGGCGTACACAACCGTCCCACCAGCGAGCCACTATTTTGCTAAAAGTCAGTGCACTAATTGAAGAACGCATTGACGAACTCACACATTTACAAACCCTTGATAATGGCAAACCTTGGGCAGAAGCACGTGGTTTAGTCATGAGTGCTGCTGCTACCGCACGCTACTTTGCAGCCGTTTGTGAAGTCAGTGGTGGTGAACTCCCACCACGTCGCCAATCCGATATGATGACATTGAGCACTTATCAGCCTGTTGGTGTAATAGCGGCAATTACGCCATGGAACTCTCCGATTGCTAGCGATATGCAAAAAATTGCCCCTGCCATTGCCGCAGGTAATGCCGTGATTTTAAAACCAGCAGAAGCGACCCCACTGATCTCACTAAAACTCGCAGAATTGTTCGAACAAGCGGGCCTTCCAGCTGGATTGCTGAGTGTATTACCGGGCAAAGGCTCTATTGTAGGCGATGCGCTGGTTCGTCATCCATTAGTCAGAAAAATTTCATTTACGGGTGGCACAAACACCGGTCGTCAACTTGCGCATATTGCAGCTGACAAATTGATCACAACGTCACTTGAACTCGGAGGCAAATCGCCGACTATCGTCCTAGAAGATGCCGATATTGAACTGGCGGCACACGGCGTTTGTTATGGTATTTTCAGCTCTATGGGGCAAGCTTGTATTGCGGGCTCACGGCTATTTGTGGCAAAAGCCATCTATAAACCGTTTATGGAACGATTAACCGCCCTTACCCAACAGCTGATTATTGGCGATCCACGTCAAGAGCGTGTACATATCGGCCCATTAATTACCCCTGCCCACCGAGAAAGCGTGATCCGCTATGTCACTCAAGCTATTAACGAAGGCGGCACAATTCGCCTTGGTGGTGAAATACCCAGTGACCCGAGTTTACAAGAAGGTAACTATTACCAGCCAACCATCATTGAAGGTTTGACTAACCAAGCCTCTGTCTGCCAAGAAGAAATTTTTGGCCCTGTTCTCGTCGTTATTCCATTTGATGATGAAGCTGAACTTATTGATGAAGCGAATGATTCTATTTATGGACTCGCGGCGGGTATTTGGACAAAAGACTATACACGTGCATTTAAACTCGCTGACGCATTAGACGTTGGCACTGTTTGGATCAATACCTACAAAGTTTTCTCCATTTCAACACCTTTTGGCGGTTTTAAAGAGAGCGGACTCGGTAGAGAAAAAGGCATTGAGAGCCTTAAAGCCTATATGCAGCAAAAAAGTATTTTTCTGGCATTAAACCCACAACCAAACCGTTGGTGTGAATAAATGACCACCGATACGCTTTCGGTGAGTTATCGAATTCTAAAGGAGAACACTATGTATGAGACAATCACGGTTGGCGAGGCTATCGCCAGAACGTTAGAACAATATCAAGTCAGTACCGTGTATGGCGTTATTTCAATTCACAACCTCCCGATTGCCGATGCTATCGGTCGTCGCGGCATCATTGATTTTACCCCAAGTCGTGGTGAGGCTGGCGCAGTGACGATGGCTGATGCTCACAGTCGATTTACCGGTTTAGGTGTTGCTCTGACCAGTACTGGCGCAGGTGCAGGCAATGCTATTGGTTCAATGATAGAAGCAATGAATGCATGTTCTCCAATGATACATATTACTGGGCAGGTTGAAAAAGCTTACCTCGATATGGATGCGGGTTTTATCCATGAAACTCGTGACCAACTCGGCTTCTTGAGAGCAAGTTCAAAACAAGCCTTTCGCGTGCATACTGCGGAGCAGGCCATCGCCGTTTTACATAAAGCCATTCAAGTCGCACAAACCGTACCTTGTGGCCCAGTATCTATCGAAATTCCAATCGATATTCAAAACACGCAAGTGCCATTATCTATTTTAAGCGCCCCACTCGCACCATCGACGCTTCCTAGTGCCACCCTAGAGCAAGTTGAAGCTATTTGGCAAAAACTACAACATGCACAACGGCCTTTACTGTGGATTGGTGGCGGAGCATTACAATCAAGCCAAGCGGTTAAGCGACTCGCTGATTTAGGTATTGCTGTCATTAGCAGTACACATGGGAGAGGCATTCTATCTGACAACCATCCATTTAGTTTACGTGCTTTTCATAATGCAGATTCCATTGATAAATTACTGCGTGATTGTGATATCACACTGGTTGCAGGCTCTCGACTACGGAGTAACGAAACAAAAACATGGTCGCTCCCTCTACCACAACCTTTGATTCAAATTGATATCGACCCACTGGCAGCAAATCGTAACTACAGCGCTGATTTAGTTATCACTGCGGATTGTGCTCAGATATTAAGTGGATTAGCCGATAAATTAGAACAAACACATTTTTCTGCACCTTCACAGTGGCAACAACGCGTACAAACAGCGGTGCAGCAGGCAGAAACGCAATTGCGAGAACAATGTGGTTCTTATAGCCAATTAAGTGATGCTGTTGAACACGTTCTCCCTAGCGAAGGCATTTTTGTTCGTGATATTACTGTTTCAGGCAGTCTGTGGGGAAGCCGATTATTAAAAGCTACTCAACCAATGCATAATATACATTCATTAGCTGGAGCTATCGGTTTAGGTTTAGCAATGTCAATTGGCACTGCCAAAGCAAATCCCAACGTTCCTGTTATTGGCTTAGTCGGTGACGGCGGGCTAATGCTTGGCATTGGTGAATTAGCCACCATGGCTCAAGAGCAGTTACCTATTGTGCTGATCATTATGAATGACCATGGATATGGTGTTATGCGAGGTATTCAGGATAAATATTTTTCAGGTCGACAATACTATAATGAATTGCTTACGCCATCGTTTAGCAAACTTGCAGCATCAATGGGAATTCATGCGTTAACTATTGATAGAGCAGAAGAGTTCCAACCAACGCTTCAACAAGCAATTGAGCTAAAGCAGCCAGTGGTCGTCGAAGTTCTAATGAAAAACATTGGTACGATGAATTTCTCCGGTCCACCGCAGAAGAAATTATTCTAAAACTTAATGATATCCGCATTAGAGTGAGAACAACTCACTCTAATGATTGACCGCCTTCATTCCCTATTTTCTATCCTCAATATTGCCTTATTACACTTGCTTACTTAACTTATATTCATTTGTTCAAACAAATTGCTATACTTGCCGCTCGCCATATTTTAGGAAAGAGTACTTATTAATATCAGTACCTACTACTTAAGGAACAATAATGAAAAAATATTTATTACCTATTAGTCTTGCGGTCAATGTGATACTTCTTGCTTCGATTATTTTTTTAGGTGTTAAGTTGTTTAATATAAAGAATAAAATCGATCAGACGATTGAGCAGGTAAAAAGTGGGCAATATTCGCAGTTGATTAAGGATAATACGGGAAGTTTAGTCCCTGAAGGATTAAAAAACTTTAATAAAATTGAAGTTTCAGACAATAAATGTGACTATTTTGACCAAAAATTTGCTATATTGATAAATTACCTAGAAGAAAACCCTACTATCCCCGGTTCAAATGCCTATGTTAAGCAATTGAATAAACTCAAAATCACCGTTGAAAAATCCCCTTCAGCACTCAAAGAGACGGCTTGTGATAAAGGTATATCCTCCATTAATTATATTGGCGAAAAACTATCAACAATAAATTAATTACAAATTGATAATTCACTATTGCTATTTTTGCTTCCAAAAATAAAAGCCCCGTTTACACGAGGCTTTTATTCAAATTTGTACAGCGCTTAGACGCTGTTGCAACTTTAGCTTACAGTGGGATCACATTAGCTGCTGCTGGGCCTTTTGCGCCATTCTCGATAGAGAAAGACACTTCTTGACCTTCGTTCAGGCTTTTGAAGCTGTTGCTTTGGATTGCAGAGAAGTGTACGAATACATCTTTGCTACCATCTTTTGGAGAGATAAAGCCAAAACCTTTATCATTGTTGAACCATTTTACTGTACCAGTCATTGTATTAGACATGTTATTTCCTTTAAATTTATTAAATTGCCATAAGGCGGGGTAAGGTTTGTTCTTTGTACGTACTTATGGGAATTAAATTAGAAGGAATTCACAATGAAGGTATCATGGATAACACTTAATAGGGAACTGCTTTAACTTGTCTTTCATAAATAAATGGGTACTACCAAACCAGCCGCGCTATTAACGCATACAATGATTATGATAGCAAACTTTATTTTAAATCTGCCCCTAGAATTAATCACAATATGAATGAAAAACCTGAACCATCACAAGTATGATTGACTTAATATCCCCCAAAAACACAGTACAATGCCATAGTTCAATATAATAAAGACTACATTATCGTCTTCCCCCCTATTCTACTGAAATTTAATTTCAAATGACACTTGTGACTTAAATCCTTCAGGTGGCACACCAACAGAGCGACTTTTTGCAACGGCCGCCAATGCCGCATTATCTAACAATTCATGACCCGAACTAGTGATAACGCGGGCAGAGGTAAACTCACCTGTTATTGTGAGGTTAAAAACAACTTCAGTGGTACCACGAATTTTCATACTACTGGCTCTTCGAGGATATTGTTTATTGCGCTCAATTTCTCGACGCAATTTTTCACGGTAAGCGCTTAATTCCCCGCTATCTTCCATAATTGAAAAACCTTGAACTGGCTTACCCATTGCCCCCATCGCTTGAGAGGATGCATTTTCACCATTTTGTGACATCAATGGCTGTGGCTGAGCAGCCGTCTTTTCTGTTTCATAGTCTGTTTTTTCCCGCTGTTCTGTATTTTCTTTTGATACCACCATTTTATTACTTTCTTTAGTCGCTGGCTTACGTTCCGTTTTTTTTTCCTTTTTAGGCACAATGATTTTTGCTGTTTCGACAATGGCTGGAGATACCGGTAAATCATGTTGAACAATCGGGGGCTCAATCTTTGTTTCAGGTAACTTTGCTTGTTCTATCGCCTGTGACAATGCAATAGACACCACCGGCGATCCAATATCCGCCCGATGTTGTAAACTGTGTTCTGCGTAAGAACGATTAATCAAATTAGCAATAATCACTGAATGCAGTAATAACGAAACAGATACGGTCAAAAATGGTATTTTTTTCATCATATTCGAATCAGCCCTCTTAAACATTAATTAAGAGGGCTACTGGATTTAAAAGTGGCTAGTGAAATTAAGTCTGAATGTCCGACCTGGAGCTGGCATCATAGTACGTGTCAGTGGATCCAAATAATATTCATCAAAAACATTAGTCGCTAATAATTCCATGCTAATGTCTTTAGCAATTTGATAACTCATATAAGCATCTGCAACGAATACTGGATTCCAACGCATCGGGCTATTATTAAGCGGTGCGTAATGGGCAGGATATTTCCCCATCATCTCTTTTTCATCACTGTTTTCTGCACCACTGTGATAACGCATGCGGCTACCAACTTCTAAGCGTTGATCGAAGAAACGCATACCTAAATTCGCATTAATACTGTATTTAGGTTGCAATTGGGTACGCATAAAACCGCCGGGGAACCCTGCTTCAGCACATGACGATATATTGAATTTATTCATCGGATCTAACATGGCAGCAGAGGCACTATCACAAACCTCATTTTTTAGGCGATAATCAATACCAATGTCACCAAAATAATTGCCATTATCATAACGCGCCTGTAATTCAATGCCCGATGTGATGTGTTTATCTACTTGAGTAAATTTAAGATGGCCATCGCGTTCAAACGAATTCTCAATCGTCGTGTAATAATAATTTATACGTACATCCGCAAAATGCTCCGCACCAAGTAGCTGTTGCAGATTACGCACATAACCAAGCTCCGCTGTTTTACCGCGCTCAGGTTGAAAATTTCGCCATACCGCCGTATTACCAATTATGGATGAGAAACCAATTGTGTCTTCAAAAATACTTGGCATACGAACCGTTTCGGTATAACTGGCATAGATACGATCGTTATCGGTGAGATAAGCGGATGCTGAAAAAGCAGGTGCCCATGCGTGTGCTTTACGTTTTTCTTGTGGTGTAAACTTTTCTTCATCCATTAATTGGCGGATAGTTTCATTATTATTACTAGAAAGTGAATAACTGGGGATATATTGTGGTACCAATTGTCCACTAAATGGATCAATAGCCTCAGCATTCAGATCGAAAGTACCGTTATAAAAAGGATTGGTTTCTTTGGTTAGCTTATTATCACTATCCGGATACCATTTAGCCTTAGAGATTTCATCTATACGAAATACTTCTTGTCCATTTATTTTTTTTAATTCTGATCCACCAAATGCATTCCTGCTTAAATTTAATGCATCCTTAACAAAAAGATCTCGATAATAAGGAGAACGTCGTACATCGTCAAAACGTTTATGTTTACCTTTGGAGTCAATATAAATATGATTAATAATTTTATTATATTCATCAACTGTAACAACTCGAGAAATATCATAACTCTTAGCTAATAACTGATGAGGACGAGCAAAATTAATATCTTTTAACGCACGACGCTTATTAAGTAAATCGTCCTGTGACCAATAACTGGTACGTTGAGCCCCCGCAGTCATATTCAACCAATTCGTAGGACGCCAATTAAAATTAAAGGCAAAGGTATTTTCTTGTCGTTTCCCTTCTCGCGGTAACGCGCCGAATGACTTTACTGTCGCCCCAGCAGATGCATCAAAAACATTATTTTTACTGTTTATTGTTTCATGGGTTAAACTGCCGATAATCGTTAACTCTAAACTGCTGGTTAATTGCATCTTATTCGACAAATCAATTCCTTGCCGATGATTAAGTGAACTAAATTGTTCTCCTAAAACTAATGTGCCATCGATTTTTGAATCTCTTGGGAGAAAACCCCTTTCAAATTCAAGATCACGATTTCGCGGCTCCCTTGGATAAGCCCCCGAAGTATTGCTATTGCTTATAGTTTTAGTTAACCAATAACCTAATTTCATATCAATATAGGGATTGTTTTCAGGCAAAAAGGAATAAGTAGCATAAAAAGCATCTACTTTAAATTTTGCTAATGGCCATTGGGGCACCTTCCCGTTTAAGTCCATCATCGCGACTCTTGATGGCATGATTTCACCGTAATGATTCATGGTTTGAGTATAACCTAGCGAAAGTTTCTGCTGTTCAGATAAAAATAGATTGGTTTTAATTAAATAGGTATCCATTTTGCTGGAAGTATTCATGACCTCCCTGCCTGGGAAATAGACATTGGCAGCAAATGGCATATAGGGATCAAATGATTTCGACTGAGAAGTCAAAATTTCCTCAGTATAGTTTTCAGCGCCTCGCGTTCCTGCAAAATAATTTCCTTGATCACGATAACTGTATGCCGCCATTACATCGAACCGCTCCTGCCTTGTGCCGATTGCCATTCTGACTGCATTATCTCTCAAATTAAAAAAGTTCGCGTCACCACGGGACTTTGCTGTCATTAACAAGGCTGGGTCATTAAATAGTGATGATGTTCTTTTTATTAATTCATCAGACATGCTTTTCAAAATAGCAGGATCATCACGATAATCTGTCCCTGCCTGTAACTGAGCAATTCTTGGCTTGGTCGAATTACTGCTAGTTTCTAACTTTAAATCAAAACCAAATGTATCTTCAGGGGAAACCACGTCATCAATATTGATCGTTCTAATGGCGATTCCACCTCCTACCGACGTTTTTACATCTGGATCTAATGATGCACTTTTATGTACCGTAATGCTGCTGATCATATTGGGATCAACATAGTTACGGTTATTGGCACCGTTATATCCTCTCCATACAGTATGAGCTTGCTCAGTACCATCCACAGTAACAGGAACTCGACCTTGTCCTTGGATCCCTCGAACATTAGGGTCTATCGCCCCACTATTTCGAGCATCACCGCTAAATACCCCAACAGCACTGTTTAATACGTCTGCGGGATTCGTTCCTTTGTAACGCTCAACCAATTCTTTACCGAGGTAAACATTAGATTCATTTTTATCATACTGAGCATCATAACCTTTTTGATCGCGCTGTTTAATGGTTGTTGTTTTATCATTAATAATAATGGTTCCGATATCCTCCTGCTCTTTAGCAAATATCAGATTGGAAATTAAAGCAAACGAGATACCTGTCGCAATATTAATTGCAACTAACTTTTTTATCTTCATTATATAATACCTAAAATATTAAAAGCGTTTTTCTAATTTAAACTCAACTTCATTCTGTGAATAAGAATACAGTGCATCAATATTGCTATGGTTTTTCCTGAATTTATAAGATAATGATGGTGTTAAAGTAAATAAACTATACTTTGGAGCACTTAACTTTATAAAATAGAGCTGTTCATTATCATCTCTAATTTGACGACTTAATGCATACTGAGGTTGCTCAAAATGCGTTTTTTTATAGCTCGCCATACCTAAAAAATTAAAACCTTGTGAGAAACTTTTAAATACACCGACTCTAATACCATACTGTTTATAACTATCACTTTGATACCGTTTATTTCGCATTACGCCATCAACCCCACCAAAAAATATTATATCGGGTGAAAATGCATAAATATTAGTTAAATAAAACGTGCTCTTATTACCATTACTACTTTGATACATAGAGCGGTAGTTTAATTTTTTATAATCAACGATAGCACTGACCGAAAATTTTGGTGTGAAGTGATACGCCACGTCTATACTCGCCCCAAATCCATAATATCGCTGCTGATCACCAATAAACTTAAATTCAATAGTAGGTCCAAAGGCAAAGGTTTTTATACCATCTTGATATTGATAATAGGATTTTGTATTTATTATATTCTCATTGTATTGAGACGCTTTTTCATACTTGTATCCATATGTATAAGCCTTAAATAGCGCATTATGATGGCGATACAAAGGAACTTGTTTCTCAATATTCGCCTCGTAGATAAATTTTTGTCCTTTAGTGGCTTCTCCTACGCCATAACAGACCTCTTTTACCTCACTACGATAACAATCTCTTCGATGATCACCCGGCACTTGGTTAATATTTGAGTTATAACCATAACCTAACGAGATACTCCCCCGCCACGCTGTTCTTTTTTTCAAGGCTTTGGTGAATTGAGCAATATTGTCTAATACATGCTTCGGTAATTGTTGAGCATACTTATCTAAAACACGATTAAATTGTACTATAGCCTCTTTATTCTGTTGGCTCTCATAATATACGCGAGCTAATTCGAGCTCGACACGTAGGAAATCAGAATTTTTTTGTAAAATTTGCTGATAATAATTGATTGCTTTTTGATAATTTTTATTTTGATGGGAAATTTTAGCATTCGCATATTTCACCAATAAATCATCATGACCAGTTAATTTTTGATAAGAAGACAATAGCTGATTCACATCATTATATTGTTCCCTAGCTAAAGCAATATAAATAGCCTCCCCTATATCATGGACGTTATTATTTATTTTATAGTTCTCCCCATCAAAGTTAACTATCAACTCATCATCAAGGGTTATCTTTATTTCTTTATCTTTAGATAATTTTTCATTCACATTGACTTTATCTACTAATAATCTTTGATAATCATTAGTGTCATCACTATGAGAAATAACAAAGCCACTGTAAAAAATCGATAATAATATAATCAAACGAAATATCGTCATAACATACAACCAATTGATTAACAAAGTAGTAATAGGTGGAATATTAATTCCACCTATTCAAGTTAGCTATTGTGCTTTAGAACCACCAAATGCAACATCTTTAATATGTTCACTTTCGAAAGATACTACCCCAGCTACCTCTGTTGCATCAGCGCCAAAAAAGTGACCATAACTATGCCCTTCAATTGATTCATTAGCGGTCGCAGTCCCATTAAATTGATATTGTTCTTGCTCTAAAATGTCCCCACTCATAGTGATATTCAATTCCTGACCACTCAGTGAGCCAGTATATTCTTTAGTATCAAAATCCGCATTAAATGTGCCACTTAATTTACCTGAGCTATCAAACTGGTTAATACCAGCGATGGTATACTCAACTTGCCCTGAATTAGGCAGAGATTCGGTAACATCTTTACCCGAATAGAATGCGGTATGCGTTGCATCACCATCAATACCGGTTTTAGACCAATCACCAAAATAAACTTCGGCATTCGCAACCTGAGTAAAATTAAATTTTCCGGTATTAGCAGAGTGCGCGCTCGTTGATGCAGCTAATTCATATACGCCATGTTCATTTTCAGTCGCTCGCGCTTTAAAACTTGCAAAACTAATTCTGGTACCAAAAAATATTGGTTGTAAACCGATCCCCGGATCACCGAGTGCGCCTGCATGTGACCCGCGAGCGTATTGGGTGTCGCCAACGGTCACTTCAACACCATCCACACCATATTTTTGGCTTTGAGCGGAAATAGTTGTAGCACTAGCACTAAAAACAGAAGTCGATAAAGCAATCGTGAGTACTGCTAATGATAGGTTTTTCATAAGGCTCCTTGTCAAATGACTGTTAACTTAATGGTAAATATAACTATCCAAAACAACTTAAAAGCATTAGTCGCAATGCTTGGTAAGCAGTATATAGAATTCGCCTTAGCGCTCAAATGGTAATGATTATTATTAGCATTGATAATCAATTCAAAAGAAACTTTAATTTAACGCTATCAAAATAAATCGGATTAAATTTAAATTAATAAAAAACAACCCATTATAAATATATATCGAACACACAAAATAAGTAGCAAGTATTGTTTAATTAACGTTATTTACAAAATAAATAGTGTTTAACTTTTTCCTTGTAATCTTTCATGTAATAACATCATTAAAAATATTAATTTTTATTGTTTATTTGCAACCTAGATCACTCTTTTTGAATAAAGAAACTAATAGCTTACTTTATGCATTAATATCGACATCCTAAATAATTCGAGCTACCGATAGATAGCAAACTAACTCATCGCTATAGAATTAAAAAATAATAAGATTAATTCGAAAGCATAGAGGTGCTATACCTCAATACAAGGCGCTGCCCTAGCAGTATCACGAGTGTAAATTAAGTTAAATTCATTCACCTCACATTGACCTTCCCCCTAGGGGAAGCTTTATGGTTATTGCAATTCAACCAGTCATGAACAAGGAAATTATCATGAAAAAATTGCTCCCTCTTGCTGCTCTCATTGCAAGCACGTTTTCATTTACAACTTTTGCTGATACAACCCATTCCATGCATATGTCTCCACCAGCAACTAATGAAATGCAAAAAGAGCTGAATCAATCAATGGATAAAATGCATTCAGAGATGGCTAACAGTATGAATGAGCAAAATGCAGATATCGCGTTCGCACAAGGGATGATCGCCCATCATTTAGGCGCAATTGATATGGCTAAGATTGAACTTAAATATGGCACAGATCCTGAAATGAGAAAACTAGCAGAAGAGATTATTAATGCTCAAGGCCCTGAAATAGAACAAATGCAAAAATGGTTAGAAAAGAATAAAAAATAATTCCATGTGTGAGTCTGTAAAATTAGAGGCTAACCTCTTTATAATCTAAATAATTCGAGTTGCAGGTAGGCAAGGAAGCATAGATAAACGCTATGACTCAATGGGCGTCGCCTAGTCATTTATACCTTAACGAAAAAACCTGCAACTTGAAGTATGAAGACTAGATGCTCAGGCTAAATTCACCGCAAATGGGTCATGACTCGCATCATCATTCCACACATATTCCATGCTCTTGATAATGGTTGAAGCTTGCTGTAAGCCATAGAAATCACTGACCACCTGTAATGACATATCAATACCTGCGCTTACTCCAGAAGATGTATAAAACTTGTCATCTTTCACCCAACGCGCTTTCGGCTGCCAATTAACATTATTGTTAATCGAAGTTACCCATTCAAAAGCTAATTTATTGCTTGTAGCACTAAAGTCATTCAATAAATTTGTTGCCGCCAATAGCGCTGAACCAGTACAAACTGTCATACAGTATGAGGTGTATTCAACTTGTTGTTTCAACCAATAAATATACTCTTTATCTATTGCCAAAGGCCGAGTCCCTTGCCCTCCTGGGATCAACAAATATTTATATTGAGGATTGGTGACTTTCTCAGTTTCGATAGCCACTCCCTGCGAACTGGTTTTTTTGTTACCTTCAGGCGAAATAAATTTCACCTTACAGTCTGGTAATCGGCCAAAAACTTCAACTGGCCCCATCACATCTAAGGTTTCAAAACCATCGAATAAGACAATGGCTAAAGTTTCTATGTTCATCAAACACCTCACTTACCAACTGATACGATAAATAATTCGAAGTTCAATTCTGTAATGAAAACAAGTAAACACAGATACGATACTGTAACGCAAGCGCTAGAACTTGAAATATAATGAATATAGATAACGATATTATTGTTGCTGGAGATAATGCTTATTCAACCACAAGATGAAATGTTCTAATTTAGATATAAATATATTCGTGTTATCTTGAGGTTGATAGCTTTCTTGCAAAAAATAGTGAATTTGCTCCTTACATTCAGGAAAAAGAGCCATAACGCGTTCAGCATGCTCATTTAAACTTTCCGGCCAACTAGTATCATTATTATCACGTAAGATATTCGTTGAACGCAGTAATTTTCTGGCAGCTGCACGCTGTATTAATCTTCGTTTGTTCGCATCTGCCGTATTTTTTAATTCATCAATATACTGTGTTAGCACGTCAACAAAATCGCCATTAACCGCAATAGCAATGTCTTTGGAAGGTAAAAAAGGGGCAAAACGTAGACTTAAATCGTCACCAAACACACAGCGACAATGGTGCTTTAGCCAATACCCCCAACTAAACTGATTACATTCATCAATAACATCCGCCAGTATGCCAATATCAAAATCAATTTTACTGACAATATCATGCGTTTTTTCTAAATATGAGTGCGCCTCATTTAATTGTCTCTGTTCAGTTTCATTAAGTTTTTGAGTAAGAATTAGGCATAGATCCAGATCTGAGCGATACTGAACTGCTTGCCCTTTTGCGACACTACCATAGACATATATGCTATGTAATCGATTATTCAAACTAAGTTTAAGATGGGCGATGGCATCGTCAATCACTTGCTTAAATTGTGCTTGATACTCAACTGGAGCTAACGTTGTTATCCTATCTTGTCGGTCTATAGCCATGATAGCCTGTATTGTTTTTCAGCAATATGAGAATGCAATTATACGGATAAAGCCATTGTAGCTTATAAATTACAGATAAAAAGTAGTACGTTAGGTCTTTTATAAGAGGAGAAAACCATGAGATTTATAGCAATTGACCATGTTCATATTTATGTTGATGACCTTGATGAAGCCATTCAGTGGTATAAAAATATACTCTCTTTTGAAATAACCCCACGTTTTAAATTTTGGTTTGAGCAAGGCGGCCCTTTAGTAATCAACAATGGTGATGCTTATTTATCTCTATTTAAAAGAACAACGCAAAATAGAGGAAACACAGTAGCATTTAGTGTTGATAGAACCAGCTTCTTGCAGTTCAAAGAGCATCTAACAAGTTGTAATGTTCCAATTTCAGTTATCGACCACGAGGTCTCTTTATCAGTCTACTTCACCGATCCCTACGATAATAAATATGAAATTACAACTTACGACTATTTTGAGTTGTAGTATTAAAATATTTTAAGCTGCTTATATGGCAGTGAACTTGGGGCTCTATCTCTCAGCTTCCCTATACTTTTCTAAGCTGCCTATACGGCAGTGAACGGGGAAAACAATGTTCATTTCCATACGGTTAGTTTTCTAAGCTGCCTATACGGCAGTGAACAGTCAACTAAATAATTGGCAGATTAATCAATTTTTCTAAGCTGCCTATACGGCAGTGAACGGAATATTGCTATTTCATCGAGAGATAAATTGTTTCTAAGCTGCCTATACGGCAGTGAACTAAGCTAAGGGAGTCTATAGATATTCCGGAATTTTCTAAGCTGCCTATACGGCAGTGAACGTTGAGCCTTATATAGAAAGACTGCTTAATAATTTTCTAAGCTGCCTATACGGCAGTGAACTATAGACTACCATAAAAAATAATTTCGATAACATTAAGTTATCTCAAAATAGCCAAAAATACCTTATTTTATTATCGTTTATTTAACTCATTGTTTTAAATAACTATTTTTTAGCTTAAAAAATAGAAGGTAAACAATCATAAGCCCATAGGTGCATGAAAGCTAATAATCAAAATTTGAAAATAAGAGAATCAGCAATAGTGACTCCATAGAAAAAATTAAAAGATCTTAAGGAGAAAAACTAACATTACTGGCGATGCCAGAAGAATACCACTTGTCGGCTGAAAATCACGAAAGCTCACAAGGTACTCGGAACTAAAACAGGAGTTCTTACAATTATTTTTAGAAGCAATAACAGCGACTGTGACACCAATAATAGCACCAGTGATAACACCGTAATTAATATCGCCAACCACCATCGACAATAGCGCCGATAGTGATATTTGGCATAATAGAGCCTTGTGTAGATAAAGAAAAAGACCGCACTATAATCTGACCGCTTGAATGAATAGCCGATATAGCTAAGCCAGACAAATTTGTGCTAATAAGACTTTATAGCTACAGGATATTTTAAACTCTTTGGGAGTTCCGGAGAGTTGGAATTAATCCCCGCTTTGTAGGCTAACGATATGAAACGCTACTCACTCCTTCGAATTATAAGGAATTAGAATCCATCACTTCTAAATAAGAAAAGCCTCACCAAAGTGAAGCTTTTCCTTCGCTTAGGATAATGAAATACAAAATCCCCATCATTGATATGAGGCTGTTTATTTCCACTAAAGAGCTCAGTGATTATTTTCTATTATTTAACAGCCCGCAATCCATGCTCCTATCTGAGCGCCTAAGCATGCCCCCATTGAACCACTCCCTATTCCCCCGTAACCCGAGTTACAATTATCAAGAATAGCTTGATGATAAGCTTCGCACTTACCATCATCTGCATAACTATTAAATGCCAATATCTGTAGTATTAGTGCTGATGCAATAACTATTTTTTTCATGATGTTTATCCTATGTTAATACTTATGTTATTTTCAACATAGAAAACCAACCACTGAGCAATACAAACATAGCCATCAAAAGGCAAATAAACAATATTAAATTTCACACAATGGTAATAACCATATTTTAAATGTGACTAAACCTACAAAAATCAAGATTAATCACTGTCTATAATTAATGAAAATCAATTGATTGAATGAAAGTCAGTATAAAAAGCAAAAAACTCCGCTGATCTAGCGAAACTCTGGATTGATTTAATGCGACTAGGTATAGAATATCAATTATTAGAAGGTAATAAGGTAATTTCGTCTCCCCTCTAACATTTATCCAGTTGAAATATTGATGAATATAAATTAGCACCCTTCCTAACCTCACAAAATAAAACAAGTAGATAAACATCAAAAAAACATAACCACCTCACTAATTACTTTAGGAAGCCCTAGCTAAAAGTAGTAAAAATAATGGTTATTACTGGTTTAACGTTCCCAGACCAATGGATTATGCCTTGCAAAGCAAGGTTTAAGTGAATGGAATTGGAACTATTATGAGTAGCCCCCCATCAAAGTTTGACTTCGTTATATGTAAACAGCATCTTTATAATGGAGAAAAACTTCGAAAATTAGCTCATGTTAGACTTAAATTAAAAGAACAAAGTATCTCTGACGATTTATTCCCAACTACTCCATGACTAAATTAACGCGATAAATATAGCCTAGCTAATATTTCATTGTTAATATCAGCCCTTCATAATAAATTAAAAATCCAGCATAGTGGCTCTATGATTAGTTATCGTGTTCATTGTCAATATGCAGCAAAGAATAACAATGCGGCCATAGCTAAACTAGATGACGTTTATTAATAAAAATGAGAATTTTACATCGTTCTTAATTATAAATAAATCATCGATAAATATAATTTCATTTTATGAACATCTTATATGTAGCATCTTTATCATATTTACTTACACTTTAATTTTCATAAATATAATTAATCGACTATTCTTAATTAAGAATTTCATCATTACTAAATCTTACATTTAAACAGCATATGATTTATTTAAGTAGATTTATCATTCAAAAACTAAGTGAGGATTTAATGAAATATTATCTATTACTGTTTTTCATTACCGCATCAATAACAGGGTGTGCCACATTTTCGTCTTAACATAAACTATCTTCCGAGGTTCACATGGCTCGTTTGAAAACTATACTGTTCTTTACCTGTATTTTAATTCTAACAGGATGTACCACTTTTTATTATAGGTGATAGCATGAGATCCCTAAGTATTATATTTTTTCCTTTTTTATTAAGTGGCTGTATCACTATTAATGGTCCTGTAAAAAATGGGAGTGGAACAGATCAACCTTCTGCAACTGCAACATCCGCGGTGACAACAACAGAAACAACGACAACGATAGGTAATCGCCATCCAGATGAAATATTCATCGCTGTTACCAATTTTTATACAACAAAAGGGCTTACTCCTATAATCCAAAATAAGGATGTCGGTATTATTGCTACCAGTGGAGATAACTTAGATATTGCGGGAGAGTACCTTGATTGTGATAGCGCAGGAAAAGGTCAAAATATGCAAGAAAATTATCGAATAGTCACCCAAGTGTGGAGTTCTGGAGAGGGTACAAATGTATCCATACAAGTAAACGGTATATATCAGTTAGTCACTCCCGATGGAAATGACAAAGTAAAACCCACCGCGTGTAAATCTAGTGGTGCATTTGAAAGCGCGCTCCTGCAAATTTTAACGCCGTCGTAATGGAAAATATCAAAATCTTCCATTTTTATAATGCGTAATAAAAAGTCTTTGTATATTGAACCATTAAATAATCAGTTAACCACTTTGCTCTACCGGTGGTTAACTGATACCCACTTAGAAAATCATTCTGTATTGTCAATCAATAATCTCATTAAAATCCGTAAACTCTAAAAATTAAAACGATTAAATCAATATAAAATTATTATTTTACCTTATTCATAAAGAAATGATATTGTAAGACTTTTAATACTGTTTCGTTTACAAACATCATTTTAAGAGAATCTATTAATGGCTTCGATACAATTAACAAAACCACAACTTATAAAAATAGCTGAAGAGATAGGCGCTGTTTTTACAAATAAAGATTCATCCTCCTCCAATCAACAATATCAAATAGAAGAAAAAGCCACGGTTTATACTCCAGAGGGGGAGTACTATGGTATGGTTTTATATACCTTTACTACTAATGAAATATTGGAAATGGCTACAACATTACTTGAGTTTGATAATGAGCCCTATATTCGAGCAGCAAAGCGCAAAGCTCAAATGAATACAAATCAGGATGTTTATAATAATTACGTCAAGCCTGAGATTAAGCCATTAACGAATAAATATAGTCACTACACTGACTTTCAAATAAATGTCGCTTGTGTATTTCGCCGCAATGGGCCTGAGTACGGCTATAATGTCGATAAACTAGAAGTCTATGATATGTTAGGAGAACCATTTGACCTAATTAAGGATACTGAAGAAGCTCTCAGTTTGATGGGAGACTGCGAAATGACAATCAAAAAACTATATCACCAAAACATTTGGGAAGTGCGTTCAACTGAAGGCGATATTGTACACCATCCCGTTCTTAATAGAGCTATAGCTGAATGTTTTTTACTCTATACTGACCATATGCATGATGACTGGCCTAATGATGCTGAAGATTTGTATTTGTAATAATGTTAATATATAAATTTCCAAGGTGGTAAAAGAATAGCTCTATTAATAATGTTTATTTCAAATATTAGCCATATAGAGCATAAAAAACATTAACAATATCGTTTTAAAAAGGAATTACAATTATGTTTAAAATAAAAACCATGACAAAAAAACAAATAAAATAACCAAGAAGGATAATAATCATTAATATTTATATCCTAATTTTTTTGATAGCACTATATAATATATAGTAGTATGGAAAACGGTTTCTATATTATTTATCATTAAGCTACCAGCAAAGCAATTTGCATCTATAATCAAGTTAGCTATTTTATACCCTAAGCTGTACATGCTAGCTTGATAACATTACTGAAGCTAATTTACGATTCACCACTTGATATAGTAACATTAATCTGATCATCAACATCACCCTATTTTCTTATTATACTTTCGATGAGTATTCCAACAAAAAGTTAGTAGCTCTATTCACCTTTTGACTTACCACTGTCAGCTTGCCCTAAAATAAGACAGCTATAATTAGTATTTCACCCGCAAAATTGCCATCGTTCCAGCAGTCGGAAGACAGAAAAATCAGGGGGAAAATAAAATCTAGTTAAAATATACAGTGAAGTGTGATTTGGAGCACAAAAATAGCGACCTTAAAGGTCGCTATTTTCTTTCCCTACCCCGTTGTAATTCAACGCAGTTTTTATTTGGTGCCCAAGTCGGGACTTGAATCCGCACAGCCTAAAAGCCTAGGGATTTTAAATATTTAATAACATTTAATGAAATCAATAATCTATTGATTTATATTGATAATGTTTTATTAAATGCTTATTAAAATAAAGCCATATAAAAATCCATCGCCAATATTTCTCAATAAAATTATAACCAAACTATGATGGCTAATTTCTTTCCATTAAAGTATCTAAATGCTTTTTGAAATTTATTTGTATTAACTTTCTTGCATCACTAGTACCTTCTTTCGCTACATAAGAATCAATAGCTTCATCAAGAAAATCTATAAGATACGATAGCTCAGCCTCTCTGTCATTCCATTTCATATAAATAATATAATAATATTTTTGCTCTAAACTATTTGATTTTTCATTTTGGGCATATTCATTTATTACATTATAATATATTGAAATCAACTCAGGAATATCTTCTATATTAAAATTATTAACAAATAAATCATCATAATATTTAGTGAATATTAATTTTTTGTGATTAGATGATTTATCTGGCCCAATTTTAACTGCTGTTAATATCTGCCCAAGTTTTTCCATACTTATTTTATATTTTATATCTTTAATATCCACATCACTATATCCTACATCACCACTTTTTCTAGAATAGATTATACTATATTCTTTTAAATATTTTTCTAATTCTATTTGTTCCGAGCTTAATGATTTTAAATCTCTGGGTGATATAGAATTTTGGCTATTTGTATATTCAGCTATTTTATTTGTTGAGTTATTTTCTTTTTTAGAATGAAAAATTCTAACTAAAACCTCACTATCACATAAATATTCCGATATGTTTTTATCATCTTGCTTGTTAAAATTATGAATAGTTCTTAGTGTTTGGCCACCATTAATTATTTGAAAGTCATTTAATTTTATTTTTTGTTTTTTATTACCATTTACACCTTCTACATCTATTGATTCGGCAATTATAGTAATACCATTATTATACATAAAAAATTTTTCTGGAGTTTCCCTTAATGATTTTAATATATTATCATTGAATTTTGATTTCAAAACAAAACCACGTACATTGTCAAATAAAACGCTATATTCTAAGTCAGCTTTTGCTAGTTTTGATAAGTCCTCTAATGAATAATCCTCTCTTAATTGAGAGTCATTACAAGTGATTCTAACGATATCACTACTTTTTAACCTAGCTATATAAGATTTATTTGAGTTTAGTTCATGTTCCTCATATGACATTAGAGCATTTGAGTCTAAGATCAATGCTGAATTAATTGGTTTGGGTCTTATTGATAAGATACTAGATATATATGGCAAACCAATTGGAATAACATCTAAATCATACATTTCCTGCATATTTTTTATATGTTCATTATTAGTATTAATCTCATTATTATCATTACTAACTACATAAAGATTCATTTTCCAAACATCATTACTATTTAGATTATTTATTATATCACAAACTAGTTTATTATATTTTTTATTTTTAAAGGAATCAGTATTACCGCTCATTAATGCATTTATAAATTTACTGCTCACAATAACATCATTTTCTTTTTGAGAAGAGTTAGGTTTGTAATTTTCTCTATATTTAAAATTACATAAATTTATTGTTCTATCCTCTTCATTAATATAAATAGCATCAATACCATAGTCATCAAATCTATCATTAAAAATGATTTTATTAAAATCAGTATCCGTTATACATTCAACCAAATCAATTGAATCTGCACCATCACTAATAAAATCTAAAAAAAACAAATAAAAACCAAACCTATATCTATTAGCATCTGTAATTTTATCTACATCCAAATTTAAAATATTATTTAATATTTCAAACTGTTTATAACATTTTTTATTTAGTATTTTGTAATCATTAATACTTGCCATATTAAGTATCTCCCAATAATTTATATTAAGATGTTAACTTATCAAATGGATTCAAACTCACAGCGGCATCTAAATGATCTGGTGCGAAGTATGCGTATCGCATTGTCATTATGATGGTGCTGTGACCTAATATTTGCTGTAGTACTAAAATATTGCCGCCGTTCATCATGAAATGACTGGCGAAAGTATGCCGTAAAACGTGAGTTCTTTGGCCCTTAGGTAGATCAAGGCCGACTTTTTTTAATGCGCCTTCAAATGCATCGTAACAGCCAGAAAATAGCTTTCCGCGCCGTTTAGGTAGTAATTCAAATAGTTTTTGTGAAATTGGTACTGTGCGGTTTTTATTGCCTTTAGTCTGTGTGAATGTCACCTTGCAAGGCATGACTTGTGACTGGCTTAATGACTCAGCCTCACACCATCTTGCACCGGTTGCAAGGCAAATTCGAACCACATTACCGAGGTCTTTATTTCGAGATTCATCGCAAGCATGCAGTAAACGCTTAATATCTTCTTGGTATAAGAATGCGAGCTCTTGGTCACCCTCTTGAAATTGCCTAACGCCATCAAGAGGATTATCACCTTCCCATTCTCCAAGACGCTTTAATTCTGCGAATACGGCATGTAAATATGATTGCTCACGATTAACCGTTGCTTGTTTCGGAGCAGCTTTGCCTTTCGCATTCCACTTCCTCTTTAAACGATTTTCACAACATGCAGCAAACATATTTTTATCGAGTTCAGTAATGTAAGGAACATCTAAACACCAGCAAACAGCATCTAATTTAGATTTTCGAATTTTATCCGATCTTGCTAATTGATCCATTGAAGCAGTCATTACACAAACTATATTTGTATCGTAATCCATAACAAATATGCCGCCTATTTATATCCATAACTATACTTTGTCACACATAAATCCCCGCTTATCGCCATAGTCTTTCTCACTAATAGCCTTTCATGGCACTATTCGTAGTATTTTCGAAAAATAAATCTCCTCAATAGTGCTTTATCATGTTACCAATCGTTTGTAGTTTAATCGCACTCTTTCACTCATAGAGCAGTAATTTTAACTCAACTTCTGCTATATTTATAGGAGCAGTTTTATATCAGTTAATATGAATTGTATATTAGATAGCAATGCTAATGTAGCAGGCTCGGAAACTATTTCTTCGTATCGTTAATATTTCCCATATTCTTATATGAACAGCAAAGACAGTTGAAATCCACCTATCGTTATAGGATTAATTTATACTCAACATAACTTGTATAAATGCTTATATGGAACCTAATATAACATTGTGAAATAATAAAAATATTGTAAAACTATCCCCCACTTTTTTGGAGGATCACAAAATGTCAATTCTTATTCGTTTTTTCGAAAATAGAAATACTAAATACTCAATATTTAAAAATATTCGAACTCATTTAATTAACACTGTCTTACACTGTGAGTATGACTTTTTTATCCGCGAAATAAATATAGAAAAATAATTATTTATCAATCAGATATTGAGAAACTACTTAAACGTTAACAATAAATTCAACAAAAATAGATTTTAATTTATGGCTTTCTAAGCCACTTACCAAAAGTGAAATCGGGTGTGAGCCGTAAACTTACAAACTAACTTTTCTAAACTGCCTATACGGCAGTGAACTCTCCGAGGAAAGATTGGCTATTTGTCAATATTTTCTAAGCTGCCTATACGGCAGTGAACAGGCAGAAAGCAAATTCAAGACCTCGCATTGCTTTCTAAGCTGCCTATACGGCAGTGAACAAGAGCCAGACAATGAACAGCAGGCACTTGACTTTTCTAAGCTGCCTATACGGCAGTGAACAAGACTTGGGTCGGTTGTGGTGGCATATGCAATTTCTAAGCTGCCTATACGGCAGTGAACTTACCGTCACTATCTAGCAATTGTACATCTACTTTCTAAGCTGCCTATACGGCAGTGAACCCCCTTTATTATTGAGTTCCCGCTTTTGCTCTTTTCTAAGCTGCCTATACGGCAGTGAACTCATCAAGATAAACATCAGCAGCGGATTGGAGTTTCTAAGCTGCCTATACGGCAGTGAACTGTATGTTTGCGCAGTATTATCATTAGATATATTTCTAAGCTGCCTATACGGCAGTGAACGATTGCTGGCAAACACCTCAGTGGCTATTTGATTTCTAAGCTGCCTATACGGCAGTGAACTTCCCCCTTCGCAGACCAGTAGCCAATGCAAATTTCTAAGCTGCCTATACGGCAGTGAACTGAATGAGGGCTTCGAGTTTCCAGACATAGATTTTCTAAGCTGCCTATACGGCAGTGAACGGTAAATATGGTAAGCATCATCATATTTAGTTTTTCTAAGCTGCCTATACGGCAGTGAACTTAAGACTACTTAATGGCTGTAACGCACGTAGTTTCTAAGCTGCCTATACGGCAGTGAACTATAGACTACCATAAAAAATAATCTTGATAACAATAAGTTATCTCAAAATAGTCAAAAATACCTTATTTCCCTACTCTTTATTTAACTTATTGTTTTAAATAACTATTTTTCATCTTGAAAAATAGAAGGTAAAAATACATAAGATCATAGGTACATGAAGAGTAATATTTTAATTTGATAGCAAGTAAAGAGTGCGTCAGTTGTCACTGAATAAAAAATAATAACTAAAAACTTTGAATGTAAAATTCACATTCAGATTTGATATATGAAAGAATGATGAAGCTTGAATACTGTAATGATGAACAGTGCCGCCATTCTGCTGCCACTTTTGATTTTCAGTAACAAATTCCAGATGCAAAAAAGCCACCTTGAAGGTGGCTTTTTCTTTCCCTAACCCGTTGTAATTCAACGCGGTTTTTATTTGGTGCCCAGGGCGGGACTTGAACCCGCACAGCCTAAAGGCCGAGGGATTTTAAATCCCTTGTGTCTACCGATTTCACCACCTGGGCTAAATTTTTGGAGGCGCGTCCCGGAGTCGAACCGAGCTACACGGATTTGCAATCCGGTGCATAACCGCTTTGCTAACGCGCCTTCTTGTTCAATCTCACCGTTGAGATTGGAGCGGGAAACGAGACTCGAACTCGCGACCCCGACCTTGGCAAGGTCGTGCTCTACCAACTGAGCTATTCCCGCCTTAAACTATCTTTTTCAAACTGGCTGATTTACTTATTTTTTTTCGTAAACCTCGTTGCCGTTCGATGCGTTGCATTCTACTGATTTCACATTTTGAGTCAACACAATTATTTAAAAAAATCACTTAAATCTGTTCGTTCGCTGTTTTTTCAATCATTTCGATCAAGCTTCGCTCAAATCTGCCCATGCAGCCCTCAAATATTGATACATTGACCAGAATGTTAAGATGGCGGCAATGTACAATAATGCGATCGCAAGATTCTCAATCAGTAAATTTGGGCGCCATAACAAACCAACTAATGACATCATTTGAGCCGTCGTTTTAAATTTGCCAATCCAAGAAACAGCTACACTGCTTCTTTTGCCTATTTCGGCCATCCACTCTCTCAGTGATGAAATGATAATTTCGCGGGCTATCATTGTTGCAGCAGGTAAAGTCACATACCAAACATCAAAGCTTTCGGTCACCAACACTAATGCGGTCGCCACCATAACTTTATCGGCGACAGGATCAAGAAATGCCCCAAACTTCGTCGTTTGCTTCCAGAGCCTTGCCAGATAGCCGTCAAACCAGTCTGTGACCGCAGCGACAACAAAAATCAATGCGCACACGAAAGGCCCCCAGCTTACTGGTAAATAGAAAGCCAGCACAAAGAATGGTATCAAGATGACGCGAAACAAGGTCAACCACGTAGGAATATTTAATTTCATCATACTTAGTAACTTTTTGACCAAAATGGATTTTATAAGTATGGTGCCCTAAGACACCTAGTGTTTCAATGCATTATAAATCTTTTCTGCTAGCGCGTATGAGATCGAGGGCACTTTTGCAATCTCTTCTATACTTGCATTTTTTAAAGGCTGTAAGCCGCCCATATATTTTAGCAACATTTGGCGACGCTTTGGCCCTACTCCCTCTATTGATTCTAATGCACTGGTATTTTTAACTTTAGCCCGTCGCTGACGGTGGCCTGTGATCGCATGATTATGCGATTCGTCTCGAATATGTTGGATCACATGTAACGCTGGCGAGTCTGCTGGTAAGGCGATACCTTCCCCCTCAGGTTTAAAAAAGAGTGTCTCTAGGCCTGCTTTACGATCGCTTCCTTTAGCAACGCCAATCAATAAAGGTCGGTTTTTATCCCAATCCACTTCAAGTGAATCAAAAACGTCTTTTGCCTGCCCCAATTGGCCTTTACCACCATCAATAAAAATAATATCAGGCACTTTGCTTTCATCTAGATGTTTACCATAACGGCGTGTTAATACCTGATGCATTGCCGCATAATCATCACCTGGTGTGATGCCAGTGATGTTATAACGCCGATATTCCGCTTTTACTGGCCCGTTTTTATCAAAAACGACACAAGATGCGACCGTTTGCTCCCCCATGGTATGTGAAATATCAAAGCACTCCATACGAGATATTGAATCCAGTTCAACTATTTTGGCTAATGATGCCATACGTTGATGAATGGTTGATTGCTGAGCCAATTTAGTCAGCAATGCCGTGGATGCATTGGTTCGTGCTAATTTTAGATAACGAGCTCTCGCTCCTCGAGGCTGCGTTTGGATTTGGATTTTTCGCCCTGCAACCTGTGATAATGAATCGGCTAATAGTTCTTTTTCAGGTAATGCAAAATCCAATAAAATCTCACCCGGTAATGTCCGGTTTTCACTGCCCTGCAAATAAAATTGTCCAAGAAATGTTTGTACAACTTCTTCTAATAAAGTCCCGGCTGGAATTTTGGGATAGTAGCTGCGACTTCCGAGTACTTTTCCTTGGCGAATAAATAAAACGTGTATACAGGCCAGTCCTGACTCAAAAGCGACACCGATAACATCAAGGTCATCACTATCACCAGAAACATATTGTTGCTCAGTAACCGCCCTTACCGCCTGTATTTGATCACGAAAACGAGCCGCTTCTTCAAAGCGTAGTTCTTGGCTGGCTTTTTCCATTCGTTCAATCAATCCAGTTAACACTTGCTGATCTTTACCGGTTAAGAATAAGCGCACATAATTAACTTGTTGATCGTATTCTTCATCGCTAACTAAGCCTTTAACACAAGGGCCTAAACAACGCCCTATTTGATATTGTAGGCAAGGCCTTGAACGATTTTTATAAACACTGTCTTCACATTGCCTGATTGGAAACAGTTTTTGCATCAGCGCGAGTGTTTCCCTCACAGCATAGGAGTTAGGGAACGGTCCAAAGTATTCCCCCTTTGCATGCTTAGCACCACGATGCATGGATAATCTAGGGTGAGTCTCTTTGCTTAAAAAGATATAAGGGTATGACTTATCATCTCGTAGTAAAACATTATAACGAGGCTGATACAGCTTGATGTAGTTGTGCTCAAGCAGCAAGGCTTCTGTTTCTGTATGAGTAACGGTCACGTCAATAGACGCAATATTTTTTACTAACTGCTCGGTTTTACGACTACTGACAGTGACTCGAAAATAACTGGAAAGGCGTTTTTTAAGATCTTTTGCTTTACCTACATAAATCACCGTTCCCCCAGCGTCATACATACGATAGACACCAGGTTGGTTAGTGACTGTTTTTAAAAAAGCTTTTGGTTCAAACTGTTCTGACACCCTGATACACCTTGTTTGGTTACAATCAACCCATTACTGATAGCGATATGAGTTAATTCTACATCACTACGGATATTAAGTTTACCAAACATTCTATATCGATAGGTATTTACTGTTTTAGGACTCAATGCCAACATCTGGGCGATCTGTTTTATTGAAATGCCTTGGGTAATAAATAGCATAATTTCGAGCTCTCGCGTTGATAATAAATCATATAGATCAGCTTGCTCGTTCTGATCAATACGTTTTAGAGCTATCGTTTGTGCAATATCCGGTGAAATGATTTTGCTGCGAGCATTAACGACTTGTATTGCTTCAACAAGCTCATCTGCATCAATTTTCGCACTTAGAATGCCACGAATACCGATATCAAGCGCCTTCAATAAAAAGGCATAATAGCGGTGAATATTATAGATAATGATCCCTACATCAGGTTGAGTGCGTCTTAGTGTTTGTAATGTTTTTAGTGACTCGAAATGGCAATTATCACTATTAATTAATATAACACTAGCCTTCTGCTGCCGATTCCATGTAATGGCTTGTTCGATAAAAGGGAATGAAGCAACAATACTACATCGTTTATGGCGGTTAAATATTGCCTCAAGTCCACGAATTAAAATATTATTATCATCAATGATTGCTATATTAATCATTTTCCATCCTATACTTTATGACAATTTTATCTCCAAAACTCTTCATAAATAACAAGTTCCGAATATAAAATAAAGTATTTTAAATTAACGATGACCTGATAGATTTAATAATAAACAGATAGATAAACAAATAAAATTAGTTGTTATATATCATTTAACCCATAAATTAAATGACCATGTATAAACATGGTCATTTGATAATTATAAAATTAAAAATAATAAAATTATTTTTGCCCTACTAAACGACAAATGGTTTCAGAAACTAAATAGCTTTTTTCAAACGAGCTGAGTGGTAAAAACTCAAATTTAGAATGAAAATTTAATGCGCCTGTAAAGTAGTTAGGTGTCAAAACACCTCTCGCTGACAGCGCCGAGCCATCTGTGCCGCCACGCATTGGAATAACGTTTGGTTCAACATTTTGGATCTTTAATGCGTCAAAAATTAAATCGATGGCAGTGCGGTCATCCCCCAATGAATCGCTAATATTGCTATATACATCAACAATATTGAATTCAATTTTTGCTTTTGGATGGCGGGCTTTAATCAATTCTACGACTTCGCCGATATAACGCTTACGCGCCTCATAGCTATTACGATCAAAATCACGAATTGCCATTTTAATTTTGGCATTATCTGGATTTGCGATGAGATCAGTCACATAAAAGTAACCTTCGCGATGCTCCGTGTGTTCAGGGGTATCAAAGCGATCAAAGCAGCCAATAAAGTCATGCGCAACGCGGATCGGGTTAACTAACACATTTTTTGCTGACATTGGATGTGCAGTGATCCCTTTAATCGTTATATCAATAGAAGCAGCATTGAAGGTTTCATAAACGACTTCACCTAGCGCGCAGCAATCTATCGTATAAGCGAAGTCGACCTTAAAGCGGGATAAATCCATAATTTTGGAGCCCCGTAGGCCAATTTCCTCATCAGGAACAAAAGCGACATAGATATCACCACAGTCGAAATCAGCATTCTGTAGTTTATCCATTAGCTCCATGACAACCGTAACTGCGGCTTTATTATCAGCGCCAAGTACACTGGTTCCATCACTAAAAATGATCTCTTCTCCTACATAAGGAGCGGCTTCTGGATGCTCTTCAGTTTTAAACCAGACCTCTTCTTGTGCATTCAAACACAGGTCTTTTCCTTCATATTTTAAAGTCTGAGGTTTGATAACTGGGGATAATCCCACATCAACCGTATCCAAATGGGTAACAAAACCAATTTTAGGTGCAGATGGTTTGTTGCCCGGACGGAGTGCATATAGGATCGCATGATCATCAATATAAATATCTTTAAGGCCGTAGCTTTCTAGCTCTTTAGCGAGGAGTTTTGCTAGTTCACGTTGTCCTTCGGTGCTCGGCACAAACGTTGCTGAAGCATCGCTTTGGCTTTCGATAGCAAGATAGCGGAAAAAACGTTGTTCTAGCTGTTTACCTAATTGATTCATTTTCTATTCCTTTTTACTCAGTCCAGCAAACTATGGCGCTGGCTGCCATGTGTAACCACTGTCGAATCCGATTGGGATATCAAATGCCCAGAACAGATAAAGCGTTGCAGTCAATGTGATCAATAAACCGATTGTGAACGGGATCATCATTGAGCAAAGTGTCCCAATACCTGCATTTTTGTAGTACTTCTGACAATACATCAATATCAACGGATAGAATGGGAACATTGGCGTACTGACGTTCATTGCGGAATCACTCACGCGGAATGCAGCTTGTGTCAGTTCAGGAGAGATCCCCACCGCCATTAGCATAGGAACCAATACTGGCGCCATAATTGCCCATTTAGAGGTTGCAGATGTGATCATGATATTAATCAGAGCCGTCAAGATAATGACGCCAAGTACCGTCATTTCTGAAGGCATATCCAGTGTACGCAATAATTCAGCACCAGATAGCGCTAATAGTGTGCCCAAATTAGAATGCTGGAATGAATAGAGAAATTGAGCAGCAAAAAATGCAAAAACAATAAATGGAATTAATGACTTGGTGATATTTTCCATTGCCTTAACCACATCTTTGGTTGAGGTAAAGGATTTAGTCATATAACCATAAACAATACCCGGCACCGCAAAGAAAATAAATAACAGCGGTACCACGATTTGCATAATAGGGGCTTTAGGGCTGGTTAAACTACCATCAGGACCACGTAATGGTGAGTTTTCAGGCCACAATAATGCAAATAAACCTACGCCAAGCAAAATCACGATACCGCCGGCGACACGAAATGCTTTGTGCTCAATTGGTGTAATTTTACCGAGATCTTGTTCTGAATCGACATCCACTTCATTGGTCGTAATTGGGCAGTTTTTATTTAGCCAAGGTTCGACAATTTTTTCAGTAATAAACCAGCAGGTAAAAATCACGCCAAACGTACCACCAAGGCTAAAGAAATAGTTACACAAAACGTTAACACTGTAACCTGGTGCCATCATTTGAGCTGCGTCTTGGGTAAAACTTTGCATGATAGGGTCAATAATTGATGGCGTATAGCTCGCAGTAAAACCGCCTGCTAGCCCAGCAAAAGCCGCTGCAATACCTGCTAATGGATGGCGACCACTGGCGTAAAACATCATGGCTGCAACAGGCATCAAAATCACATACGCGGAGTCTGACGCAATATGAGAAACGATACCGACAAAAACCACGGTTGGCGTCAACATTTTAGGGGTAATAAAGGAAAGCATTTTTTTCAAAGCAGTATTAATAAAGCCACTACTTTCAGCAATGCCGATCCCTAATGTTGCGACGATAGTTATTCCTAATGGAGGGAAATTAATGAAGTTTTTCACTGCCGATGTAATGAATAATATGATTTCTTCATAGTTAAACATATTTACGACAGATATTTTTTCTTTCGACACTGGATGATAATAATTAAAATCTACAAATGAAAGTAGATAAGATAAAAACCAGCAGATCACTAGGGCATAAATAAACAGCATTGTAACATCGGGCATAACGTTTCCGATACGCTCAACACGGTTTAAAAACCCTTTCTTTTTAGGGAGTGTATTTGTTGTCATATTTGCAAGTTACTTAGGTTATTATACTCTAAATCATTCGAGTTTCAGGTAGGTGACAAACGAAGATAGACGGGGGCATAGATAAACTATGTACTCGGCTAGCTGAGTGTAGTCAACACCCCTACAACTTAAAGGATGACGAGTATAGAATAATAAACTTTTACACAGTAGATAACCCTTTCTAAAAAGTAAAATACTTTCTTTCAAATATTTAACAGGATAAACCAGTGGTATTTTATTGTATTAGTATAATTTAACATTAGAATGAGAGGAATTAGCATTGCCAAAAAGAAATATGCGCTGATTCACATAAAAATAGCTATGTTTTATTACTTAATATTCTATGTTAATTGAAAAATGCATAAGAAAAAGGAATGAGTTTCATCCCTTTTCCCATATTAAAAAAAATTTGAATTATTCTATTCTCGTTTCAGTCTTTCTGTATTGGCGATAAATAATGCAATAACTAAGACTAAAATAGCACCGGCATGAAGTAATGTTGTCATTGGATCGCTATGGTCGACAATAATTAAGCGTATTATTGCAGTAATTCCGATATAAATAAAATATCGTAATGGGAAGTGATAACCAGACAAAAAATATTTAGTAATCAATGCAATAAACTCAAAATAAAGAAAATAGATGACTATTCCTTCTAATAGCTCATAAGCTGTTGCTTCTTTTTGGCCACTAAACATCAACGATGCCATGGTATAGGTTTCTTTGGCTAAAAAGAACACAAGCACAATAGCGAGTGCAATCAAACCAATATTCAATACCCACTGCAATACCCATGCGATATTACTAGCATGCCGCATATTTCTCATACTGTTCATCAGCGAACATCCCTAAACATTAATGGTTATTTATACAATCTGCGGTAAAGTTTAATTTGCCTTATCTTATTAAATTATTAGAATTAAATAATTCTCTATAATAAGCAACTAGGCTTTTAAGTTATTATAATCCATATTCGAGACATTCGCATTACAAAGGATAAAGACGAGCCAGTAAAAACCAGCTCATGATCTTTATTTACTCATCAAACTGATGATATCTTGCTCTGTCAGCATCGGCGTTTTTTCAACAAAATTGTAGTAAGCAGGTTTACTATCAACGAAAATCTGCATTGCTAGAGTTGCACTTTTAGTTTCTTCAAACAATGTTGAAGAAACATAATAAGAAGAAGGAGTATGAAGATGATAAAATAGATGAGTGCCACATTGCTTACAAAAAGCACGCTCTGCCCATTCCGATGATGCAAAACGGGTAATAAACTCTTCCCCATCAATACTAACATCACTATGGCAATCAATAGTAAAACTCGGCCCACCGTTCCAACGTTGGCACATCTCACAATGACAAACACTAATTTTATCGACTGGCTGTTGAGTTGCTATTTTTACTGCACCACACAAACATTGGCCTTGAGACATAATCGTTTCCTCTGGCTGTAATTTTACGCTAATTGTTATCAAAAAAGCGTAGCACAATAAAGGTGATAGTTAGTCTTTTTTATCATCAATTCTGAATTGACGTCCATTAAAACGACGATCAGTCGTTGTTTCTGATAGCTCAATGCGGTTTACTTCTACTTGTTCACGTATAGATTCAATATCGCCAGGATCTCCCAATTTATTTTGTTTGAGTGAATGCTCAATTTTCACATTTTCGTGTGAAGGCATTGTTTCAGTTGTTTGAGCAAATACGGATGCACTCGTTAGCAACGCTATCGCAATAAATAATTTTGAGAATAGTTGTGTCTTCATCGTGTTCTCCTTAATCTAGAGTTTTGTTTTAACTCAATTCCTTGTCAAAAAGTAGCTCTCAGGAGTAATCATTTGGGGGGGATTTGTCAATTTTTTAATGAAAGGTAATTATCTAATTTTAATTGATAACTTATTGATAATTGCATCAATAGCAAGGGAGGTACAACGACCTCCTTTTTATTATTTCTTCAATGATCATTTAGAACTTTTGCTATTGATTTCTTTTATCAAATACCAACAAAAATAAACTAATATCAGTATTCCGAACCCTAGTAATCCCCAAAGTATCCCAGTCACCCAATCAAAATAACCTTCAGCTGAAATATTTGAAGTAAGCTGTTCCTCGCCTCCTAACTCGATAATCTCATTTGAGGCTGATAATTCAGGATAACGATGCATCAATTGTTCAACTGTTAATGACTGCCCTAATAGCTCTTGGTAGCTTAGATTATCTAGGGTTGCTAGTTGGCTTCCCCAAGCTAATAAATAGGGTGATGCACCTTGCATATTAAAAACTAAATTAACAGCATCACGTTTCCCTTCAACATAAGGCGGCTTATCATCCCAACTTCCTTTCAATGCCGTGATCCGCAATTTTTTAACCATGAGGCCATTTACGGATACATCTGGATTGCGAACCTGCTTACCATCATTGATTTGGTTATAAGCAACTATATTAGATAGTGGCAACCAATTTTCGCCTGAATTCGCGGTGTACTCTATCTGTAATGGCAATACCCGATTAGTTTGTTGCAAATGTATCGCTATTGAGCTCAGTGGCTGTGCTGAAGGTAAACGATAAATAAGTTGATTTAACGACATACCTTCATTGTTAGTCGTAAAGTTACAAGTTTCTTGTCGCCTTGTTGAATGAAATACTTTTGCAGTTCCTTCGGCTGATTTTAAATCGGGTATATGTGCCTCTTTGTCTGCGACTGTAATCACCATTAAGTAAGGCGCCATTAGTGCTGGGTCATTTCCAGATAATAATTCTATCGTATTGCTACGAATTTCCCCTGCATGTGAATTTAAGCTCATTATTGGTTGATTAGTAGAAATGTTTATCCAACGCTGCTTGTCTTGGCTAGCGTAGATAAAAGACTTTGCCTGCCAATCTTGTTGACTACTATCCCAATCCAAAGACAAGGTTTGGATTGGCAAATTACGTTGCTGCTCACTTTTACGTGTTAATAAAAAGGCTTGATACTTAACATCTTGTCTATTCTGTAGCGATGGGATCTCAATACGGCTTACTTTACTAGGTACAACTTCAACCAATAAATATTGCCGTTCATTTAGCGTTTCTTCTTTCGAGCTGACTTGGTCTGCTTTGATAATTAAAGGTTGTAAAGAAAACGGAATTTGAGAGGTTTCACTGCTTTCTTCTGAATCAAAAAAGAGTGCGGAAGGAACTTCCTGCCCCGTTCCATTGAATACCCTAACATCTTGTAGTGTTTTCGAATGCGCTGAATTCATATAGGCTTCAGAGGGTAATTCCACCCACGCGAAAGGCGTTTTCTCATTGTTCTCACTTAATTCAGAACCTTGATAAAAATCGTAAGGCGTTAAAGATTGGCTATTTTGCCCATATATAGTACTCGAAAATAATAACGAAGCCGCGAGGACACAAATCCTCGGCAACATCCCTTTATATTTAGTTAGCATCATCATCTACTCCATTGGCCCCTTTTTCTTGCCTGACTTTTGGTGGAAGTGGTGAAAAATAACCCACAACCAAAATAAGCACAGCAACGGCAATAAAGCTAATTGCTCTGGATAAACCATCTTGACCATAGATATCAACAAGAAATAATTTAGCGATAACACACGCAAAAATACCTGCACCAATTAGCCAACTAACTCTATTTTGCTTTAAAGCAGCAAAAATCATAAAACCAAGTGCAACAAGTGACCAACTAATTGAAAGAACGGTTTGTACTAATCGAGAATCAAATAATGCATCGAAGGCCCAATTGATCTCAGAGAAATCAGCAACTGCACGGAGTATAATACCGTTAAACCATAAACCACTAAGGATCACCGCAGAGAAACCGAGCCCACGAATAACGAATAAATCGAATTCACTAATTCGTTTTAACTTTAATACAAGGCCACGACGCATCAATAATAGCGAAGCAATACTAAATAGCCCCGCTTCATCCAGAGGGTTAATGAGTGGGATATAATTCCAAAATGTCAATTTACCGTCTTCTAAATTAGCCATAAAAGACAACCAAATTAAAATCACAGTCACAGGTAAAAATGCATACCAATAAATCATCCCATTACGTTTCATTGGTGCCATTTTTTGATTTTGTAACCAATACAATACCAAGGTTGTTAATGTGATAGCCATGACGTAAATAAAATAGCCAAACTCATTCATACCCCAAGGTAAAATTGCTACAAACCAATTTACTTGTGTCGCAATAAAGGCCAATATCAACCAAAACGTTGCGCCGTGTAATATGCGCTGTAACCATACATTACGTGCTTTATGCGCATTCATCACAAACAATATAGAGCTACCCAACATAACAGGCCAAATCAACGAGCCTTCACCTCTCCCCATAGGATTTTCATCATTGATAAAATCTAAGGCAAGATAATAGTAACCAATTAACCAGATAAATGATTGGCACAGTAATAAAGCGATCCAGTCTGTTTTAATGGCTAACAAACGCCATAACCAAGCAGAAATAATCACTAATGCCATAATAATGAAACTTTCAGATTCCCCACTCCACGATAAAATATCGGTAATGTTCGGTAACCAAAAATACCAAACGACTAAACCTAGTAGCAGAAAACCATAACTCAATAATTTAAAGTAAGCCGATAACTCACGATGTAAATGGAGCAGTGCCCCTGCACAAAAACAAGCTACCAATAAAATCGGTACCATATAGGTGCTAGCTCTGCTCCATGAATATAGCGAGAAGCCACTCAGTAGCGTGACTGCGCTGATAATGATCAGCACCATGCCTACCGTAACCAATCTGTTATTACGCACTGAGAAGCCATACCACAGCAATAATAGCCCCTCAACTGACCAAATAATTGAGGTCCATTCGAAAGTTAGCGCTAATGGTATTGCTAAGGTGACAAAACCTGCGCCAATGACAATGTTACCTAATGCGAGGCCTTTCCCTGAACTACCGTATCGTTTGTGAATTTGAAAACCGGCAAGCAAATACAAAACGCCTAATAAAAGTGCCACAAAGGCTGGCACAAAGCCTATCTGCCAAGAAATTGCGTACTGTAATACCATCGTGATAAATGGTGGGAGGAATAGCAAAGTATAATCAACAACCATTTGTTTTTCGTGTGGATAACGTAATGCAAATAATTGAGTGAGTACATTAAAAACGATTAAATTAGCAATGAGAAAAATTTGGCTCGATACATAATATTCTAGGTGATACTCATTCCAGCCCCATAATATAGCGACCACATAGGTCATAAACATGCCAACTAAATTTAATGGACGCCATGCCTGCCAAACACTGATAACCAAAATAGCAATTGATAACATCAGATAGTATGAGAACAGCAGAATATGATTACCGCCACCGGTCGATAATAATACTGGTGCTAAATACCCACCTAGAGAAGCTAAAATGGCTAGGCTAATCGCCCGTTGTAATAGCGCAAGCACAATACTTGCTGCACAGACCAAAATCATCGCAATGAGTGCCATGCTATAAGGCAACATGGTATAAAGTTTGAAGGCGGCAAATATCGTAATATAAAAGCAACCTATCGCGCCCCCCTGCAAAATCAGGGCAAATAATGATTTCTTATGTCTAAGATACCAACCTATGCCAAGTAAAACTAAACAACCTACTGCACTCATCAATAAACGTATTTGAGGGGAAAGAACGTTATTTTGGACACTAAACTTAAGCAAATAACCTATCCCAAAAAATAACAGTAAAATTCCTATTTTAGCTAACGGGTTGCCTTGCCAGATCCAATGGAAGAAATGACTAAAAATAGGCCAAGAGCCATCACTTTGCTCACGAATATTTTTATTTTCTTTTTGTGATAAAGCATCAAAACGATTAACATCAACAGCGTAAATTGGCGCATTTTTACTATCAAACCGATTGACATCGACCGTAGGCGCAGAGGCCGAACTTGCGGATTGTATTTTTTGTGGCTCCCCTTCCATCGACATACTCGCTGTTTTCGCTGTTGAAGTATCAGCATGCTTTGGTGATTCAATAGAGACATCTGTCGGTGATGCAGAACCTACCATTTGTTCTACTGATGATGGCGTGTGACTAGGAGGGGATCCCGTTGAATGATTCGACAAATGACTTGTGTGAAGTTTCAGTTCTTTTTCTAGAAATGCTATACGTTGATTTTGTTGTGAAAATTGTTGTTCCAAACGACTTGCACGACTTAGCGCAATAATGGAAAGAATTGGCGAAACAACCACCAAAACAACAACTATGAACCCTACCAGTATCAGGATATCCACAAATAGGTTTCCCTCATAATCAAACTCACAATATATACTCGTTATGCTTCAAGTAGCAGTACAATACGTTAAAAAAGAATGATCACACTCCTTGCCGCTTAGCTGTACTTCAGAATGACTTAGAGCGTAGAAAATTAACAAAAAAAGAGTAATCAAGTCGTAGTCTAGTGTAGATAGCATTCTACCCATTGCCAATGGGCTGTAATAAATTATTACAAATTAAAGCTGACCATTAATCATACACTGAAACAGCCCCCTCCAAAAGAGCCTTAACATAGGTTTATACCATAATTACACCAATTTAGCGTATAAATAATATAAATTACCCAATTGATATAGAAGGCGTTATTTATATCTAATCGATTTTTTAACTTTATTTATTGTTATAAATCGCCTAGTTGGATGATTTTATTTTTATCTAATAAAAAATTTTCCTTTTGACGTATATTTCTATTTATTTATGATATGTATATCTACGTGTATTTTATTAATTTGATGATTAATTAATAGTTCGAGAAATCATATCGATAAACGATGTTTTCTCGAAATAATTTTAGGTGTAACTGAAAGCATCGAGACTTTGTGCACAGTATAAATTACATGGTCGCTATTTTGGATTACTCAGTGAAATTTGAGTCATAACAAAATAATCAAAAAATGAGGAGTATTATGTTACTACATATTATAATGGCCGCCCTAGGACCCATTATTCTTGGTTTAGCTGTTGGGTGGCTCTCAGGGAAGTATGGTTTTATCAAACGCGAATATTCGCAAGCCTTTGCTGACTTTGTCGTTAAAATTGCCTTACCTTTTGCTTTATTTTTGGCTGCGGCACAAGCGCCACCTTCTGTATTGTTAAATATTGATTATTTATTGGCACTGGCTGTTGGTTTAATTGTTTCTTATATTATTGGCTTTGTTGGCGGTAAAGTCTTTTTCCGTCATAATAAAAAAGATGCTGCGATGCAAGCATTGTCGGTTTCTTTCCCTGATATGGCTTACTGTGGGCCACCTGTATTATTAGCCACTGTTGGTTCTTCTGGCTTAATTGCCATGGTTCTTGGTAACTTAATCTATACGATAATTATTATTCCATTCACCTTACTGATGATCAGTGGTAGGCAACAAAATAACGGTGTATTGAAATCAATTGGCAAAGCTATCGCCCAGCCATTAGTTTTCTTACCAATATTAGGTGCCCTATTAGCTATTTTTGGCGTCAAATTACCTGAGATTTTACAAAATTCAGTCAATGAGTTAGGTAAAACAGCCGGAGGCGTTGCACTCTTTTTCCTAGGGTTGTTACTTTCAGGTATCAAACTTACCGTTAATGCCGAAATCATTTTCAACGTTTTCATCAAAAACTTTGTACAGGCTGCCTTGATCCTAGGTACAGGTATCGCACTAGGACTACAAGACGATATGTTAAAGGCAGCATTTATCATCGGTGTACTGCCTACAGCAACAGCTGTACCTGCTTTAGCTATCAGCAATAAAGCCTATACTGAAACTTCCGCTGGCACCGTGCTATTAAGTACGCTTGCTGCACTAATTTCGATTATAGGTGGAATAGCGATAGTTGAAATGTTGTAGTTCTCCTGTTAGCGGGTGGTCCCCACCTGCTAACTTTTATTCTTCTATTTTTTCTCTCTGTTGTTTTATTTCCCATGTATTTGCCAGATAGATGGCAAAAAAAGTATCATATCTACTGTTTTTTGCCTTCAGGAAATAAATAATGAAAATTAGCGATGAGTTAGCTTATGCAATCGCTTCAGTTACAGAAGTTGCTGCACTAGCAGCACATGAATGGGTTGGTAAACAGGATAAAAATGCCGCTGATAAGGCGGCAGTAGAAGCTATGCGTAATCGCCTTAATCAGATTGATTTTCATGGTAAAATAGTGATTGGTGAAGGTGAAATCGATGAAGCACCGATGCTATATATTGGCGAGCAAGTTGGTAATCTATCAGCGAAACATAAACTCGATATTGCAGTCGACCCTATCGATGGAACACGCATGGTTGCGTGTAATGAACATAATGCTATTACCGTTCTCGCAGCAGCGCCAACGGGAACACTATTACAAGCCCCAGATATGTACATGGAGAAATTAGTCGTAGGTTCAGCCGCTAAAGAGGCTGTTCATCTCGCTAATCCACTAGAAAAAAATCTCGAAAATCTTTCTGCCGCTCTCAATAAACCTATTTCAAGCTTATCGATTGCCGTCTTAGATAAGCCCCGTCATCAGCATATTATGCAAACACTACGTAATTTTGGCGCGAAGGTTATCCCAATCCCTGATGGCGATGTTTTAGCATCACTGTTAGCTATTTTACCAGAACACGCTATCGATATGATGTATGGTACTGGTGGAGCACCTGAGGGGATTATTAGTGCAGCCATCGCTCGTGCATTAGGTGGTGATATGCAAGCACGTTTGGTCTCACGAATACAGGCAAAAGGCGATACGCCACAAAATAGGCTATTAGCTGAGCAAGAAGCTATCCGCTGTCAGCAAATGGGCGTAAATATTGGTGAGATCCTAACGTTAGACACCATGGTGAGTACGGATGATGTGATGTTTGCGGCGACTGCCATCACCCCAACCATCTTAATGGATGGGATATCATTAAATAGCCAAAGCCGTACTTCAAATACTTTATTGATTAATGGCCATAACCGCTCATTGAAAATAATTAATAACCGACATTTTAACTAATATCTTCATATTATCGAAACTGGTATTCATTAATTGATTGCCAGTTTTGTCAATTAACATCAATATTTCCACTCAATCAAATACTGTCAAATCACCACGGATATACTCTATTCTGTACTAATTTTGATGATTATTTTGTAAAGCTACCTCTATTATTGACACCATTCGCAATACTTTTCACCTTTCTATTTCGCTCTTCTTCTTCTAAGTTAATAGCAGGTATACTTTTTAACCGTTCATATTCTCATCTAATAATGGAGTATTTATGAAATTAAAACCTCTGATTGCCGCAATCATTACTTTATCTAGCGTAACTGCATTTGCAGCGACAACCCAAGCTAATTCAGCGACAGTTACGGGATCGGCTGTAGTGGCTAATGCTAATGCAGAAAAACCACTGAATGCTTATGAAAATATGATGATTGATAAAGTTTGGGTGACGACAGAAGCTCTGGATCAGGACAACAAAAAAGTCGACCCAGCCAATGAGCAAGTGGCTAACTTCTTTGGACTGGCAGAATATTACCCAAATGGTTCTTTTAAAATGACGACCCTTGATGGAAAACCCAAAATGCAAGGTGAATGGTCATTTAGTGATGATGGTAAAAGCCGTTCATTGACAGCCAAAGATGATAAAGGTGAAGTTCTATTTACACGTGTCGTCGAAAACGTCACTGTTTCACCTGATGAATACACTTACCGTATTTATCCAACACAAGACGATAAATCAAAATATGTTGATATCGTCCATAAAGTGAAAAAGTAATACGATTAAATCACAAAAAGGCCACTTCAATATCGTGGCCTTTTCTTATTCATGACTACAGAATCAGTAGCAACTAATCACGCTCTAATGTCATACGATTCAGCATTGGTGCTGTTATTACCATCAAAATAGCGATAACACCCGTCACGATACCAATTTTCAGGAAGACATCACTGTATACTGCTAATGAATCGACAGTGCTAGTTAGTTCTCCTTTTGGCACTGCTGCCATAGAAGCAACATATCCAGCGATAAATGCAGCAGCGGAGTTGGTTAGGAACCATGATCCCATAATAAAGCCCATCAAGCGCTGAGGAACGAGTTGTGCCACCATCGCTAAGCCTAAACCAGAAATCATAAGCTCACCAATACTTTGGAAACCATAACAGATAATCAACCAATTAACCGATACAATACCTGCTTCGTTGGCAAATTTTGCTCCTAAAGGTAGTACTAAGAACGCCGCAGAGCAAAGTAGCATACCGATAGCAAACTTATGTGGCATTGGTAAATGGTCACCCATTTTATTATAGATAGCAGCAAGGATTGGGCTACCAATCATAATCCACAATGGATTTAGAGCTTGGTATTGCGCTGGCTCAACGCTAAAACCGAATACTTCATGTTCAACGTTATGCAATGCAAAGAAGTTCAGTGATGTTGGCATCTGGCTATACAAAACAAAGAACACTATCGCTTCTAGCATCAAAATCAAAGCCACAATCATACGGCGACGTGCAGTACCATCTAGCGCTAAAGTTTCTTTGATAAAGATAATAATGATACCTAGCGATATGATCCCTAACGCTGCACGAGCGATACCCATGTTATGTAATAACCATGTTGAAATCGCAATCAAGGCAACAACACCGACAATAGTGGCTAATAACTTAGAAATCACCATTGGTGCAAAGTCTGGCTTAGAGCCATGCTGTGATACCCACTTTTTACACATAAAAAAGTTAATCAGTGTGATCACGAGACCTACAACACTCAGTGAAAACGCAATATCCCAGCCATAGTGTTTTGCCAGCCAAGGAGTGGCCAACATAGAGAAGAAGGAACCAATGTTAACGGCCATATAGTACATGGTAAATGCGCCGTCTAAACGAGGATCGTCTTTGGCATAACACGTCGATAATAATGATGATGGATTAGCTTTAAATAGACCATTACCAACCGCTATTGTTGCCAGCCCCACATACACCATAGAGACATCATGATCTGAATAAGCGACAAAAGCATAACCAGCAATCAGTACTAATGTACCGAGAACAATAACACGTTTTGTACCTAGGATTTTATCGCCTAACCAGCCTCCAATAGCAACAAAACCATACACTAGCGCAGCAAAGGCAGAAAATAAGGTGATAGATTCTGTCTCTGACATGCCAAGCACTTGGCTAAGGTAAATTGGGAGGATCCCCTGAAGACCGTAATAACCAAAACGTTCCCAGAGCTCAATAGAAAAGATTAGATAGAACGAGCGAGGTTGCTTAAACGCGTTAAGACTGACTTCCTCTTTGTTGTTAGTTGTGGACACTAGTTACCTCTATGACAACCTGTACATAAATAAAAGCAAAATGGGGTACTGTCTATACCCTCAGCATTGTTATATTCTCAAAATTAACGTTTCGAAATTCGATTTTTAGGGCTAGTAATAGCTACTTTCCTGACTGAGTACGCCATCAATCCAGCCTTCAAAATTAACATCTGTGTGTGTAATCGATGTTAATGAACAACAAACATAAAATTCAATGAGTTAAAGCATATTTGATTATTTATTCAACATTTATAGGGATAAACACCGCTAGAAATGCAAAAATCAATTGAGCAATATACGCTATTTATGCACCAAAGATAAAGATTTAGTTAGTACCAATTACCCCATGAATAGCTTAATATCGTGATTAATGTCACTTTTGCAGTTAATTTAACAGACAATCCTTGCGCATTAATCAACCAATTGTAACTTCATTGTTAAGCATATTATGCTTATTTCAAGATATGATAACAAAATCCATTCATCCTTTTTGTCTATTTATAATACAGCTTGCCATTTAAGTTATTGTCCGAATCCGACAATCTCTTTTCTTAAATCACTACGTTAAGTTAAGTCATTATTCACCATATTAAATATCAACTACCGATATGATAATGGAGATAATTCATGAATAACTATTCTTGATATAACGCGAACAATCATTGTTTGGAAGATCTTAGAGGTTATCAGCGCAGTGATAAGAGCGTAGATGGGAGATGAATTGCGAGCGAATGATTTAATTTTAGATAAAAAAAAGCCCAGTGGTTAACTGGGCATCATGCATGCTACTCAAGGATCTTAGTAATTTCGATTGGAAATGACTATTTCATAGCTGCATTATCGTATTACTTTACGTAACAAAATGAATATTGAGGGTAAATATATGAATGCTCACGCAAGCAAAAAGAATATACTTATACCTAAGAGTCTTTTCTTGCAAAAAAAGTTCATTTTTTCATGAAATTTTATTCGCATGCGACGAAATGGCACTTTTTACAAACTGTATTGACGCTTTCAACATTGCACTGAGTCATGCAGCAAGTTAACCTACCTTCAGATACGCTGATACAAGGAACTTCAGTGAAAAAAATACTGCTTTCATTATTACTGATTTTTAGTGCCATTACTCATAACGGTTATGCTGAGCCATCATCCCCGATTCAAGATAAGCAAATTTTGCTTAAACAGGCGCAAGATGGGCAAATGGAAGCACAATTTAACCTTGCAATGCTTTATCAATCAGAAAATAAACTAAGTGAAGCGGCTAAATGGTACCAACTATCCGCTGAGCAAGGATTCACTAAAGCACAAATTAACCTCGCTTTAATGTATCAACAAGGTAAAGGTGTCAGTAAAAATAATCAGCAAATGCTGTATTGGATGAAAAAAGCTGCTGATGCAGGTGATCCATTAGGCCAACTTAATATGGCTGAATACACATTGGCTGGAATCGATAAACTATTGCCGAAGAATAAACAACAGGCAGAAGAGTGGTTAGTAAAAGCCGCCGCTCAACGCTTTCAACCCGCAGAATTGATGTTAGCTTATTGGTATGAAAAAGGGATTGCCGCCACCGAAGACGCGCAAAAAGCCCAGCAAATATATCTCGCACTCGCTAAACAAAATCAGCCTCAAGCGCTTTATCTACTAGGCTATCAAGCGGCTACAGGTATGTATGATAAAGTTAATTATGCTCAGGCTTATCAATATTTTTCACGTTCTGCTCAGTTAGGTTTTTCACCCGCACAAAATAGTTTAGGCATGCTTTACCTACATGGCCAAGGCATTACTAAAGATGTGCCATCAGCGATCAAATGGCTCACTTTAGCTTCAGAACAAGGTGAAATTTCGGCTCAATTTAATCTTGCTTTGATTTATGCACGCGGCGATGGGGTCAAGGCCGATCAGGCGAAGGCTTGCCATTGGTTTATACGTGCGGCACAACATGGTAGCACTGACGCTCAGTATGCCAGTGGTGCATGTTATCAATATGGCATGGGGGTGACGCAAGATGATCGCAAAGCCTTGTATTGGTACAAGCTTGCTGCTGCTCAAGGCAATGAACGGGCAGAGAAAAAAGTATTAATCTTAGAAAACAATCTTAAAAAATAGCGTTTATTGCCTACTGGTTGGATATCAGTAGGCAACGGTTTCTAACCATTTATTTATTGTTAGCGACACGGTAAATACGCTGCGGCCGCCCTACTTTACCGTATTCTATTTCCGCTTCAATTTTATGTTGTGCTAAGCAATATTCTAAGTAGCGACGAGCCGTTGTGCGACTTAGTTTAATTGTATCTGCAATCGTCTCCGCGGTATATTCCGCGTTAGGTTGTGCGAATAGCGAGAGTACTTTTTCCAAAGTCAAAGCATCAATACCGGTTGGCAACTCTTCTTTGGTTTCGCCTCGCGCATAGGTATTGAACATATCATCAATTTGGCTCTGACTGGTTTTGTTATTTGTTTGCAGCACGGATTTACGTTGAATATAGCGATCTAATGTTTGCCCCAAACGTTCATAGGCGATTGGCTTAACCAAATAATCAAATACACCTAAGCGAATGGCTTCAGATACCGTGTCCATATCGCTGGCGGCTGTTGTAAATACAATATCAGCATTGTTTCTTTCTTGAATCAACTCATGTACCAAATCAATTCCTTTACCATCAGGTAAATAGTTATCAAGTAAGATCAGATCAGGCTTCATATATTCAATCATTTTTCTTGCTTGAGCGAGATCACCCGCCACCCAAACCTTATCGCAAGCAGGATAGGATTTAATATACTCACCGTGCATTTCTGCCAGTAGGAGTTCATCTTCCACAATGAGGATTTTTATCTTAATCATTTTGTATCTTCACTTTCGGAATAAAAATTGAGAATAGAGTACCATGTGGTTGATTATCTTCAATAATAATCACACCATTGCACCGTTTTACATACGAGGCAACAAGATATAGGCCGATCCCGTGTCCATCGACAGATTCTGTTTTCGTCGTCATCCCCCTTTCAAGCCATTTTTCTTTCATGTCAGAAGGGAAACCACACCCCTGATCCGCGATTTCAATCACAAACTCGGCACTCTCATCTGAAAGATACAGCTCTATTTGCTTATTACCGCGATTATTTTTCAGAGTAGCTTCAAACGCATTATCGAGAAGATTTCCCAAAATGGCACAAAATTCCGTACTCGTCAGCTGCTGTGGTAATGAATTCAATTGGCAGCCTGGTGTAAACTCCAATTGTAAACCTAACTCCCTCGCCCGATGATATTTACCAAACAGCAATCCTGCCACTTGTTTATCAAAAAATTGCTTACGCAGTGCATCAATTAATTGCTGTTGTGATTCTGATTCACCTTTGATCATCGCCAATGCTTGGTCATACTCTTTCATTTGTAAAAGACCACTTAGCGTTGACATCCAATTAAGGTGCTCATGGCGTAGTGAGCGCAAATTTTCAACATATTGGCGTACTTGTGTCAATTGTGCATTTAAAGACTCGATATCATTTTGGCTACGGAAGCTGATAACCGCCCCCATTAAATGGTTATCATCCTGTAAGGCAATACGGTTAGCAATTACATTTAACCCATTAAATACACAAATCACATCATGCTGTGTCACCGCAATATCATGAACAAAAAAGGTTGCTGGGGTAATTAATTCACTGACGGAACGACCAATTAAATGATTAGGGGGTTCACTCAATGCCAACATTTGGCGGGCGTTATGGTTGATATTAATGATGCGCCCAGTACAGTCAACCGCAATCACCCCTTCAAAAACCGCTTCAAAGATCCCCTTTTGTACGACGACCATTTGCGTAATTTGCTCTGGCTCTAAACCTAACATTTGCCGTTGGATCAAACGGGAAAATGCCCATGACAAAAAAAGTAAAATAACCAGCACACCAAAAAACGTTGCCCCTGTTTGGACAAACAGCTCGCTACGTGAGGTTTCAATGTTCTTGGTTAAATAGCCAATAGAAACCACACCAATGACAGTACCTTGTTCATCAAAGATAGGGGTTTTTGCGCGAACGGCATTACCGATAGAGCCTTCTCCACCAATAAAATAGCTTTCGCCACGCTCTAATGCCCCCGGCTTATTCCATTGCATCTTAAACCCAACTTTATCTTGATTGGGATGGTACAAACGCATTGAGTTTTCATCACCAATCACCACATAGTCGTAATCCGAATCTTGATTAAGTTTATCTGCAATCACTTTTAGCTTTTGAATATCACGAGTTTTAACTGACTGGACGATACTCTCTATTGATGCAATAAGCTTTGCTTGGCTCATGGCCAGTGAACGAATATTCGCCATTAAACGGTTTTCAGCTGTATCGGTGAAATACTTACCCAGGCCCAAAGTCAAAACGATAGAAACCAACAATAAAAGAAGAAAGACTCGAGCAGAAAAGGATATTGATTTGTGTTTTCGAAGCGGAAAATGCAAATATTCTTTTTTCATCAGATACCCTATTACCTACTGAAAAGTAAAAATTTTGTTACATGATAAAACACAGAATACACTGACCATACAGCCAATTGCATCACTAATAAAGTATTTATTAATGATTAAATACATTAAAACCAAACAATAAACAACTTATTTAATAATTAAAAACATTAAAACCATTAAACAACTACAAACTCCTATTAGAAACATGAAATAGGTCAAAAATATTAATTAGATAATCTTTAATATTAATATTGAAAAAGATAATTAAATAAAAAACTAATGATTCATTTATTAAATTAATACTGAATTTTTTATTTAATTAACTTTAACATTAGTAACAACTTAAAAACATCTCTATATGAGATGCAGGATACTAATATGTTCGAAAACATCACGTTTAACCATGTGAAACGTCATGAGAACAGGAAACTAGCTGAAATAGCTCAGTTTTTAAAAGAAAACGATTTAGATATTGATTCTAGTATTGACGTTTTTATTACTATTACTCGCAATGATAAATTAATTGCTTGTGGTGGTCTGGCTAAAAATGTCATTAAGTGTGTTGCTATTAGTGATAATGTTCGAGGTGAAGGTTTAGCCTTAAAACTCGCTACTGAGTTGGTCAATCTTGCTTACGAAAATAATACAACTCACTTATTTATTTATACTAAAACACAAAATGAAAGTTTATTTCAGCAATGTGGTTTTCACACACTCGCCACTGTACCCAATATCATGGTACTGATGGAAAATAGCTGTTGTTATTTAAAACGTTATATTAATAGCCTGAAAAAACAACGTCAAGAAGGTAAAAAAATTGGGGCAATCGTTATGAACGCCAACCCATTTACCCTTGGTCACCGTTATTTAATTGAAAAAGCAGCGAAAGAATGTGACTGGTTACATTTGTTTGTGGTTAAGGAAGACACCTCACGTTTCCCTTATAGCGTTCGATTGGAATTAATTGAGGCTGGAACTCAAGGGATTGAGAATTTAACCATACACAAAGGCTCCGAATATATTATCTCTCGGGCTACCTTCCCGTGCTATTTCATCAAAGATAAAGCCGTTGTCGATAATTGTTATACCGAGATCGACATAAAAATTTTCCGCCAATATATCGCTCCTGCTCTTGGTATCACCCACCGCTTTGTCGGTACAGAGCCATTTTGCAAAGTCACCAATCAATATAACGAAGATATGCGTTTTTGGCTGGAAACTCGCTCAGTTAGCTATCCACCGATTGAGCTCGTTGAATTTCCGCGAATGGTCTATGACGGTACGGCTGTTTCAGCCTCACAAGTTCGCAGATTACTCGCTAAAAAAGATCTGGCGGCGATCAAGCCGATTGTCCCCGAAGCAACCTATCTCTATTTAGAAAATATGTTAGCTTCCCGCCCTTCATCGGCTTCTCACCGCGTCGAAAATTCTGAATTAGTTACAGGTGAACTATGAAAATACTCCACGCAGCCGTTGCTGGCACACTTGAATCAAGTGATGTCATGGTACGAATAGAACCTTTAGAAGATACCGAAGAGGTGTCGATCCAAATTAGCAGTAGTGTTGAAAAACAATTTGGTGATGCCATTGAGCACGTCGTGCTTGAGTTAGTCGAACAACACGATATTCAAGGCGCTCAAATTATTGTTGATGATAAGGGCGCTTTAGAGTGCGTACTTAGAGCTCGACTTGAAGCATTGCTAGCCAGAGCCTGTGATATCACAGCATTGCCTTGGGAGGACAAATAATGACGCCAGAAAGAAAAACACGCACGCGCAGAAGTATGCTGTTTGTTCCCGGCTCTAATGCGGCAATGCTCAGTAACTCGTTTATTTATAAAGCCGATGCACTAATGTTTGACCTCGAAGATTCAGTTACTTTACGCGAAAAAGATACTGCTCGTCGCTTAGTTTATCATGCGCTACAGCACCCTTTATACCGTGATATTGAAACTGTCGTACGCGTGAATGCGCTTGACTCAGCGTTCGGTGTTGCCGACCTCGAAGCTGTCGTGCGCGGTGGTGCTGATATTGTTCGTTTACCTAAAACCGATACAGCGCAAGATGTTATCGATATCGAAAATGAAATTTTACGTATTGAAAAAAGCTGTGGCCGCGAACAAGGTAGCACGGGTTTACTGGCAGCCATAGAATCACCAATGGGTATTACACAAGCGGTGAATATCGCTCACTCATCACAACGACTTATTGGCATCGCTTTAGGTGCCGAGGACTATGTCCGCAATTTGCGCACCGAGCGGTCCCCAGACGGCGTAGAACTCCTCTATGCTCGGTGCGCCATTTTACAAGCTGCACGTTCTGCTGGTATTCAAGCCTTTGATACTGTCTATTCAGATGCAAATAATGAGGAAGGATTCTTAAAAGAAGCCGCCCATATTAAACAGCTTGGTTTTGATGGCAAATCTTTAATCAACCCTCGCCAAATCGAACTGCTTCATAACCTCTACGCCCCTACCCAAAAAGAAGTGGATCACGCACAACGCGTCGTTGATGCGGCAGATGCTGCTGCGCAAGAAGGCCGTGGTGTCGTCTCACTCAATGGGAAAATGGTGGATGGTCCAGTGATTGATAGGGCACGGCTCGTGCTGTCACGCGCTGCATTATCAGGTATTCGGGAAGAGTGAGGCATTGAAAATGACAAATACAACACAGCGTCAGGCTCGCGTATCAGCCTACCTAGATCCAATGACTGAGCAACCACTGCGTCAATTTAAAGATATTGGGAAAGTTCAGCAGCAAGTGCAAAAACCACGTAATCGCAAACTGTGTGAAGATCTGCAAGTTGCCATCCGCCGTTCAGGTCTAAAAGATGGCATGACAATTTCTTTCCATCACGCGTTTCGTGGCGGTGATTTAACCATTAATTTAGTCATGCAAGTGATTGCAGAAATGGGTTTTAGGAACCTTACCTTAGCCTCTAGTTCGCTCAGTGCTTGCCATTCACCACTCGTTGAACATATTCGTCATGGGGTAGTTTGTAAAATTTATACTTCCGGTCTTCGTGGGCCCTTGGCTGAAGCAATATCTCGTGGTGAATTAGCCGAACCAGTACAAATTCACTCACATGGCGGACGAGCTAATCTGATTCATAGCGGTGAACTGAAGATCGATGTCGCTTTCATTGGCGTGCCATCTTGTGATGAATATGGCAACGCGAATGGCTATACCGGCGAAGCCTGCTGTGGCTCGTTAGGTTATGCAAAAATTGATGCCGAAACAGCGCAAAAAGTGGTGATGTTGACCGAAGAGTTACTGCCTTATCCACATAATCCAGCCAGTATCAAACAAGATGAAGTGGATTATATTGTTAAAGTTCAACGTGTAGGCGATGCCGATAAAATTGGGGCGGATGCAACACGGATGACCTCTAACCCTAGAGAACTATTAATTGCCCGAACTGCCGCAGATGTGATTGAAAAATCAGGTTACTTCAAAGAAGGTTTTTCATTGCAAACAGGTACAGGTGGCGCTTCATTGGCAGTAACCCGCTTTTTAGAAGACAAAATGCGTCGTCACAATATTTGTGCAGGGTTTGCCCTCGGTGGCATCACCTCGACGATTGTTGATTTACATGAAAAAGGCTTTATTCGCAAACTGATTGATGTACAGAGTTTTGACCGTGCCGCCGCGATGTCATTAGCTCGCAATCCAAACCACATTGAAATTAGTGCCAATCAATACGCTTGTTTCGACTCAAAAGGTGCGTCTGTCGATATGCTTGATGTGGTGGTATTAAGTGCGCTGGAAATAGATACGCGCTTTAACGTTAACGTATTGACGGGTTCAGATGGCGTGATCCGTGGTGCCTCGGGTGGTCACAGCGATACTGCCGTCGCGTCAAAACTATCCATCATTGTTGCACCGTTAGTTCGTGGTCGCATTCCTACCTTAGTGGATGAAGTGATCACTTGTGTTACCCCCGGTTCTAGCGTTGATATTTTAGTGACCGATCATGGCATTGCCGTCAACCCTGCACGTCCAGAATTAAAACAACAATTGGAAACTCAGGGGATCAAAACGGTCTCTATTGATTGGTTACGTGAACGTGCGGAACTGTTAACAGGTAAACCTAATCCGGTTGAATTTACAGATAAAGTCGTTGCAGTTGTTCGCTATCGCGATGGCTCCGTCATTGATATCGTCCATCAGGTTAAGGAGTAACACGATGTTTTACCCACTGCCTGATACGATAGAGCAACCTGAAATTTCTTTACTTGAGCTGCTGAATAGCCGTGACAATCGTCAGACTCGACAACAGCAATGGATTGGTCTCCATCAAGTAACCCTGATTTCGTTTACTGTCGTTTTTCCTGGACCTGTCAAAGACAATCATCTTGTTAGGCAAGTCTTTAATCAGGGGTTAAATGCGCTTAAACAGGTTGCTCAATGCAGGCAGTGGGTACTTTTAGCACAACAATCTTTTGCATTTCCAACAGGCCCCGAATGCTTCGTTGCTGTTGATGCCGATGCAATCGCCGTTAAAACCGCCTTAATCGAAGCGGAAGAGTTATCGCCAGTTGGTCGTCTATGGGATTTTGATGTCTTTGATGCTAACGGGCAGCAATACTCGCGCAACACGCTCACTCTTTCACCACGGCGCTGTTTGATTTGTGATAAAGAAGCCAAAGTTTGTGCTCGTGAACGCATTCACCCACTGAATGAAATTATCAATAAAATCGAGGTGCTAGCCAATGCGTCTGTCGATAATTGAACATACATCACAACTGACACTAAATAACGTGCAGTATTACAGTCAACTGGCTTGGCAAGCTATGATGGCTGAGGTCAACTTAACCCCAAAACCAGGCTTAGTTGATAAATACAATACCGGCGCTCATAAAGATATGACATTAACCGATTTCCATTTGAGCGCAAATGCCATCGCACAGCACTTCCCTGCTTTCTTACATGCAGGCGCACAATACAAAGAATTACCACTTCATCAGTTGCTAAAAATGATACGCCCAATTGGGATCGCCTGTGAACAATCGATGTTCCAAGCAACCAAAGGCGTGAATACACATAAAGGCTCAATTTTTTCATTAGGGTTGATACTCACGGCTATCGGGCGTTTACTGGCGCTCAATAAACCGGTTTCTGCCCCTGCCATTAGTGTGATTGTTTCACACATGTGCCAAGGTATTACCGCTGAGTTAAAGCAGGTTAGTGTTCATCCAACCGCGGGGCAGAAGTTATATCAAATGTTTGGCTTAACGGGAGCCCGAGGTGAAGCAGAAAGTGGTTATCAATTAGTGATCAACCTTTCTCTTCCTTACTATTTAAAACAACTCATTGAAGGTAAACCTCAAGAACTCGCGTTATTACAAACATTACTGTTATTAATGGCAAACAATGATGATACCAATGTTGCCAATCGCGGTGGTTTGCAAGGTTTATCATGGCTAAAAAAACAAGCTCAAGATTTACTTAATCATGGAGGATTAACTAAATTAGCCGATTTAAGCAAAATTCAGCAATTTGATAAGGCATGTATTATTAATAATCTGAGCCCTGGAGGCAGCGCAGACTTATTAATTCTGACGTGGTTTTTAGCACGCTTACCTTATTCAACCGGAAACTTAATATCATCTATTAATAATAATTAAGTATTAACTCACACAGGAAATTTAATTATCCAAACATCTTTATTACGTTAACTAATTTATAACCTATTAAGAATAAAAATATTAACTAATTAAACATATTCAAGAAACAGTTATATAAAAAATACGTTAATTAACAAATTCACAATATTAAAGTTCATTCAATTTAATATTAATTAAATTTAGTATTAATTAAGGAAATGGCCTATGCAAAAAGATAAAATATGGAAGCTATTACTTCTAATAGCCATCCCCATAATCATCTCGCTTATACCCACACCAGAGGGATTGCCCCATATTGCTTGGTTGCTATTTGGTTTGTATTTATCAGCCATTATCGGGTTAGTTTTAAAACCCTATTCTGAGCCAGTAATATTACTTGCCACTATTGCCGCCAGTGCTGCCGTTATTGGTATCACGGGGACAAAAGATGTCAAAGTGGGTGAAGTGTTAAATGGTTATGCTTCAGGTACCACGTGGTTAGTTTTCGCTGCGTTTACACTCAGTGCTGCTTTTGTCATAACAGGACTAGGTAAACGACTCTCTTATATTTTGATTGGAAAACTCGGCGGCACAACATTAGGACTCGGTTATGTCACCGCAATTCTTGACCTGATCATCGCGCCTGCAACCCCTTCAAACACGGCTCGCGCTGGGGGAATTGTCTTTCCGATTATTAACAGTGTTGCTGTGGCGCTTGGCTCCGATCCTGAAAAAAGCCCACGCAAAGCAGGACATTATCTGTTAGTAAACGTGTACATGGTGACAAAAACCACCAGCTATATGTTCTTAACCGCGATGGCCCCCAATGCATTAGCCTTAGCTATGATGACCGACATTATGGGGATCCATTTAAGTTGGGGCGGGTGGGCACTAGCCGCCGCCGTTCCTGGCTTAATTATGTTGGTTTTAACACCGCTGATTATCTACAAACTTTATCCACCTGAATTAAAGAAAGTGAATAATAAAGAGATTGCGGCTAAAGGATTAGAAGATTTAGGCCCAATGACAGTAAGAGAGAAGTTACTGGCTATTATCTTTGTATTAGCTTTAGCAGGATGGATTTTTGCTGGGCAAATTGGTGTCACTGCCTCTACCGTTGCAATATGTGTTATGGCTTTAACATTAATTCTAGGCGTAGTAACTTGGGATGATGTGCTAAAAAATAAAGGTGGATGGAATACCTTGATTTGGTACGGCGGTATCATCGGTATGTCTGGCGTACTCACAAAAGCAGGTTTCTTTAAATGGTTAGCTGATGTCATGGGGCAACACCTCTCCTTTGGTGATCAAACCATGTTAGCTTTCTTCGTCATTATGTTTATTAGTGTGGCAATACGTTACTTATTTGCTTCCGGTGGCGCTTATGTCGCCGCAATGGTACCTGTTTTTGCAACTGTTGGTATGGTCGCTGGTGCACCACCAATGTTATTAGCACTGGGCTTACTATTTTCTAACGCATACGGCGGTAGCTTAACCCATTACGGAGGCGCGGCAGCTCCTATCGTTTTTGGGGCTGGCTACAACGATATACGTTCATGGTGGATCATAGGTGGTATTGTCGCATTCTTAAGTTTATTGGTTCATATGACGATTGGTTTAGGCTGGTGGGAAATATTAATCAGTTCAGGCTTAATTTAAAAAATAATTAAAACGAAATAAGGGATCCAATTAATGATTGGATTCCTTTCATTGCAAATTAATTAATGAGCAATATTTTAATAGGAAAGCATATGAAAAAAATACCTTGTATGTTGATGCGCGGTGGCACATCGAAAGGCGTATTTTTATTAGCAGATGACTTACCCCAAAATATTCAAGAGCGTGATGAATTAATCTTAGCTATTATGGGTTCAGGACACGCTTTACAAATCGATGGTATCGGTGGTGGTAGCCCACAAACCAGCAAAGTTGCCATTATTAGCCGCTCCCCTCACCCTGATGCCGATATTGATTACCTTTTTGCTCAAGTTTCTATCACTGATCGTATTGTCGATACCGCACCCAATTGCGGTAATATTTTATGTGCTGTCGGTTCTTATGCGATTGAAAAAGGTTTAATGCCCATTACTGGTGAAACAACTGTAGTACGCATTCGCAACATCAATACTGATACTTTTGTTAACTCCACAATACAAACACCAAATGGGCAAGTACGCTATGAGGGGGATACTACAATTGCGAGTGTTCCTGGCCATGCAGCACCTATTTCGCTTACCTTTCTAAATGCATGTGGTACAAAAACCGGCAAATTACTGCCAACAGGGCGTGCCATTGATATATTTGATGGGGTAGAGGTGAGCTGTATTGATATGGCAATGCCAGTTGTCTTGATTGATGCTCCGCAATTAAATAAAACCGGTTATGAAACCGCAGCTCAGCTTGAATCAGATAAAGAATTTATGCAGCGCTTGGAAAGTATTCGTTGCCAAGCAGGGCTCGCAATGGGATTGGGCGATGTCAGCCAAAAAGTGATCCCCAAACCGGTATTGGTTTCCCCTGCCATTCATGGTGGGACCGTGAATGTGCGCTATTTTATGCCACATAAATGCCACGGTGCATTGGCGGTGACGGGGGCCATTGCTATTGCAACTGGCACACTCATCAATAACTCAGTGGTCAAACGTTATCTCACTAAACATGTTGATATGCAGCATATTTCGATTGAGCACCTCAGTGGTAATTTTGATGTCTCATTGAGCCAGCAAGGTGAGTTCCCTTTAGGGTTACAAGCCTCGATTGTACGCACTGCTAGAAAACTATTTTCTGGAGATGTGTATGTGCCTTGATACCGCATATTGGCTTGCACAAATCCATGACGCCGACTAATTAGACGTCATGACGTTGTTGACGAAGCGGGATAAACGCGTTTTTTCCCGCTTCGTGTTATTAGAATTGAAACTCACCATTAATGAAGTAAGAAACTTGGTGTGCCTCATCTGGGGTTGGCAACTCTAATTTGTTTGCCATCCGTTCCATCACATTTTCAGGTACCGCGTATTTACGTTGGCGGTTCTGCTGTTGCCACTGTTTATACGGGACTTCCAAATAAATTAAATGTATTTTGGCTTGATAGCGAGCAAACAAGCTGATCATACTTTCTCTTAAAGAAGCGCTGAGCGATGTGGCATTCCAAATAAAATCCGTTTTTGCGCGTAATCGTACTTTAGCTTGCTCTTTTGCATACTGAGCGACCCAACCTTGAGCATTTCTATCTGCTGGGCTGATTTTATGCTCTCTGCGGATCTCATCAAGGCAAATCACCTCTCTATGTGGATAGTGCTGAGCAATAAAATGATCTTTCCCCATCCCCGGTAGGCCACATAGCATAATCACTTCGCTGCCAAACTCTTCAAATGGTTGATAGTCAGGTGAACCACGCTGTTGATGAAAATAATGAAAGCGACCTGCCATTGATGCAAACGCCTTTGGCTGTTCCCAACAACCTTGCTCACGACAAAACAGCTCAAACAGTTCAATACGTGATAGCAGTTCAGCCTGATCAGCGCAAATACGTCCTAATACATCCGCTTTTGCTAATAGGCAAAGCAACGGCATTGCCACACGTAATGAAGCAGCAAATAAAGCACGTTCAGGATCTGCCTTTTCCATAACCCATAATGGCAAACCGTGGTATCTGACTAATCCGGCTATCTGTTCACGGATAACAAAAGGAGTCTCCACCTCGCGAAATAGGATATGGCGAACCGATAGTTCACCTTTTTTCGCATGACCCGGTGAACGAATTCGCCCATCTTGTTCACGCGTTGTCGAACGCTTTTCCACATCATGTAATAACGCTGCCGCCCAAACAATATTTTGCTGCAATGCCGGTAGCTGCTGATATTCAGGTAAACTTTCTAAGGCATTTAACACCATTTGGGTATGTGTCGCCACATCACCTTCGGCATGGTGCTGTTGATCCTGTGGAACACCTCGCATATCACGCACAAAATCAAACCGTTCTTCTAACTGTGACCATTCACGTGTATCGCTGAGTTGCCAATTCATGACTGCCCTCCTTGGTACTCAAAAGCTAATTTTGCCCGCTGCCAATGGCGTTTCCAGTGAATATCCGTTTTAACATGATTTTTACGGACATATTTAAAAACATGACACTTAAAGTCATCAAGACTAAAACGTTGGCTATCACGCGTAACAATCCCTTCCATACTACAAGGTTGTTGGCTATGAGTATCATAGGCAATAAATTGACTATCTTGCTCTGCCGCCGTGATCAGCTGCTGAGTATAGACTTGTGAGCCGAGCTGCTTATCAATATTCAGCGATAATTCAGGTACTGTTGGGAAATCAAACAGTGAGGCATAAAATTTGACCTCCTCCCAACTTAACCAGTAATTACCCTGCCTGACCGCAAATACATAGAAATACTCTTCAATATGTTGGTATTCAATGGAATGTACGGCATAAAGATTTTCACCAAACAGCTCAATATCGCCTAAATCATTTTTAATGAGCTGCCAACGTTGACGGATCTGCTGACTCCATGCTGATTGAGTCGGTGCTGCATGAGAGCGTGCAAATACACCATGCCGATTCAAACAATTATTTTCACCATCGAGTTTTTCAGTATGTACCAGTTGTTCAATGTTCTGGATGTGCGACCACCAATCGCGATTAATACGATCATCACTGGTGGTGCCGGGGGAGAACGGATAGTGATACGTTCTACCATACTTTCTTGATTGCATATTCATCATGCTTTCTCTACAGAAATAGAAAAAATAACAAATCTTTTAGCCAGATTTGCCTCTGTGTTGTTTGAGAAATCAAGAGTAGGTATTACATATTTTTTCCGCGAAACGGCCTCATGCTAGGGAAAATGGATTACAACGAGAGATCTTAACTTAATTGTCAAGCCTGAAGCTATCACTTTAATCTGAATCTATACGCGTTACACTTTAAGTGGCCACGCATTATATTGAGATATAGTGGTCATGTTCACGCACTCAGCCACATGCTGAAGTAGGCTCCTAGCCTCTCATCGACTTGTCATCTCGCTGGATCTCACATTATTTAGAGCATATAAATGAAAAACCGCAGCGTTATCACTGCGGTCTCAACGAATTAAATAAAGGAGATTAAATTAATATAGGCCAAGTAATGCACCAATACCTAATGTAAAGAAGCTAAATAACCAAATCCATCCAAACGAATAACGTAAATGGCGTCCCATGTCGATCCCAGCCAGCCCCATCGCTAACCATGCAGCAGGAGAGAATGGGCTGACAAAGGTTCCTGCGTTGTTACCAATCGCCATCGCATAAACCACTGCGGATGGGTCGACGCCAGCGGTTTCAGCTATTTGTTGAATAATAGGGAGTAAAGCGAAGTAGTATGCATCTGTACTGGTGAAAATATCCATTGGTACACCGAGGATCCCCACGAAAATATGAATTTTCGACACCCACTCGGTTGGTAAGATAGCGGTTAAATCTTCAGCGATTGATTTTAACATGCCACCATCAGATAAAATTCCAAGGAAAGCCCCAGCGGCCAATATAATCGCGACCATGCCCAGCGCTTGTGGCGCATGTTGAGACAGGACTTTCATTTGGTCTTTTGGATTCGGGAAGTTCACCAATAAGGCTATCGACAACGCAATCATAAATACATAAGGCGCTGATAATAAACCAAAGGCCAAACAAATAATTGAGGCAATAATCAATCCACCATTAATCCATGGTTTTTGCGGTTTATTAATTTGTTGCTCCACATCTGAGAATTGCTCATTTGCAGGTAACAATGAGTCCGCTAAATAAGGTGTTGTGCCCTTTTGTGCCGCGGCTGCAATACGACGTTTTTCACGTACCCCCATTAATGCGGCGAAAATAGCGGCTCCAACCATACCAATAATCTGTACAGGGATCAGACCTTGCCATAAAGTTGATGCGTCAATGCCTGTTACTGCTGATGCACGACCGAGTGGTCCTCCCCATGGAACCATGTTCATGATCCCCATACTGGTACACATGAGTAGCAACATCAAATATGGGCTCATGCCTAATTGACGATAAAGTGGCAGTAATGCAGGAATAATAATTAAAAAGGTAGCAGCACCAGAACCATCTAAGTGTACAACACCCGCAATTAACGTAGTCATCACACACACGATGATCACATTGCCACGAGTCATTTTGACCATCAAACGAATAATCGGGTCAAAAATATGTAAGTCTTTCATTAAGCTAAAAAATAGAATGGCAAACAAAAACATCGCTGCCACTTTGGAGACTTTATTGATACCACTTTCGAAAAAAGTAGAAATTTCAGGTATTGAGTAACCTGCGATTAGGGCACCAATAAAAGGAATACACGACATTGCAATGATTGGGCTAACTTTTCCCATCATCAGTAAGGTCACAATAGAAAGAATGATCAAGATACCAATAATCGTAAGCACATTGAGTTCCTTATTAGAATTATTTTTTCAGGTGAATAATGAAACGCTAAAAATATTTATCTGAATATTATTTATCTTTGATTAAATAGAATTCGTTTTTAGACCTTATATAAAGCGACCTAAATTTAGCAAGTACGAATATATTTTTTTGCGAGGAAAACACCCGCAAATCAGTAACTAAAATCGCTATTTAAAATAAAAACACAGGTTAAAACTCTTTTAACACCATTAAAACCATTAGCGCAAATTAAGACCAAAGCAATTTGTGTTTTATTTACTTAATCACTAACTTAGCGATTATATGGGAATATTTATTTGCAATTATTAAGCGATTTTATCTTTTCTACTTTTTTTTGATATTTCATCCCTTAAATTAATTTATAGCGGCAGAAATTTATACTTTTTTGCTTAGCACTCAAATTTTTACTTCCCTGCTTGCATTCTGTTGTGGCTCCACGGTAAAAAATTTAATAGCAAAATCACATCTATCGCACAGCATCATGATGTATTTATTTGTATTCTTTTAAGATCTGTTTGATTAAGGTTATTAATTAAGGAATACAATAATGAGCTTCCTATTTTCACCTTCCTCTTTGGGGCAAATCTCTTTAAACAATAGGATTATTGTTCCACCAATGTGCCAATACTCAGCTATTGATGGCATGCCAACTGCGTGGCATAACGCACATTATATGAATTTAGCGCTTTCAGGTGCGGCTCTAGTTATTGTTGAAGCGAGTGCGATAACACCTGTCGGACGGATCACCTACCAAGATTTAGGTATCTGGAATGATGAACAAGCTAATGCGCTGAAAAAAATGCTAAACGACATTAGGCAATTTGCCGATGCACGTCTTGGTATTCAAATTGCTCATGCAGGTAGAAAGGCATCCACTGATTTACCTTGGGTCGGTGGCAAAAGTTTATCCAGTACAGAGCCACATGGCTGGCAAACTGTATCAGCCTCAAATATAGCGTTTGGGCAATCTTATCCACCTTGCGAATTAAGCCAATCGCAAATCGCGGAAACGGTACAACAATTTATTGATGCCGCTAAGCGCGCGGAATATGCAGGATTTGATGTCATTGAAATTCACGCTGCACACGGTTATTTATTGCATCAATTTCTCTCACCTTTATCCAATCAACGACAAGATGAATATGGCGGTAGTTTTGAAAATCGCAGCCGATTGCTGATCGAAGTGTTCCGTGCAGTTCGCCAAGCAGTTACCCCTGAAATCGCGGTGGGTATTCGAATTTCAGCAACAGACTGGGTTGATGGCGGTTGGGATTTACCTGAAGCAATTGAATTAACTGAACAGCTTGAAGAGCTCGGTTGCGATTACATGCATGTGTCATCAGGTGGGTTGTCAGATAAACAGCAGATTCCAGTTGGTCCAAACTATCAAGTTCCCTTTGCACAAGCAATCAATGAACATACCATGATGCCCGTTATTGCCGTGGGTTTGATCACTGAGCCAGCTCAAGCAGAGGCGATTATTGCAACGGGGCAAGCAGATTTTATCGCGATAGGTAGAGGGATGCTGTATGACCCGCGCTGGCCATGGCATGCTGCGGCACAATTATCTGAAAACATTCGCGTCGCACCACAATATTTACGCAGTGCACCACATCAATTTAAATCATTATACTCAAAATAATTCATAATTTGAGATATTCTAAACAACAATTGAATAAAATATGGGCGAAATTATCAGTATTCAATGAAAAATATTGTAACTGAAAAGATGGCAAATATATTTAAATAAATAAAAAACCACAACACATTATTTGGACTGATGTTGTGGTTTTCATTGCGGTTAAATTAACGGTCGTTCTTAGTACATTGATTGACGAATTCAATCATTGATTTCTGAAAATCAGGTTCTGCTGTTGCAGATTTGGCTAATTCACCTTCAATACGTTTAAATTCTTTTAAACCGTATTTTTCTATTGTTTTATCGTATGCGCAACCACAAATTGCACTAATTGCATCCGCAGTTTCACCCGCTGGGCTACCTGATGCCTTAACACAGTCGCTTACAAAACTTGCTTTATACTCAGCAATTTCAGCTTTATCATCTGAACATGCCGCCAATAACGTCATCACACCAGCCATACCCAAAACTAAAGCGATCTTTTTCATTCTAAGCCTATTATCTATTTGGATTGTATTGATATTAATCTTATTTAGATTAATCCCCCACACCGTTCTTATGTAAATAATCATAGCTGCTTTAATATAAAAAATCTCTATTATAAGTAACGTTTTAATAAAAATCTTAATTGGATAAGGCGCGGAAAGAGCGCCAGCGATAATAAAATAATGCGCTTAAAATAAGCACACAGCCGATAATTTGGATCGCAGGCATCCTTTCGTGATACCAAAAAGCTGCAACAAACACCGTCATCACTGGCTCTAAAATCATAATAATGGCTGCGTTGGCTGCTGTTGTATTTTTTTGCCCCACTAATTGCAATATAAAACGCAAACTGGTAGCAATGATAGCGCTAGCGGCAAACCACGCTAATGTCGATGCTGAAATCGTTGTTGGCCATTGTTCCAATAATAAGGATAACACCAAGCCAATAACGCCTGTGCAAGCCAATTGAATCGCTGTTAATGGCAATACTGGCAAGCTACGTGCATATAGGCTGGTATAACAAAAATAGATAGCCTGAACGATTGCCGCGGCTAAAAACCACAGTTGGCTGCTTTTAAACTGGATTTGTCCTTTAAATAACGTCAAACAAGCGAGTCCGAGTACCGCGATAGGCAGAGCTTGCCAAAAATAGCGTGAGGGACGAATTTTTAAAATAATCCATCCAACTAAAGGGACAAATAACATTGCCAAGCTCATGATAAATGCTCCCTCGCCAATAGAATCTGTCGTCGCAACAGCGTATATCCATAGTGCGAGGTTTAGCGCCATCCAGCCACCGGTCATTAAAGCGCTGGGGAGTTGTCGTAAGCGAAATTGATTACGCTTTCCACTACAGAATGGCAATAAGATGATTGCAGCCAATAAGAAACGACTGCCGAGAAAAGCAAATATGGGCATTCCCTGCACTGCCTCTCGTGAAAAAACCCATCCCCACGCGGCAATAAATGTGGTTAAGACTAAAAATAATTCAGCTTTTCTTTGGGAATGCATTGGCATTGATACCAGTTAATACGATGTGTTAGCGATAATCATACTAACTATCGGCTAAATGCCAATGGATATTTTATCGTCGCTCGCGAATTCGCTCTCTAAATATGACGTTCACAGCTCACATTCTTCCTCTTAAATACGACTGACACAGCCTATTGTCTGTTTGACTAAAATATTTTCATTTTTCGACTCATTAAATGAGGAAATCTTGTAACAGATTGGTCAATTTTTCTCATTCTGCCGAGTGAGATAATAGCTATATAGTAAAACACATAAATCAAGGTGGACATGATGAACTGTACACACAAAGATTCGCTCAGCCAGTCTGAATTAATTAAAAATACCAAAAATGCCATCCGTGCGCGTAAATATGCTCATCCAGACGAAATCAATTTATTATGGAAGAATTCATCAAAAGCGAGTTGGCTGCAAATAATGCTGATTGCTTGTGTTGGCAGTTTTCTATTGATGCTGTTAGTAAGCTAGGCGATTTAAAATATAAAACCCAGATGGCTATTGCTATCTGGGTTTTATGGGCTAATTAATCACCAATAACCGAGGAATTTCCACCAAATACTTCCTAAACCTATCCAAATAATTAGGTTAACAACGCTCATCACAAATCCCGCTTTCCACCATTCCCCTAAAGTCGCATAACCAGACCCAAAGATAATCGGTGCCGTACCTGTTCCGTAATGCGTTAATGACATCATCAGTGATGATGAGAATGCTAATGTTAAACCTAACAACATAGGTGGCGCACCTAACGCCAAGCCTGCTGCAAAAAATGCCCCAAACATAGCGGTAATATGTGCGGTGGTACTAGCGAAGAAATAATGTGAGTAGACATAAATTAGCACTAAAATAAGTGCTCCCCAAACCCAGCTAAGCCCCATATTATCAATCGAAGTGCCCACTGAGAGCGACATCCATTTAATTAAGCCGAGTTTGCCTAAAAAACTTGCCATCATCACTAACGCAGCAAACCATACAACCGTATCCCACGCACCTTTATTTTTTAGCACATCATCCCAATTAATCACCCCTGTGGCCAATAAGATCCCAAGACCAATAAATGCCGCAGTCGTCGCGTTAATAGTATAACTAGAGCCAAATAGCATCGCAGGTACTCCTGCCCACATTAATAGCAATAACAGGAAGACGCCTAACGTGATCACTTCAGGTAATGAAATTGGCCCTAACTGCTGTAAACGTTCTCTGGCGAAATTTGGCGCATCTGGCGTTGAAGTTATTTCAGGCTTATACATGAAATAAATCACCAGCGGCATCAATATCAGTGAAACCAGAGCCGGAGCAAAAGCCGCAATCGCCCACATCGACCAAGTCAATTCATGTGTGCCCCCCGCTTCACTGACGATCAGACTCACAATAAGCGGGTTTGGTGCTGTTGCAGTAATGAACATCGCAGAAGTAATTGGGTTAATATTATAGTTAACCAAAGAAAGATAACGGCCTATTTTTCCTGCGGTGCCATCATCGGCTTTAGAGCCAAAACTATCGGCAATTGAACGCATTATAGGGTGAATGATCCCCCCACCACGTGCAGTATTGCTCGGGGTAACAGGAGCAAGTACCGTTTCTGCAATGGCTAATGAATAAGCGATCCCGAGTGTTTTTTTACCAAATAAAGATATCACATAATAACCAATTCGCGCCCCTAAACCGGTCTTATTTAAACTCATTGAGACCATGATAGAAATACCAATCAGCCAAATAAGATCATTTGAAAAACCACTTAATGCATCTGCAATTGCCGCTTTCGTCGAATTAGGGTTAGTCACCCCCGTCACGGCGACTAATGCAATAGCAATGATAGAAACACCTCCAATAGGAAGCGCCTTACCAATAATCGCCGCAATAGTTCCAACAAAGAGCGCCAATAAATGCCAAGCATCAGGGTTAACACCTTCGGGAACAGGGATCACGAACCAAATAATGAGGGTAATAGCAACAGCAATCAATGTAGGTATCGGTTTTAACGGGGTCAGTTTATTCATGTCAGGCATCCATACACGTTTTAAGATGGAAACAAAAAACTGTACTCTAAATAATTCGCAGTTCAGCTAGGCAGGAAATAAACCATGAACAACATACCTTAATGTAAAACGCTGTAGCTGGAAGAATAACGAGTACTAATAATATATTTTTATCTTTACAGTTATGTTAGCTAAATATCGTTGAAAGACTTTGATCGTTATCATTGAGTTATACATCTTTACATATAAAAAACGACTTTAATTTAGTAACAAAAGGTAATTAATCAATTCAACAAACATTCTTAAAAATTTAACTAACAGGTATCATTTCATTTACCTTGTTATTATTAAAATAATAAGCACATCAATTTATAATCAAAAAAACACCACTTCACTCGGTGAATGGGTAAATAAGTGAAAAATCTAATTTATTTTCCAGAACCATCACTTTTTGGCGTATGCAATATACAAAAAAATATAGGTAATTTATATTACAACTCGTAAAAATGAAGGCTGAATCGAATTATTCGTTTTCTATCTTATTACTCACTACAAGCGACTAAATTACGAGCTTAGCTCTTCACGAATAATAATGTACAAATAATAAACTCACCTTCGCTTAATCATTAACGGCAATCACCTTAAAATTCTTTCTAAACGTCAGGTATCAAACTATTTTCCCCTGCATTACAATTAGCAATTGATTAATCTTCATACACAGTATGGCTATTTAATCTACCCTTAACCATGGATGCACACTAAATAAAGCAATTATTCTGAGGGAATTTAAATGACTAAAAATGATGTCAGCTACAAAAATGAACTACAACCTTGTATTATTTTATGCACGACAAACAGCCAAAGTAATGCGATAAAAATTGCTCAATTGTTATTAGATAAACACTTAGCAGCCTGCGTGTCACTGCTTCCTGAGCTAACGTCACTTTATCGGTGGGAGGATGGGATAGCCCAAGACAAAGAAATTATGTTATTCATCAAATCTACCTACAAAAACCAATCTAAATTATTTGCGACAATCAAAGAAATTCACCCTTATGAAACACCTGAACTGATTTGTCTGGATTTAGATCAAGTAGATGGCAGCTATTTAGAATGGTTAATAAAATCGGTTAAGTGAACCTAGATAGTGAGCAAGCTCCCAATATTTTATCTTACCTAAGCACCAGTGTACTGGTCTGCTCTGGTAGGTAAAAAATAAATGTTATACAGATGTTCTCGTTTTCGATTTATTTGCCCTCTTTTATAGAGGGCTTTTTTCGTAAACTCATCAGATTTGGCGTGTTTCGGCTTCACCAGCAACATAATAATCCACTTGGCTTGTGGGAAGAGGCGCCCGTCCACGGATTTTATCCGCTATTTTTTCTGCGATCATAATAGTTGTCGCATTCAAATTACCTGTAATAATCAACGGCATAATCGATGCATCAATTACCCTTAAATTTTCAAGGCCATGCACTTTACCTGCACCATCAACAACCGCCATCTCATCATTTCCCATTTTACACGTCCCACAAGGGTGAAATGCGGTTTCTGCGCGCTCACGCACAAAAGCATCCAATTCCTCATCCGTTTGAACGTGCTTACCTGGACTAATTTCTTCACCTCGATAAGGCGCTAATGCAGGCTGAGACATAATTTCACGCGTGATACGAATTGCTGCGCGAAACTCCTCCCAATCCTGTTCACATGACATGTAATTAAATAAGATACTTGGATGTTGATAAGGATCCGTTGATTTTAACCTTACACGTCCACGACTAGGGGAGCGCATGGAGCCAACATGAGCTTGAAAACCATGTACGTTAACGGCATTACTGCCATTGTAGTTGATTGCGACTGGCAAGAAATGGAATTGAATATTTGGCCAAGCAAACTTTTTGCTCGTACGAATAAAACCGCCAGCTTCAAACTGATTACTCGCCCCTATACCAGTACCTTTAAATAACCATTCTGCCCCAATACCGGGTTGGTTATACCATTTTAATGCAGGGTATAGCGATACGGGTTGCGTACATTCATATTGCAAATACATCTCCAAGTGATCCTGTAAATTTTCGCCAACACCAGGAAGCGAATGTACGATAGGGATATTGAACTGTTTTAGAACCTCTTCAGGCCCCACACCAGAACGCTGTAATATCTGTGGTGAAGCAATCGCACCAGCGCATAATAACACCTCTTTACGCGCCTTAACTTGAACCGCGTTTTTACTGTTTCCTTGATAAAAACGCACCCCCGTCGCTTTTTTCGACTCAAACTCAATCAAATCAGTGGTCGCATGGGTGATAATAGTTAAGTTTTTACGTGCCTTAGCCTGATCAAGATAGCCTCTCGCAGTACTAGAACGACGGCCTTTCGGGGTAACCGTTCTATCCATCGGGCCGAAACCCTCTTGTTGGTAACCATTAAGATCATCGGTTCTCGGATAACCCGCTTGTACACCAGCCTCAACCATCGCATGAAATAACACATTGTTACCTTGCTTTGGCGTCGTCACACTGACGGGGCCATCACCGCCATGATAGCTATTTTCACCGATATCTCGCGTTTCCGCTTTACGGAAATACGGTAAGCAATTGAGATAGTTCCAATCCTCTAACCCAGGCGCCTTAGCCCATTCATCGAAATCTAATGCATTACCACGGATATAACACATACCGTTGATTAACGAAGAGCCGCCTAACCCCTTGCCTCGGCCGCATTCCATACGGCGGTTATTCATGTGAGGTTCAGGCTCTGTTTCATAAGCCCAGTTATAACGGCGACCCTGTAACGGATATGCTAATGCCGCTGGCATTTGAGTGCGAAAATCGAACCTATAGTCCGGTCCTCCAGCTTCAAGGAGCAGCACAGTAACATCAGGATCTTCTGTCAGGCGAGTAGCAAGAACGTTACCGGCTGAACCAGCACCGATAATAATGTAATCATAGACCATTGTTATCTCCTCTGTTTCAGTCAAATTAAAAATAAGTGATTAAAATACGGATGAAAATTCCTCGAGCTCAACTTGAATGGATTTGATTTGAGTGTAATTTTGTAATGTGACTAAGCCATTTTCACGCCCAACCCCTGAGTGCTTGTAACCGCCAACAGGCATTTGAGCCGGTGATTCACCCCATGTATTAACCCAACAAATACCCGCTTCCAATTGATGAATGACTCGGTGAGCACGTGATATATCACGGGTAACCACCCCTGCTGCTAGTCCATATAATGTATTATTCGCTCGCTCAATCACTTCATCTTCGGATTGATAACTGAGAATGCTCATCACAGGGCCAAAAATTTCCTCTTGGGCGATCCGCATATCATCTGTACAGTTGGTAAAGACAGTAGGCAATATGTAAGCTCCCTGAGCAAACTCATCTTCAATGAAACGTTCCCCCCCACACAGCAATGTGGCGCCTTGCTTTTTACCTATCTCAATGTAGCGCAAGACATTTTCCATATGAGAGAAACTGACAAGTGGTCCAAAATTGGTATCAGGATCAACCGGCGAACCAATTCGAATACGCCCTACACGTTGTTGGATTTTAGCTTCAAATTTCTGTTTTAATGCTTCAGGCACAAACACTCGCGTCCCATTAGTACAGACTTGCCCTGAGCTGTAAAAATTAGCCATCATGGCAATATCTGCGGCGATATCGAGATCGGCATCATCAAAAATGATCAAGGGTGATTTACCACCTAGCTCCATTGTCACTTCTTTAAGTGTCGAGCCAGATGCATTTGCCATGACTTTTTTGCCTGTCGCAACACCACCTGTAAACGAAACCTTAGCGATACCTGCATGTTCTGATAGCCATTGCCCAATTTCGGCGCCACCAGTAACAACATTAAATACACCAGCGGGTAGGCCTGCTTCGGTATAAATTTCAGCTAATTTAAGTGCAGTTAATGAGGTGACCTCACTGGGTTTGAACACCATTGCATTACCAGCAGCTAAGGCGGGAGCCGATTTCCACAGAGCAATTTGAATAGGGTAATTCCATGCGCCAATCGCAGCAACAACCCCCAGTGGTTCACGACGTGTATAAACGAATGAGCTATCACGCAAAGGTATCTGCTCCCCTTCTAAAGCGGGGATCAGACCTGCGTAATACTCCAACACATCTGCACCTGTTACAATGTCGACATAACGGGTTTCTGATATCGGTTTACCTGTATCCAATGTTTCAAGTTGAGCGAGTTCTTCGTTACGTTCACGCAATAAGTCAACGGCTCGACGCAAAATACGTGAACGTTCCATTGCCGTCATTGCCGCCCAAATTTTTTGCCCTTGATGAGCACTTTCCACCGCCCAATTAATATCTTCATGGCTAGCTGATTGTAAACGTGCGATCACTTCACCATTTGCTGGGTTAATTGCATCAAACTGCTCACACTCAGGTTGTGAACTATCCACATATCCACCGTGGATATAGAGTTTATGTAATTGGGATTGGTGCATAATATCTCCTTCGATTAAAGCTAAGGCTTAGCTCTGACCATGTCGTTCAAATTGCATATCGATGTATTCGTTGGTAATGGTTAATGCATCCTGTAGTGGAAATGTTTCGTTGCTTAACGCGCTACGTAACCAAATCCCATCAATCAACGCTGCTAGGCCTTTTGCAGCCATACGTGCCGATTGCTTATCCAGCACACGCGCAAACTCATAACTTAAGTTTGAATACAACCGTCTATCATTGACCTGTTGTAAGCGATTTAAATTGCGTTGATGCATACTGCTTGCCCAAAATGCTAACCATGTTTTCATTGCCGCTTCACTGATCTGTGAAGGATCAAAGTTACCTTCCACAATAGCTTGAATGCGTTGCTTAGGCTCAGCATGACTCAACATCCTTAAGCGCATCGCAACAGCAAAACCGAGCTGGTACTGAATATGGCGCATTGTGGCCTCTAATAAACCATTTTTATCGCGGAAGTAATGGCTAATAATTCCTGTTGATACTCCCGCTTTGCGAGCAATTAATGCGATGCTAGCTTCCTGCATTCCAACCTCATTAATCACTTCAAGTGTGGCTTGAATTAGCTGCTGCTTACGTATCGATTGCATTCCTATCTTCGGCATGATCTCTAAACCTAAAAAATACAGTGAACACTATTATTAAACTTTTTTTTAATTGAACATTCAATCAATATTAACTATATTTTATCACAAAGATTTTACAAACATAAGGAGAGGATAGCCGTGAAAATTTGAATCTTTGCTAAAAATTCAAACAGTTAGCAAAGAATGCAACTTTTAACTTTTAAACAAATAAAATTGTGGAACTGCCGATGACAACTCAAAACAGTCCAAAAAATCAGCAGAAAGACAAACTGAATTCTGTGGTTTTTTTCTATTCCGCTGGGTTAATCCTAGCGTTTTCATTTTTCACCATACTCATGACCGAAACCGCCAATCAATGGATCGTTGCCACGCTAGGCTGGGTATCCAAAACATTTGGTTGGTATTATTTATTAGCAGCAACCTTGTATATCGTGTTTGTGATTTTTATCGCCACCTCACGGTTTGGTAATATCAAGTTAGGGCCTGAGCAATCTAAGCCTGAATTCAGTGTGCTCAGTTGGTCTGCAATGTTATTTGCGGCAGGGATCGGTATTGACCTGATGTTTTTCTCTGTGGCTGAGCCCGTGACACAATATATGCTACCGCCAACTGGCGAAGGGCAAACATTAGAAGCAGCCCGTCAGTCGATGGTGTGGACCCTATTCCACTATGGCCTGACGGGCTGGTCTATGTACGCATTGATGGGGATCGCTCTGGGGTATTTTAGTTATCGCTATAATTTACCTTTAACCATTCGCTCCGCGCTATATCCTATATTTGGTAAACGAATTTACGGGCCAATTGGCCACACCGTCGATATTGCCGCCGTTATTGGTACCATCTTTGGAATTGCAACCACATTAGGCATCGGTGTTGTACAGCTTAACTATGGGTTGAAAGTCCTATTCGATATCCCACAGGGGCTAGCCGCTCAAGGTGGATTGATCTTACTTTCCGTTATTATGGCTGTAATTTCAGCAACTTCAGGGGTTAATAAAGGGATCCGCGTTTTATCTGAGCTAAATGTGTTACTGGCTTTTGGTTTGATCTTATTTATTCTCTTTGTTGGTGATACTGAATTCTTACTCAATGCCTTAGTACTGAATGTCGGCGATTATATTAACCGCTTTATGGGTATGACCCTTAACAGCTTCGCTTTTGATAGACCAACGGATTGGATGAATAGCTGGACGCTCTTTTTCTGGGCGTGGTGGGTTGCATGGTCACCATTTGTAGGGCTCTTTCTTGCACGTATTTCCCGCGGACGCACTATACGCCAATTCGTTATTGGCACCCTGATCATTCCATTTGTATTCACCCTGCTTTGGCTATCCATTTTTGGTAATAGCGCACTCTATGAAATCATTCATGGTAATAAAGCGCTCGCCGAAACCGTTCTTGCCGCTCCCGAGAAAGGCTTTTACTCACTACTTGAGCTTTACCCGGGTTTTGGCTTAACCGCTTCTGTCGCCACCATCACTGGCTTGTTATTTTACGTGACATCCGCTGACTCAGGCTCCTTAGTACTTGGTAATTTCACCTCTAATTTAAGCGATATTAACAATGATGCGCCAAACTGGTTACGTATTTTTTGGTCAATCGCCATCGGTTTATTAACCCTTGGTATGTTGATGACCGATGGTGTTTCTGCTTTACAGAACACGACCGTGATCATGGGCTTACCATTTAGTTTTGTGATTTTCTTTATCATGGCGGGTCTATATAAATCATTAAAAGTTGAAGATTTTAGACGTGTCAGTTCATTAACGACCAGCGCACCTGCGCCTTTATATGGCAATGGTAAATTAAACTGGAAACAGCGCCTTGGTCGAGTGATGAATTTCCCTGGAACCACTTATACCCAAAGGATGCTCGATCTTGTGTGCGTACCCGCCATGCAAGAAGTGGCAAAAGAGCTATCACTGCGGGGTGCAAAGGTTGAATTTAATAGCCTTCCACCGGTTGCAGATGAGCGATTAAACCATTTAGAGCTGGTTGTCGATTTAGTTGAAGAGCAAAACTTTATTTATCAAATTTGGCCTCAACGCTATTCAGTACCGGGTTTCACCTATCGAGCACGCTCAGGAAAATCACACTATTACCGATTAGAAACCTTTTTATGGGAAGGAACTCAAGGTAATGATTTAATGGACTTTACTAAAGAACAAGTGATAAGTGACATCTTAGATCAATATGAAAAACACCTTAACTTTATTCACTTAAGCCGTGAAGCCCCCGGTTCAACACTAACTTTCCCTGAAACTAACTAACCGTACTACCTAAAAAGGACTCGTTTGAGTCCTTTTTAGCCTTGCAACGGCCTGCACGTTTTTCCAATAAATTTCATGACAAGTCATTAATGTCTTCATCATTTAACCAATGAATATGGCGTAATTTTATCGTTAACGACCCAATGTAAGCAGGAAAAATTTCCGCTATTGAAAGAGAAATGATGATGAAAAAAACACTGTTTTCACCTTATTTTAATGTGACTGTTGATGCGATTTGGAATGATCCACTTTCCCCCAACGGTAAACCAAACCCTAAATATAGCCAAGCTGCGATCAGTAAAGGCGTTGATGGTGTTTACTTAGCTTTTTTAACCGCGGATGCGAATAATAATGCTGCATGGGGAGCATACTCAAGTATGCCTATCTCTTGGGCTAAACCATTTTGTGATGCCTTGATTGATGCCAATATCAAAGTGATAGTGTCCTTTGGAGGGGCTGCTAACTATGATATTTCAGTTAGACAAACCGTTGAGCAACTTATTGCCACCTATCAAGACGTGATTGATACGCTTGGCGCTTCACAACTGGACTTTGATTTCGAAAATGATTTATACGATGCCGATAAAGCTTTTAGCGCATTAGTCACCATCGTGAAAAATAACCCTGATATCGTTTTAAGTCTCACATTACCGGTCATGCCATATGGCCTTGTTACAAAAGGGTTAGCCTTAGTACAAAAATCCGTTAATGCGGGTTTAAAAATGAAAGTTAATGGTATGGCAATGGATTATGGTCAAGGAACTGATAAAAATATGGGACAAGCAGCGGTTGATGTAGCAAGCAGTCTAAAAAACCAATTAAAAATTTACTACCCAACACTGACAGATACAGAGCTATATGATTTAGTACAAGTCACACCAATGATCGGCCTTAATGATGATAAATCTATGTTTAACTTTGATGATATTAATACCCTAAGTAGTTTTGCAAAAACCAATGGAGTGAACTTAATTTCAATATGGAGTTTAACCCGCGATAGAGTTGGCGTTGGTGAATCAGCATCAGCGTCCTACTCAGGAAACTCAGCACAAACCAAGGATTTTGAATATACGGAACGCTTTGTCAATGCTCTTAAATAATCAATTTAAATGATGAGTAATGAAAACCTAAGGAAAGGCACTATCGCGCCTTTCCTTATTTCCTTGCTTGTTCAATCATCTGTTTGAGCTGTTCAGGATCATGCAGCCATGCAGGTTCACCAGTACATCCATTGGTAACAACAGAGCGATGACAGAGATCATTATTCCAATTTCCCCAAGTATTACCTTGTTGCTGCTTTTCAGCCAGTAAATCTTCATAATGGCGCTCCGCTTCTGGGATCTTCTTTTTAGGATCAAAAACGAAACGTTGTTGCTGTTTGACAGTATCAATACCTTGATAGTTTTCACTATATACGCGATCTGCGGGAGACTTTTCTTTGAAGGTATAACCCGTTGCCATACTTGGAACGGAAATAATAAATATGCTGAATATTAATAAGCTTTTAAACATAATCATATCTTGATAATAAAATTATCAAAAATTATAGATATGACGAATGAAATGGCGAGTTTTATCTTAAAAAAACTCGCATTAATGGACGATTTATCAACAGATGAATGATATTTTCATCAAATTTCAATCGATTGATTTTATTTGTTTTTTATGACTAAACTGTTAACCACACAAAGTTTAATGGATAATAGCCTTCGAGGCTTTAAATCATTCAAAATACAGTGAGGCGGCAAGTGAGCATACTCAACAACACCGCAACTATAATGGGTAATTATGATACCCCATTTTCTCAGAAATATTACGTCCCGCCACCTTTAATAAACTCACATAATCGTCTAGTTGTTGTTCATCAAAGCGAATAGTTGGGAAAGAGATTGATAATCCTGCAATAACTTGCCCTAAACGATCATAAATAGGCACGGCAACACAACGTAACCCTAGCTCTTGTTCTTCTCTATCCTCTGCGTAACCTTGTTCTCGCACCATCGCTAATTCAACCGTTAGCTGATTTGCATTCAATAATGTCGTCTCTGTTTTTCTAACAAATTCAATCTGTTCTAATATTCCTTTGACAATCTCTTCATCTTGCCAAGCTAACAGCACTTTACCAATAGCGGTACAATACAAAGGATTACGTCGTCCAACTCGCGAATACATGCGTAAATTATAGCTAGAATCAATTTTATGAATATAAATAATCACATTATCATCAAATGCACCAAGATGTAATGCCTCATGAGTTAATTGACCAATATGGCGCATTTCTTTATCAGCAATTTCAATTAAATCAACATACTCTAGCGATTTAGCACCTAATTCAAATAATTTAAGTGTCAGAGAATATTTATCCGCTTCCCCTTCTTGTACCACATATCCTAGTTGTTTCATGGTCTGTAAAAAGCGATAAGTTGTCGCTTTTGACATGAATAAACGTTGGGAGAGTTCAGATACCCCGATCTCTTTTTGCTCTCCTAATGCGCTCAGGATACTGAATACTTTCACTACAGAAGATACCGCGTCTGTTTGCGTGACATTATCCGTCATTATTAACCATTCCTTATAGACTCAAAATAATTCAAGTTGCAGATAGGTGGCAATCACCGCCCTTTAACGAAAAGCTCCGCGACTTGAAGCACGACGAGTATATGCCATTTTATTGACTGCTACACAGCATAGAGAACCCCCTCATAAAAAACAAGAACAGCAATTCAATTTTTTTAAAACACTGTTTCATTTTTATTGAAGTTACCTAAAAAATGGGCTTTAATGACAACCATTCAATGATGATTTTTAGAATGACAATAAAATGCAGGTGGTAAACAAACATGGCTAAAACTCTACAAGTTGCCATTATCGGTGAATGCATGGTTGAGTTACAGAAATCAGGGGAATTATTTAAACAAACCTTTGGAGGGGATACGCTTAATACTGCACTCTACCTTGCTCGCCTCACCGCTTCTTTCGGTGTGATGACACGCTATTTAACCGGACTTGGTCAAGATCCTTTTAGCCAGCAAATGTTAACCAGCTGGCAAAAAGAAGGCATCAATACCGATCACGTTGTTATCTCAGATAGACACCTGCCCGGCATGTATTTGATTGAAACCTCAGCAGATGGCGAGCGTCGTTTTTTCTACTGGCGCGATAATTCAGCAGCTAAATATTGGTTGAATGAACAAACCGCATCTGACACTCAGCAATTACTCAACCAACAACAATTCATCTACCTAAGCGGTGTTAGCTTAGCCATTTTACCTGAACCCACGCGCAATTTATTGTTTACTTTACTTGAGACGGCGCGCCAATCTGGTGCGAAAATTATCTTTGATAATAATTATCGTCCTGCATTATGGCCGTCTATTGAAGCTGCCCAAGCGGCTTATCAACATATGCTTGCGCTGACAGATATGGCTTTCTTGACCTTTGATGATGAGCAACTGCTATATGGCGATCAGCATGAAAATCAGTCTATTACTCGTGCTCAACAATATGGCGTCAATGAAATCATCATTAAACGAGGCGAAAAACCCTGCTATATCGTTATCGATAATCAACAACAAGAGATCCCTGCGGATCAAGTGAGCAATGTTGTTGATACCACTGCTGCGGGTGACTCTTTCAGTGCAGGCTATCTGGCTTGTCGCATTTTAGGAGGAACACCTGCCGAAGCTGCCAGTACAGGTCATCTTCTTGCTGGGACAGTGATCCAACATCGCGGTGCCATTATCCCTAACGATGCCATGCCCCAAATGACATTAAATCAATCCCAAAAGGCGTAATCATGAATCGATTAATTGAGAAATTAAAAAAAATCAGTGTTGTTCCCGTTATTACTATTAATAATGCACAGCATGGTGCAGCGCTTGCTAAAACATTAGTCGAAAATGGCTTACCTTGTGCTGAAGTGACGTTTCGTACCTCAGCGGCGGTTCAAGCGATTAAAAACATGCGTGCAGCTTACCCTGAAATCTTAATCGGTGCAGGCACCGTATTAACAACTCAGCAAGTCGATCAGGCTATTGAAGCTGGAGTTGATTTTATTGTGAGTCCAGGTTTTAACCCTAAAATCGTTGCTTACTGCCAACAAAAAAATGTCATTATCATTCCTGGTCTGAACAACCCGAGTCTTGTTGAACAAGCATTAGAATTTAATTTAACTACCGTTAAATTCTTCCCCGCAGAAGCTTCAGGCGGTGTTGCGATGTTAAAAGCATTAAGCGCAGTTTATCCAATGAGCTTTATGCCTACTGGTGGGATCGGCCCTAAAAATATTAAAGATTATACTGCCTTACCATCTGTATTGGTTTGTGGTGGTTCATGGATGGTGCCTAATCACTTAATAGACAGTGAAAGCTGGGATGAGCTCGGTAAACTTATTGCTGAAGCCGCCAATTTATAACGATGATAATGGCTTTCTGCAAATAAAACAGTAGGAAGCCATTATTTGCCCTCTGTCTATTCAATCACCTCGTTTGCTATCGCTTTAATGACACATTAATCCATTCCATCAAAAATGATCCCTCTCAGCAGGAAAATTGGCCATTACCCTATAGAAGTAAGTTAACCAATTAAGCTTTAACGTCATTTGGTCCGTTAACTATATCGGTGTAAAAGCGATTTAACTGGATATTAAATTATCTGCGGCAGATTGCCGCATTCTTGTTTATTCCGTGAGCGATTTTAAACGGCCGCGCAGTCGTTTTATTGCTTGGCTATGTAATTGACTAACGCGCGACTCCCCCACTTCCAGTACAGCCCCAATCTCTTTTAAATTTAGCTCTTCTTGATAATAAAGGGTGAGTACCAATTTTTCGCGCTCGGGTAACTGTTCAATTGCTTCAATTACTTGTGAGCGTATATTGGCTTCCATTAATAGATTGAATGGATTGCCCCCCTCGTTTTCATCCATGGTGGGTTCACAGCTTTCTCCGTGAATTTCATGCCACTCATCATAGGAAAATAGTTGGCTATTATTGGTATCAAGTAACGCTTGGCGGTATTCCACAATATCGATTTGCAATGCATCTGCAATTTCACTTTCTGTGGCTGTACGGCCTAGGGATTGCTCCAATTCCCCAATCGCTTTTGCCATTTCGCGTGCTTGGCGGCGTACACTGCGGGGCGCCCAGTCTCGGCTACGTAACTCATCGAGCATTGAACCACGGATACGCTGTACTGCATAAGTCGCAAATGACGCACCTTGCGTGACATCAAAACGCTCTAATGCATGCAATAAACCAATGCCGCCCGCTTGGATCAAGTCATCAATATCAACACTCGCAGGGAGTCTTACTTGCAGTTTAAGGGCCTCATGTCGTATTAGCGGATAATAACGCTCCCACAGGCTATTTTTATTAATTACACCTTCGGCAGTATATAAATCACTCACAACCGGCATCACCCTTTAAGACTTATACAAAGGTATTTATTATGCTAGTTGCTTAATAATTCAATCCGTAGAGTAATGGGGTAAATTGGCGCTATTTTACCTAACCCAAATAAAAACCGTATAAAGATCCACCTTCTTAATTACATTCTAAACAAGATAAAAAAGGCCAGAAATGTCTGGCCTTCGGTAGAATAGAATAGAAAGGGAGTAAAAATTAACGCAACAGGCTCAACACACCTTGTGGAACTTGGTTTGCTTGTGCCAGCACTGCGGTACCTGCTTGTTGCAGAATTTGACCGCGGCTCATGTTAGATACTTCGGTAGCAAAATCAGCATCTTCGATACGGCTACGTGCAGCACTCAGGTTGTTAACTGAGTTGTTCAGGTTGTTGATTGTTGATTGGAAACGGTTTTGGATCGCACCCAGTGAAGAACGCATACCGTCAACTGAATTGATTGCGTCATCGAGATCTTTCAGTTGTTGTTCTGCTTTCTCTGCTGCTTTTTCTTCAGCTGAGCCTTTTGCTAGAATTTCAACTTCAGCACCTGCTTTAAATTGAATAGTTTTCGCATTAGCAGGATCAGCAGGGTTAGTCACAACAGGTTCATCTGCTTTAAAGGTCACTGACTTATCTGCGCCTTTATCGTCTTTAACGGTTGCAGTTACATAATAATTACCGTCTTTATCTGTAAAAGCTTTAGTTACAGCAACATCTTTTTGTTCTTTACCTGCATAGTTAACAGTGACTTTTCCTAAGTCAGCTGCAACCTTACCATCTGAGTCTGCTGCTGCAATATCAGCGGCTTTTTTCTCTGTTAAATCACTTTCTCTAATAGCAGAAGACTCAGCTCCCACTTTAAAACCTTTAACATTTAACGTTGAGCTATCGACTTTTTTCAGATCAAAGCTGATTTTTTCTTTATCGTTAGTCCCCACTTGCACAGTCATGGTTGGCTTTTCGCCGCTCAGAACTTTAACACCGTTAAATTGAGTTTGTTCAGAAATACGGTCGATTTCTTTTAAACGTTGATCCACTTCTTCCTGAATCGATTTAATATCTGATTCAGAGTTAGAACCGGTTTTTGCTTGAACAGTCAGCTCACGAATACGTTGTAAGTTAGAGTTGATTTCGTTCAATGCGCCTTCCGTGGTTTGCGCCATTGAAATACCGTCGTTAGCGTTACGAGAAGCTTGAGTCAGACCTCTAACATTAGATGTAAAACGGTTAGCAATCGCTTGACCCGCAGCATCATCTTTTGCGCTGTTGATACGTGAACCAGAAGACAAACGCTCAATTGCGGTACCCAGTACACCTTGTGAACGGTTTAAGTTATTTTGTGTTGTCAGAGACAGAACGTTAGTGTTGATGACCTGTGCCATGATATAAGTCCTTGTTATTCGATAATAATAAGGAAGGCTGATTTATTAAGCCATTCCATTGTTGCCACGAATATGATTATCGGCGGCAGCAAAAAGGCCTTTAGGGTTTTCAACAAATAATTTCCGAAATAAAACAAAGCAAATAATAATTATCATGAATAACAACGATATATTGATTTTGGGAATTTTTAGATTGATAGCTTAATTGATTGATGTTTCAGCAAAGATGGTTAACGATAAGAGATAAGGAACGACGATATAAATATGCAGGTTATATTAGCGAGACAGATGAAAAAAATTATCTCAGGCAAGTTTGCCCCACCTGAGATAACTACAATAATTTAAATTAACGTAACAGGCTTAGCACACCTTGTGTTGATTGGTTTGCTTGTGCCAGAACAGCGGTACCAGTTTGCTGTAAGATTTGACCTTTGCTCATATTAGACACTTCAGTTGCAAAGTCTGCATCTTGAATACGGCTACGCGCTGCGCTCAGGTTAGTCATGGTATTGTTAAGGTTCTGAATAGTCGACTCCATACGGTTTTGTACTGCACCCAATGTAGAGCGCATGGTATCAACAGTTTTTAATGCATCATCTAATGCTTTTAATGGCTCGTCATGGATATCCATACTAATTGCTGCCGTTGGGTCAAGCTTAACCGCAGCTGTCGCCGTTGACATCTCGCCTGAAATTGCAGAAAAGTTGTCTCTTTTAACTTCAAAATACTGGTCATCTTTTTTAATTAAGAACTTATCGGCATCTACATTGCCATTTGCATCTAATTTATGGAATAGCTCTTCACCAGCACCAAGCTTGATTGCGGCTTTTGCCGTCACGCCTGTCACCCCTTTGACTTCAGCGTAAACTTCCTCACCATCGACCATTTCCGCACCTAAAGTTGGCGTAGAGGTAACAGCCGTAGCTAGAGCCGAAGATTTAATTTTACCTTTATCCGCACCTGCCGAAGTCTCAAAATCAGCTTTTGTAACTTTGTAGTATTCAATAGTAGCAGCACCACCACCAGAAGCCGGTGTTGTTTTTTCTAATATATACTCGCCTTTTGTAGTACTTTCATAAAGCTTTTGCCCTGCTTCAGCCTTAAAGTTAATCGCATCTTCTGCGGTCACCGCCGCCACTGCTTTATCTTCAGTTTCACTTAAATTCTTCACTTGCTGGCCAATCTGTCCTTTTTTCGATAAATCCACTTCATTCACTTTTAGCACAGAACTATCAATCTTTTTAAAATCTAATGAAATAGTTTGATTATCAAATGCACCTACCTGAATTGTCATAGCACCGTCTTTGCTCAATACTTTATTACCATTAAAATCGGTTTGAGCAGAGATACGATCAATTTCTGCTAAACGCTGAGACACCTCTTCTTGCAGTGATTTAATATCCGATTCGGAGTTTGAACCGTTTTTTGCCTGTACCGTCAGCTCACGAATGCGTTGTAAGTTATTATTAATTTCGTTAACCGCACCTTCAGCGGTTTGCGCCATTGAAATACCATCATTGGCATTACGTGCAGCTTGAGTTAAACCACGAACATTAGCCGTAAAACGGTTGACGATAGCTTGACCTGCTGCATCATCTTTTGCGCTATTGATACGCATGCCAGAAGATAGGCGCTCAATCGCGGTTCCCAACACACTTTGTGACTTATTCAAATTATTCTGAGTATTCAGAGACAAAATATTGGTATTGATAACTTGTGACATTATATAAACCCTTTCTATTCATATATATTATATATTGAATTAACCACCTATTCTTAATGATTAATTCGTCAAAATATTTATCGGCAGGATTAAAAATGGCTTTAATCATTAATTTCAATATTTTTATCTGAATGCATATATCTTTAATTTATATAATGATTTACACGGCAAAATGAGTGCTAAAACCCACTTATTTATCACCAATAGAAATAAATACGCTGCTTTCTGTCGCTAACTCGTGCCATCACTATTTGTGTATATAGTCTAAGATTTCCGCGCTTCTCGCCGATAACCTCTGAACGAGAACATTTTTTAGGAGATATTCATGGCTGGTATAGCGACACTCGGTATCGGGGCTAACTTAGATTTAAATAATCAAATGAGCCAAATTGAAGCGGTTGAAAAGCGCCGTTTGGAACCATTAACCACACAGAAAGCCAGCTATGATGCACAAATCAGTGCCTATGGCAAAATGCAATCATCACTGGAGAAATTAAAAAAAGCCGCTGAAGATCTAAAAAAATATGGTGATATCAGTACCACTAAAGTTAATGGTGACTATAAAAGCTTTGATGTTAAAACAGATGGAAAAGCGGTTGCAGGTGTACACGATGTTGTGGTTAAAAATTTAGCTAAAGCACAAACTATAGCTACTAAAGGTCTGAGTGATAATAAAAAACTACTCGGTAATGGTAATGCAGAACGGACTATCACCATTACTCAACCCGCTGAAAAAAAACCCATCGTTATTAAGTTAGACAATGAACACACTTCATTAATTGAAATTGCTGATGCAATTAATAAAACAGACAGTAATGTGAGTGCGGCAATCATTAAAGATAAAACCAATAATTATCACCTTGTCTTTACCTCCAAAAAAGAAGGCACCGATCACCGTATCAATATCAAGGTGGACGGTGATGATGACCTAGCTAACCTAATGAATGTTAAATCAGAATTAGGTGCAGATAATAAAGTCATCATCAATGGCGCACCTGATATGGAGCAAAAAGTTGCCCCGCAAAATGCGCAATTAATCATCGACGGCTTTGAACTTGAATCACAGACCAATGAAGCGAAAGACCTGTTTCCTGGTCTCACCTTAACGCTTAAACAAGAAACTGAAGCATCAAAAACTGATCATTTAATTATTTCCTCCGACATCGAACCCGCTAAAGCTAAAATAAAAGCGTGGGTCGATGCCTATAATGAATTTCAAACTCTAGCGACTGAGTTAACCAAATATACACCGACAGATAAAGGCTCTGAACCTGATAAAACCAATGGCCCGCTCATTGGTGACTCTACATTGCGTGGGATCCAAAGCCAACTACGTACCCATGTTCGAGCGGCACAACAAAGTGGTGAAATTGATACTCTGAATAAACTGGGGATCAAACAAAAATTAGACGGTACATTGGAGATCGATAATAAAAAGTTTGAAGAGGCATTAAAAGAAAACGCTGCTAGCGTCAAAACCTTCTTTATGGGCGATGGTAAAGAAACGGGTTTTGGTACTGAGAACTTCGAATATTTGAAAAAGACCCTTGATAACAAAGAAGGGACAATACATAACGCCACCGATGGCCTGCAAAAGAAAAAGAAAAGCCTCGATAAACGTATTGAACAAACCAATAAACAAATCGAAAGCACTATGGATGGCTACCGCCGTCAGTTCCAAAATCTCGATAAAATGATGAACTCGCTCACTAGTACCAGTAATTCGTTAGGTAGACTCTTAGGTTAATTAATATGTACCAACAAAAAGCAAAACAAGCTTATCAACAAGTTGATATAGAAAGTGAAATTATCAACGCTACCCCCTATCAACTCATCAGTATTTTATATAAGGGCGCATTAAGCGCCCTGAAACGCGCTGAGATTTTTATGCAGCAAAATGAGATTGCCGCGAAAGGTAAAGAACTTTCCAAAGCAATTGATATCATTGATACTGGTTTAAAACATGCGCTAAATCATGATGCAGGTGGTGAAATTGCGGATAATTTAGCGAGCCTTTATGACTACATGGTGATCCGCTTACTCAAGGCTAACCTTGAAAATAATGTGGCCTATATACAAGAAGTTTACCAATTACTCTCCGATCTTGCGTCAACTTGGCAGCAAATCGGAGCAAATGTGGATGAAATATAAACAGGTGAATAATCATAAATCTATCGATTTACATGAAATCTACCGTGATGTTTTAGTATTAAGTGAAAATTTAGTCGCACTGGCACAAGCAAAAGAGTGGGAACAGTTAATCGCCCGCGAAACAGAGTATGTCCATGCTGTCGAAAATTTGACGCAATTGTCACATGAGCTCGGAGCGCAACACCCCATCACAAATGAATTAGTGATAATGTTGCAGCAAATCATTGAAAATGAACGCGTAACCAAAACCTATTTACAGCAGCATCTAGATTTTTTAAGTAAAGAAATTAAACAATTAGATCAAACTCGGGCACTGAATAACAGCTATGGCCAATTTAATCAGCCAGACACGCCAAAAACAATAAAGCCTCTTGAGTAGTTATGTGTGTCAGGCGCCCCACCTGACACTTCATAACCATTTCACATCAAGCTGTAGCCGTTTAGATTAAGGCATGGTGACGTTGCTCTCCCGCACTAGTCACATACACTTATTGATTACATCTCGAATTATTTAGGGTAGAAACAATGGAGTCCACTCAATTATTGCTTTAATCGTTGCTGTTTTTTTAGTTTTTTCAATAACATATTACGTTTTAGTGTTGATAAATGATCAAGAAACACTTTACCGTGTAGATGATCAATCTCATGTTGCATCACGATAGCTAAAAACTCATCGGAATCGACGATAAATTCATTGCCGTCTCTATCTAATGCTTTGACCTTAACACGTTGAAAACGTGGAACATCTGCATAAATTTCAGGGACAGATAGACAACCCTCTTGATAGCTAGTTTCCCCTTCACTTTCAATAATTTCAGGATTAACAAATACCATCGGTTGGTCACGGTTTTCAGAAATATCAATCACCATCACCGATTGCGATGCACCTATCTGAGTCGCCGCCAAACCAATACCATTATCGGTGCTATACATAGTATCCAATAAATCATCGATCAAACCTTGTACCGCAGCAACATCAGTCACAGGGTGACAGTGTACTCGCAGCCTTTCATCCGGTATCTCAATAATCTCTCTTACTGCCATAATTCAAAGATCCTTCAATCACACTCTTGACTTAAGCTATAACTCATTATCGTCTGTTTAAATTTACGATAAGATGCAAAAAATGGCATTGTTGCCAATATCAAAAACACAGCGAAATAAAATTTCACAGAAAAATAACATGTTATTGTAAAAAAAACACGCTAAAAAACAATTAATGGGGGCTAAATAAATTAGCTTATATATGACAACTTCTGTTTATTACCCTTCCTACAATGAATTTCATTGTATCCGTGCTTTAGCCAACGTCAGGTAATTTATCACCGCAGATCCACGTCGTCGTTGATTAACTATTTAATAACTTTAAAACGCAATAATTAGACATTGAAGCAATTAATTAGATGAATATATTTCCCTTATTATTTAGCTTAATAAGAAATAATCACTATTCACGATTTAATGATGCGTTATTACTGAGTTTTTGCTTGGTGAAATCCAGTATAACATAATGAATCTACGGCAAAGAATGCAAAGTAGATTTGATTAATTTATATAGGATATATAATGAAAAAAGGATTTATTGTTAGTTCACTTACATTGATACTAACCTCTTCGTTATCAACTACCTCGTTCGCGTTACCTCTTTCTTCTATTCTCATCGAGCCCATTGTTGCTATCTCAGAAACATTATCGGAAATACCAACTGAAAAACCGTCTATAGAACATAAAAAAGCAGTGATGAAAAAATATGAAGAGAATCGTCTGCGAACTCTTTTTGGCGGTCATAATAAACTGATTACCGATCCACCATCTACTTTAGAAGAGCACATCTATAAAATAATCAATCAAGATATGGAAGATATATATCGTGAGCTAGAGCCCAAGATGTCAGAAATCGATAAAAATACTCAACAGGCTATTTCTCATAACAACATTCATATTTATGATAAAATTGATTTAGCTGATAAAAAATATCATAAAAAGCATTCTGAAAATGTAAAAAAACTTACCGTTCTTCGTGAAGACTTTAATAAAGCTCAAAGTGAAAATACGGCTCATTTTTCTCAAATGGAGAAAAAAATCAGCAAAACGACTAAACAAGCGAATTCAGGCATCGCTTCCGTCGCTGCGATGTCGAATATTCCTTATGCTATGAATACACGCTTTAGCCTTGGTGCTGGCTTAGGTAACTACCGTAATGGCAATGCTGTCGCTGTCGGGGCGCAATATCAAATCAAAGAAAACGTTAACTTACGTAGTTCTGTCTCTTGGAATAATTCAGACAGTGCAGTTGTTGGTGCTGGCGTTGCGATTGGTTGGTAATCCATTATTTCTAGCTATTCGTAAGTATAAATAGTGCCTTGATTGGCACTATTTATAAATAAAAGACAACTTAATCAAATGTCGCTATCAGCCAAGCGGAGCCTTTATAGTCACCTGCTACAGCATTACTGCCTTGAATATGACTGGTTATCTTAATGGTTCTTAAATCTTTAATATCAACTTTAAAATCTTTTCCCGTTTGACCAGTTATTTCATCGGTCATGCTCAAATCGCTATAAATTTTATTATTTTGACTACTCGTCATCGGCAAACGTTTCTGTGGGTCGCCGTCGGTAGCATAATCGAGACGTAATCTAACTTTTGTTGGCATGGAAAATTTACAGTTATAGGTGACTTTCTCTGTGACCACACTGTCATAATTTAGCGTATTTAACTGCCCATGACGTAAGTTAATTGTTCCTGCCTGCCCTGTGGTCGTGGTTGTATTACAAGATGAACCTACATTTAATGTTGAAGAAAGTAATCGCATTGGTACTGTGGTTTCACCTAATGGCCAAGATGTGTATGTTGGAGGCGTTTTAGGGCTCATAAATGCACGTACATAGCCCCCAAGTGGCATAGAAGCAATAACTACCTGACCATCAATAATTCTTTCATTAATATAAAATGTCACTGTAATTGGAAATTGTACTGCAAAACCAGAGGCTGACTGTGTCGATCCACTCGAAGCATTAGAACAAGCAGAAGCACCTGTAATATTCAACCAATTGAGCATTTTACTATCAACTGTCATCACGACATTACTATTAACGCGATAACCTGTTTTACCATCGACTGTCGTCCCCGCTGAAGGTGCATACATAAATAGCCTATGGTAAGCACTGTCACTATTAATATTTGTGCTCGCGCCCCCCCATGTTCTACCAATACACCTTACTGTGCCTGTTACGCTAACAGAAGGACCGCTACCATTAATCACTATCGGGCTACCCACACGATAATAGTTTTTACCATCAGAACCAACCACAGGGGTAGAAGCTATGGAACTATTGCTAGCGAGCTGAATTAAATATCCATCATTTGGGTCTTGGATCATCGGGGCGTAGTTTGCTAATGCAATTGATGGAAGCAATAAACTGCCCAATGAAATTAAACTACACCAAATTTTCTTTTTATGAAAAGACTGCAACCAGTGTGTAGGAATAGTACCTTTTAAATCCAACATAATAAAATGATCCTACTAGTTATAAGTCACAGCAAGGGTGACAGTTGAAGTAAATTTCCCCAGCGCCAACTGATTGATTGGCACCGCATTGACTAACTGCGCCTGTAAATCCATACGGTATAATGTCGCATCCACCCGTTCGGGATAGATTCGTTGCTTTTTACTCATTTCCAGCGCACGCACCGTTCCGCCCGTCACTTCTTTAAAATCAATCCCTAAGCCATCGGTACTGGTGGCGAGAATATTTTTTCCGTTGTATAACAAGGTGCTTCCCCCTTTCGGGTTCAATACGATCGCGAGGCTATTATTGAAATTACACCCCGATATATAGAGTGAAAAATCTTTCACTGCCGTCGATTTACTGAGAGACTCTGGATTGAGCGCACCAAAACCAATTTTCAACGGTGAACTGCTATTTTCACTGCGAATGTTACAAGCTGGGTCGACCATAGTGGCGGTAACATCCACTAAAACGTCAGCTGAACTCTCTAATGTGACGAACAATAACAGTAACCCTAGTGTTTTTTTTATTTGTTTGAGTATATTCACTATTCGTACTCCACATTAAAGGTCACGATACTGGAAAAATCGCCAATCTTGGCTTCACCCGTAGCGGGCTTGCGAACAAAAACACCAAAGTCGAATTGCTGTAAACCTTCAACAACATTGACATCACCAATAGTCATGGGTTGATTCCATACAATAGGTTTTTCATCTTGATCAATGATCCCTAGCACCACCCCACTGTCACCTTTGGTAGTTAAAAAACTATCACCACCAATGTTGACTAATTCCTGACTTTTCCAAGTCAGTTTGATACTTTTTTGCAAATCCGTTTCACTGCATTTATCAATGGCAATGGAAAAAGGTGTCACTGCACTGGTTGTATTTTCATTAATAAATTGCCAACGTAAGTTGTACAGTGTGATCTTTTTATTGATGGATTCCGCTGCTACTTGGCATGCAGTACTGACCAATTCGCCACTAAACTCAACATCCAAGCTATTCGCTGCCCATGTCTGAGGCGGACAACTTAGAAGTACCACAGGAAGCAGCCAAAAATGCATCGTAGCCTTATTCATAGCTCACCTCTAAACGCAATGTATGCCGATCATTCATCAATATTGGCAGGTGAATTGGATTATCCCCATTAAGCAATGAAAGCGGATAACGCACTGAAAACACATCGCGTTGCACATCATAAAATCGCATACTTGCTGGCGTATTAGCAGTGGCATCAAATAATTTCATTTCTCGGTAATCATTTCCCGCGCCACACCCTGTTAAACGCCACGTTTTATCTAGACTTAAATTACATGGAGCATTAAATAGTGTGGCACTCACTTGTATTCGGCCTTGATGCAACGGTTCATAGTCCGATTGATTTACTGGTGTATTCGCCACAGGGAGCTCAGCGTTGGCCAATTGACCGAATACACTGCACGCAATGAGTAATGCCGCTTTGTACCATGTTAATCTCATGAAAATATTGTGTTTGCGCATCATCTTTCCCCGTTAGCCAAACCCTTGAAATTACTGTTCACCCGTAACAGCGCATGTATCACCTTGGCAACGAAACGCCAGCGTCGGCTTGCCGCCATAATCATTAATGTACGTGAGATACGGTGTGGATAACGCTGGTGACACTACATCTTGTACTGACTTAGGTGGCACCATGACGACATCAAATGAATTTTGTTCGGAAGCCGCTTTACTATTTCCTAACCCAATTACGGTTAAATTAAAGGGGGTGTTATTGTTGATGCGATAACCTTTTGCGGTTTTGGTTAATGTGACCTTATGTGCCCACTTTGTTTCCGACTCAGCTAAAATAGCACTTGGGCGATAAAACAGTTTTACTCGTGATTGCAACGCGATTTGTAATGTATTGCCATCGGTAGATTTTGGCGGTACTTCACGCAAATTGAAGTAAAACACTGACTCTCGGTCTTGTGGCAGTTTGCTCAATTCAGGCGTCGTACTTAAACGCACTAAACTGGTACTATTAGGCTCAACACGCTGTAATGGGGGAGTTGCCAAAATTGCGCCTTTAGTCAGTTTATTACCCTGTAAGTCCTCAATCCAACTTTGCGCTAAGTAAGCTTCTTCTGGATTATCATTCGAAATAGTCACGTTAATTGACTTTTCAGAGCCCGGAAAAATAATACGAGTTCTATCTAATGTAACGGCGCTGTAAGCACTGATTGAAACTAATGCTGCAACCCCTGCGAGTACACGATATAACCCATGACCTAAATTCAACATAATTGACCTCATAAAACGAACTAAAAAATTATTTTGCTGGCGTTGCATTAACCGTTGATAATGCGGGACTGGCTGGAGAGCATGGCAGCAATAACATGCTTGATAATGATGTGATATTGTCAGGTATTCGTAATTCACATTGCTTTTCTCCGGCCCAATAAACAGAGAGTGTCTCTTGAGGGGAAATACCAACCAACCACGTCACCCCATCTTCTCCAACAATGCCTAATTCACGATTATCGGTATTACGTACACTGGCACCAAACGGCGGATTTTTACCATTATTCAACGATAAAATGGCAAATAGCTTTTCACCTTTCATTACCGATAAGCTGCGATAACCAATCGCGCCTTTGGTTAAGGTGATATCCGTCGTTGACTCCAATGTTTCTAAATTCTCCGGTAGCTGGCTGGTATTAATCGATGCTGTCGATTTACGATAACTATTCACGTTAGGAATAACCGCAAGCCCAAAACGGTTAGTTTTGATCACACCGCTATCTAGAGGCACATCACCCACCCCCGGTGTTTCAATCATTAGACGCGTATCGCCATTCGCGCTACGGTGTAAAGCGACCCCGTGAGCCGTCGCGGTGATCCCACTGTTAATTGAAGCCCCAAAACTACGGTATTGTTGCGGCACATAACTGGCGTTCGCCGATAAGTTAGCTTGCGATAAGTCACGTGAATAATAGCCACTGATACTCGATTGACTTTCCATATTTTGTCCATGGTTATAGCCAACATTCAGGCTGTAATTATCACGGTCGCTATAGCCGCTATACCCAACACTATGGTTATATTGGTTATTACCTCCGGCGCGCGAATACAGCTCGGAAAAGGTAATATTGTGCCCGCTATACAAAGGGATCGTTAAATACAGGTTGATCGCATCATCTTTATAGCCGTTATCACGCTCAGTACGCGTTGCCGATAATGAAATATTGGCATCTTGTTGCGATAGCACAGGAATACTGATATTCGTGCTGGCATATAATCCATACTGTGTCTGTGGCTTATCTTGCCAATAAGTACTGTATTGATAATTCAGCGATAAATTGAAATTATCAAAATACTTATTCAAATAAATTTGATAGTTTTCTTTTGGTGCTCGCACCACGTACCCTGTGCGTTCTTGATCCATAAACTGAGTGAGTGTGCGGTAATTTCTATCCGCAAATCGGTAGCCTGCGAAGGTAATATCCGTACGTAACGCATCAAACGACTTTGCATAGTTGAGGCGAAATGAGCGTCCTTGCAGAGTTTGGTTGGTAAAATGGGCAAAAGACTGTGTAATATCGAATGACAAAGCACCGAAAGCAAACAAGTCTCGACCAATACCAATCGCCGCAGTTTGGTAATCACCATTAAGTTGCGAGCCCCCATACAGTGACCATGCATTGGATAAACCATACGACAATTCACCCCCAACCACAGGTTTACCAGTCAGGTTATGGCCGTTATAGCGCGTTTTACCAGCCACTAATTTATAAATAATGCGTCCGGGACGGGTTAAATAAGGCAGCGAGGCCGTACTGAGGCTAAATTTTTTCTCTTCACCATTTTCTTCACGCACCGTCACATCAAGTACACCACGTACACCACTGTCTAACGTCTGAATACGGAATGGGCCCGGTGGTACCGTAGTTTCTAAAATAATTCGATCTTGGCTACGCACAATGACCGTAGCATTGGTATTTGCCACACCAATAATTTCTGGTGCATAACCTACCAATTTAGGCGGTAACATACGGTCGTCACTTTCTAAGGAAAGGCCTGTGTATTGCCATGACTCAAATACATCGGAATAGAAGTAGTTTTCACCAATGGTTAAAATGGAGGCAAGTTTCTTCAAGGACGTAAACGCATACAGTCGGCTAAAATCAAAATTATGCGTTTCTTGTGGGTTGCTGCCGCCGTGCTGCTTTTGATAGGTTGCGTTATAGTCGCCACGTAAACGCCAAGCACCGAGGTTAATACCCGCCGTACCATTAGCAGATAAATAAGTACGCTTATTGCCTTTGTTCTCTTCGGTCACCGAAACATTCGCGTTGTAATCAACAAAAGCCCCATTAATCCCTTCTTCCCATAATGCAGGCGGGACCCAGTTAGGATCACGGTATTCCATCCATAATTGTGGAATAGTAATTTTCAGTGATAGCGTGGGCAATTCAATTATCGATTGCATACCTTTTAATGCGGAAAGATCAAGGCACTGGCCATCATCGTAAGTCGTGACTTTTTCTTTTGCCGAATCTTTCAAACCAATCAGATCCAATAAATTAGCCGGTATACAAATTGCTTGGTTCTGGTCATTTTGTTCAAGAACCGCAATATCACGAGGTGCACCTAAGCGCTGCCCGTTAACAAAAACGGTTAATACATAGTTTCCGGGAGGCACATAACCGGCAACAGAAAATTGGCTCATATCCACGTTTTGCATATCTTCTGCATCCAATACATCCGTATTGAATTCTGTTGCATACGCCGTGCATGCACTGACGCTCACCGCCAATAAAACGGCCAGCCTTATTTTGCTAAGTTTGAACATCATGCTCTGTACCATCCCAAAGACAACAAAAATGCCGTCCTCAATGTTATTATTGAAGAAGTGTTTCTATGCTTTATTGATAATCGATAAAAAAACGAACTAACCCCTGATAACTTCCTGCTTGTAACGGTTTCCCGGTCAGTTCTAGCCGTAAAAAATAACGTAAAAAGAGGGTTTGCCCTGATTTACCTTGCCGTAACACACTCTTAAACAAAGGGTAGCTTTCTCCAGGTATCAAGATATTTTTCGTGTTATCAAGCACAGAGACTCCCAAACCTTGGGAAGGCCCTTGTAAGACAAATGCATGGATATTGTCAGCTCCTTGCCCATCAAAACGTATCGTCCATGTTTTGCTATCAATAGTGCTATACACACTGCCACAATCACGAAGCTCAATATCAAATGGCCGAGTTTGTTGTTCTCGTTCTACCGCCGTTGAAAGCTTGGTCATCGTTAAAGATGAAAAATCGACCGTTTGATAACGATTTGACATCACAATCGAACATGGCGTCGAGATCACACTGCCAACAAGTTGAGTCACCCCTTCATGGCGCATACCCACCTCTTTCGCGGCAAAAACTGGTGTACCACCAAAGATAAGCGAAAATAAGATCCCTGTTATTTGCAGACCAACATGTTGATAAACAGCCACCCATCTCTCCCTAACAGGCATCAAAAATCCGCCCGTAATCTGACTGTTAACAAACAAAAACTGTTTGACGGCAGTCACTAGAGGTTGTTAAATATTCGAAGAAAATCAATTTATTGATTTTCAATTGAAATACGAAGAGGGAGAAATTACCGTTTGCCCCTCTTCGTGAGCAAGATTGGCCGCCAGTGTTCGCTGGCGGTCAATTTATCGACTTATTGATATGTGATACGGAAGTTAGAGATAGCACTGAATTTACCTTCAGCCACATCTTTAGTTGTATCAACTGCTTTAGCTAGTGCCTTGAAAGTTAATGTGTTATCACCAGTTTGGTTTGCAATACGAGGTAATACGTCGGTCGCTTTACCGAACTCGAAACCGTCGATCAAAATACCAAGGTTGTTTGCATTTCCTGCTGAAGTTGCCAACAATGTATTGTCTTTATCTGCATAAGTTTGGCCAGTAAATACCAATTCCATTGATTTCACTGCTACAGGTTTACCTTCAGTATCTTTACCAAAGTTAGCAAAATCACAGCCTGTAAATTTGATATCGAAATCTGCTTCCGCCGCTTTACCACTTTCCAGTGCCTTACGTGACAGCTGCCCAAAATCAACAGTTTGTTTCAGAGAAGACTGCTCAATATTGCAAGGTGTGTTAACAACAGAGCCCACAAAGTTAATTGTCCCTGTGTTATCGGCCATTGAGCTGAATGGAACAACAGATGCCGCAAATACAGTTGCAATCGCTAATTTAGTTAATTTCATTTATTTTTCCTTTCTAGTAAAAAGACAATAGAAACCATTCACCCTTTTAAATAAAGGTGTTAATTTCATTTTTTTTTGAAACGTAAAAGTTACATCATTAATAACAGCATCATCCTGTTGCTATTTAAGTCCCTTATTTATCGCTAAGCGAGATAGTCGATCCTATAGGCTATAAATAGCCTATAGAATATTTTTTCATACTCATTATTAAATAGAAAAGTAAACTTCTATAGAAAGTGCTTTCTTTCCTGTATTCTCATTTCCATCATATCATCTGAATAATTAATCATGACGGAGAAAAAAAATTCTGACCAGCTTTTCCCTAAAATATCGAGCATAACATCGAGAGTTTCAATATTAATGCCGGATTCGCCTCGTTCATAGCGTGAAATTTGTTGCTGACTAACCTGCATTAATCTGCCCAATTGATGTCCTGTGAGAGATTGATTCTTTCTTGCTTTTTTTAAAAAGCTTCCAATCTCCTTTCGTAATAACTCTTTATTTTTTGTCATAATATAAACCAACAATAAATAATTTACTCAATTTATCTTAGTATCTTATTACTCTTAAAAAATGACTCTGTAATAAGATAAAAATTGAAAAAACTGTTACTTTAAAATCGAAAAAACACCTAACTGGAGTTGAATATAGGATTAACCACCTAGAGAGTAAATACGTTTATAACGATCGATCTTAAAATTTTAATAGAAAATAACTATCAAAAATAAATAATTGATCGTTATATACAATATACAGTTTAATTTAAGCCAATAATATCAAAACATTGAGGAAATAACCCATAATATGGGTATTTGAAATACTCTTATTATGGGTTATTCATATTTGGTGTATGTTAATATATTTAACGATATTTTCATTTTGTTACAAATTTAATTTTTTTGATATAGTTTACTTTGAAAATACATTTCCTTTTTTTAAAAAAAACATAATCACTGTTAATTTAAGCATATGAGCAACCCAAAATATTATTAATTAAAAATCAATTAATTAGTAATTGAGAGGCATGCGTAACGTATTGAACAAGAAGTATTAGAGAAAAAATAGATAATTCATCTTAACTATAACGTATGTAAATAAAAATCCCATTTAATGAGTATTAACTCTTTACTGTTAAATTTAATGTATTAAGCTATACAACAAAAAATGCTATTATAATCTCTCTCTTTAGCCTCACCATCATTCATTTCATATACAGCTTCTATTAATTGCATTCCTCCTCTATTTTTCATTTCAGTTAAAAGTGCAGAACTCTAACTAAAAACCGCCCCATCTCAATCAAAGTCTAATCCCCTACTTTGATTAATAAAAAACGTCTAGAAAAAATTAACTTTAATTAACACCTTGTTCTATATTAATAATCTCTCATTACTGGTTTTGTTCTTTCATAAATTTAGCCAATATGCACAATCTAGCAGAACGAGCAAAAGACTCAGTAAACCGATTATTGATATTGAACTTGAGCAACAACAACCCGCGAACCTTCGTGAACGTTTATTTTATTAAAACCCAATACTATCGCTCAAATCTGCTAATGATGAACGGATAAGACCTCATCAAAAATGGTTCACAATGTATATGGTAAGTGGATAGCCGAAAACGATGTTAGCTAAACTGATATTTTAAATGAATAATGCCCTATCACTGCTCCAAGAAAGCAATAATAAGGCAATTAATTCATTATATTCAAATGGGTAAACCAATTACACAGGTATAGACATCACCTCTTGATATGCCGCCACCAACTTATTACGTACTTGGATCCCCATCTGAAAGCTCAAGCTGGCCTTTTGCATATCCACCATGACATCATTGAGCGATACATTCTCTTTCCCCAAGGTAAAATCTTCGATCTGTTTCGCCGAGTGGTTTCTGACGTCATTAATTTGCTCCACAGCTGACACAAGATGATCCGCAAATCCTACAGGCTCAATAATAGGTTTGCTGTGATTGGCGGCTTGGGTAGCAGTCGCTTGCAGCTGTGATAGCGCCCCTTCAATAGCTTGAATAGTCATGTATTTCTCTTCAATTTCATAGGTGAATGGTCATCGCATTCTAGTTAGGCATGCTTACCCTAGCACAGGCTTTTTAACTTGAAGCCGATAAATAACACCAAATTTATAGGCTGATTCCGTCATTAGATTTATTAGAGTCATCAATAATAGCAACGTAAAAAAGTGACGTGACGAAGAGGGAATAACATTGTTTCGCCAAAAGTGTTTTCATCTGTTGATTTTGCAAGGCAAGGAATATCTATGAGTGCCGCATCTAAAGAAACGGGAGAGGCTTCAAAAGGGTTTGCATCTATTGCTACGCGCCTCAAATCATCCCCAAAAATTCCACTAATGATTGCTGGTGCTGCGGCGATTGCAGTTGTTGTCGCCCTACTTCTTTGGCTACGCAGTCCTGACTATCGAGTACTTCTTAGTAACCTCAGTGCCAAAGACGGTGGTGATATAGTCAGCCAATTAACACAAATGAACGTGCCTTATCAAATCGCTGATAATGGTAGTGCAATTTTGGTACCCGCGGATAAAGTTCATGAACTACGTCTTAAATTAGCGCAATCTGGATTGCCTAAAGGAGGCAATACGGGTTTCGAACTGTTAGATAAAGAACAGTTTGGTATCAGCCAATTTAGCGAACAAGTTAACTACCAACGTGCATTGGAAGGTGAATTATCACGCACCATTGAATCACTGAGCCCTGTCCAAAACGCACGTGTTCATTTGGCCATCCCAAAACCCACTTTATTTGTTCGTGAACAAAAGCTCCCGACAGCCTCAGTCACCGTAGGATTACTACCGGGACGCATGTTAGATGAAAGTCAAATCACAGCAATTGTCCATATGGTCTCCAGTAGCGTTTCAGGTTTAACCGCTGCAAATGTGACGATTGTCGATCAAACAGGTCGTTTACTGACTAACAATGATAACAGTCAACAATCGGCTAATAGCGCACAAATAAAAATGACTAAAGAGATGGAATCCCATCTCAAACAACGGATTGAAGATATCCTGTCACCATTAGTCGGTCGCGCTAACGTGCATGCACAAGTCACGGCGCAAATGGATTTCTCTAAAGTTGAGCAAACCTCTGAGGAATATAAGCCGAATCAAACACCTGAAAGTGCGGCAATACGCTCACGACAAAACAGCCAGAGCATGCAAAACAACAATGGTGGAACAGGTGGTGTGCCGGGAGCATTATCCAACCAACCACCAAGCGCCCCATCAGCACCTGTTTCGACGGATAAAAACAACCAAACTAGCCAAAAAAATAATATGTCGGGTAATGGTTCAAGCCACTCACAGAGTGATGAAACCACTAACTACGAGGTTGACCGTAAAATTAGTCACACTCAGCGTCAGATAGGTGTTGTTGATAGATTATCAGTCGCAGTGATCATCAATTACTTACCGCAAGAAGGTGAAAATGGCGTCCAAATGAAACCATTACCACCAGAAATGATGAAGCAAATTGATGCGCTAACCCGTGAGGCAATGGGGTATTCAGTTGATCGTGGAGACTCTTTAAACATCACTAACTCATTATTTACCAACGAAACCGTTGTTGAAGAACAACCTTCGATGCTGGAAAACCCACAGCTTATCGCCCAAATATTGGATTACGGTAAGATCCTCTTAATCGCCATTATCGCTTGGTTTATGTGGCGTTTCGGTATCAAGCCACAATGGGTGAAATACCGCCAATCACAGCAAGCGCAAGTGACCGCCGAAACTTTTGTTGCGACTCAACCTAAAACCCCGCTCGTGGTTGATGAAGAAATTAATGAAGATATGGACGAACAAACACGTCGTCGCCTGACTCGCCAACGTGTCAGTGCTGAAATTCAAAGTCAACGTATTCGTGAAATGGCAGAGAAAGACCCACAAGTGGTTGCCATGGTCATTCGTCAGTGGTTAGGAAAAGCACAATGATATTAACAGGAACCGAAAAAAGTGCCGTGATGCTAATGACACTCGGCGAAGATCAAGCCGCAGAGGTCTTTAAACACCTGAATCCCAAAGAAGTTCAACAACTGAGTATGGCGGTTTCTAACATGCGCCAAATCTCAAATAATGAACTGGCTGAGGTACTCACCGAGTTTGAAGAATCCGCCATTCAATTTGCAGCACTCAATATTAATACCAATGATTATCTACGTTCAGTGCTGATCAAAGCATTAGGTGAAGAGCGTGCGGCTAGCTTGTTAGAAGATATCTTTGATAAACAAGAAAGTACATCCGGTATTGAAAGTCTCAATTACATGGAACCGCAAACCGTGGCCGATATTATTCGTGATGAACATCCACAAATTATCGCCACGATATTGGTTCACTTAAAACGCAACCTTGCTGCCGATGTTTTAGAGCTGTTTGACGAGCGCCAACGTAATGACATCATGCTACGTATCGCGACCTTTGGTGGTGTACAACCCGCAGCCTTGGCCGAGCTTACCGAAGTTCTTAATAACTTATTGGATGGTCAAAACCTCAAACGCAGCAAAATGGGTGGCGTAAGAACCGCGGCTGAAATCATCAACCTTATGAAAAATCAACAAGAAGAAAGTGTGATTGATGCAATGCGTGACTACGACGGCGAATTGGCACAACGCATTATCGACGAAATGTTTCTATTCGAAAATCTTATCGAAGTCGACAATCGCAGCATTCAACGCATTCTACAAGAAGTTGCCAACGATTCGTTGGTTATTGCCCTTAAAGGCAGTAATCAAGCACTACGCGACCACTTCCTTAACAATATGGCGGTACGTGCTGCTGAAATCGTTCGCGATGATTTGGAGTCCCGTTCACCTGTCCGTATGTCACAAGTAGAAACCGAGCAAAAAGCGATCTTGATGATAGTGCGTCGTTTAGCAGAAAAAGGCGAAATCAGCATTGGTGGTGGAGACGATGTCTATGTCTAAATCACCAATCGATCAACAATCATGGAAACCTTGGCAACTGCGTGAATTGAATCAATGGGATCTCAATTCCCCAGCTATTCCTTCATTGGATGACCTACCAGAGCCTGATAAACCGAAAGTTCCCTGTCTTGAGCCGCAAGAGGTACTTGAGCAAATCAATCTATTGGATAACTTAAAAGAAGAAGCCCAACGTTCAGGTTACCAACAAGGCCATGAACTTGGACAAAAAGAAGGTTATCAAGTCGGTTTTGAGCAAGGGTTACGTGCAGGTGAAGAACAAGGTCGCCAACAAGCTCTCGCGCAAGAACAGCCAATCATTGAAACTTGGCAAAAATTACTGTCCGAGTTTAATTATTCAATTGATAGTTTCGATACCGTCATCACCACTAAGTTGCTACAAATTGCCTTAACTGCCGCTAAACAAGTATTAGGTCAATCAACTATTTGTGATGGCACAGCACTACTAGAAGAAATCAGCCATTTATTACAACAAAAACCCATTTTCTCAGGCCAGCCTGAGCTACATGTCAACCCTGCTCACATAGAGCTGATTGAGCAACATTTAGGTTCATTATTAAGCCTTAATGGTTGGCGTCTAGTTGCCGATCCTAAGCTACACCTCGGTGGTTGCCGTGTCGTCGCTGAAGATGGCGAAACCGATATGACCGTCGCGACACGTTGGCAAGAATTGTGCCGCCTTTATGCGCCGGAGACCTTGTCATGACCGTGAGAATGGGTCGCTGGATAGCAACACTGGATGATTTGGAATCTCGAATGAAAGGGATCCCAATGACACGCCATTATGGTCGCCTCACTAAGATCACCGGTTTAGTGATGGAAGCAGAAGGCATTAAAATGCCATTAGGAGCGACCTGTTTTATCGAACGTGCGATTAATGGTCGTCATGATGAAGTAGTATGTGAAGTCGTCGGCTTTAATGGCGCACGTATGCTATTAATGCCACTGGCTGATCTCGAAGGAATTGCGCCAGGTGCTCGTGTTTATGCACAAACTACCGGCGATGACGGCCAAACTAGCCGCCTGTTACCACTCGGTGATGAATTACTGGGCAGGATCCTAGATGCACAAGGCACCCCACTTGATGGTAAAGGCCCATTAGATGTTAAACATCGCGCACCATTAATCACGCCACCAATTAATCCACTTGAAAGAACACCGATTAATAGCGTACTGGATGTTGGCGTTCGCGCTATTAATGCGCTTCTCACCGTAGGCCGTGGCCAACGTATGGGGCTCTTTGCCGGCTCAGGGGTGGGTAAAAGTGTGTTACTTGGCATGATGGCTCGCTTCACGCAAGCTGACATCATTGTGGTTGGCCTAATTGGTGAGCGAGGCCGTGAAGTTAAAGATTTTATTGAAAATATTTTAGGTGCCGAAGGATTACAACGTGCAGTCGTAGTAGCCGCCCCTGCTGACGTTTCCCCCTTACTACGTATGCAAGGGGCCTCTTATGCCACACGTATCGCCGAATACTTCCGCGATCTTGGTAAAAACGTACTGCTGATAATGGACTCACTCACTCGTTACAGCATGGCACAGCGTGAAATCGCACTCGCAATTGGCGAACCACCTGCAACAAAAGGCTATCCCCCCTCTGTATTTGCAAAATTGCCTGCATTGGTTGAACGTGCCGGTAATGGCAAAAACGGAGGCTCGATCACCGCTTTTTATACCGTACTCACAGAAGGTGATGACCAACAAGATCCGATTGCCGACTCTGCACGCGCTATCTTAGATGGTCATATTGTGTTATCGAGAGCGCTTGCCGAATCAGGCCACTACCCCGCTATCGATATTGAGGCTTCAATTAGCCGTGCCATGACTGAGCTCATTGATAAGCAACACTATCGTTTGATCCAACGGTTTAAACAACTCACCTCCAGTTATCAACGCAACCGCGATTTGATTAATGTCGGCGCTTATGCAGCAGGCAGTGATCCCATGTTAGATATGGCAATCCAATATTACCCACGTATGTCGACATTTTTACAGCAAGACATTGATGAGCGTTGTGATTATCAAACGGCTTGTGAGCAATTAGTTCATGCGATTCCCAATGAATAATGAGGGGTGAGATGAGTAACAATAATGCGTTAACAACATTACTAAATTTAGCCGTAGAAGCTTCCGACGAAGCGGCAAAAGTGTTGGCTCAAGTTAGACAAACGCAAGTACAAATGTCTCAACAACTCAACATGCTAGAAAATTATCAAACTGAGTATCGCCAAAAACTCAATCAAACATTACACAGTGGAATCGATGCTGATAAATGGCAGAACTATCAACAATTTTTAGTCACATTAGAACTCACCATTGAGCAACAACAGCAACAGCTAACGTTATGGGAACAGCGCGTGAGTGAAGCTAATCGCCATTGGCAAGAAAAACAACAAAGAGTGAATGCGTTCGATACCTTAATTCAACGTGCCGAACACAGTAAAAACCAGCGATTAAACCGTTTAGAGCAAAAACAGATGGATGAATTTGCTCAACGTGCAACGTTACGGAGAAACCAATAAATGGACGTCAATACGCCTAACGCCCCCGCAATTTCTTCATCTACGGGGCTAAAAAACAGTCATAATCAACAAAATGATCCGCGTTTAGATGCCGATCAAGTGCCAGTATTGCCCTTCCAAGCAGTTCTTGATAACCAGCAACCGGTTCAAAAACCTACAAACACCAATGATCTTACTGCTAACAAAACATCCCATACAGCTGCTGACACAGTACAAACGGAAAACTCGCCACAACCAACAACTAAGCAGCAAGCTGAGCATGCCATTGATCAGATGAATTACAGTCGAACTTTACGTCGTGACGGTGAACACCCCGTATTACAAACACAGCTACTTAATCAAACAGATAGCCTAGAGCAGACTTGGCTAAATAATTTAAAAGTGACAGACGACAGTAAAACATTCATATCTGCTTCAACGCAGTTTGCTGATGGCAAACAAATGGCCCTTATTCCTTTTGCTGAAAAATCAGTACAACTTAATGCCTCATTTGCCGCTACAGTGCAATCTGAAGAGGATAGTGAACTGCGCGTACCGATACGACTCACCGATCTTGATAATAAAGACCAACCTGCACACTTAACTGCTTTTATTAAAAATGAAAAAGAAGAGCGCAAAGATCAGCCTTTATTACCGTTGAATGAAAGCAAAAAAATTGTCGTGAAAGATTTATCTCCTGACTTTATGCCACTAAATAAAAAGAGCATAGAGAGGGAAACATTCTCAGTATCCCAAGCGATCAGCAATGGAGAAAATACGGGCAATCTGAAGAGTGCCTTCACCTCTTCTGTCGATAACTCTCTACTACAGCCTACGTCAACTCAATCGGCCTCTGCACATACAGTCAGTATGATGCCGACACCTACCGCCACACACACTGTCAGCACCAATACACCGATGATACCCATGCAACCGGGAGTACCACTTGGCAGTGAAGCATGGCAACAGCAAATTAATCAACATATGCTATTTTTTTCACGCCAAGGTATTTCACAGGCACAAATTCGCTTACACCCTGAAGATCTGGGTTCCCTAAATGTCCATTTACGCATAGAAGATAACCAAGCGGTAATGCATTTTGTTTCACCTCATAGCCATGTTCGCGCAGCAATGGAAAGCATGATGCCAATATTGCGTAACGCACTCCAAGAAAGTGGCATTCACCTAGCACAGGGCTCTGTAGGACAAGACACCCCTAATGGCCAATCAGGTTCAAACAAGCAAACCGACCATCAACAAAGTTTACCCTCCTCCAGTGCAACTTTAGTCGGTATCGCTAGCAGTGAGTCATCATTGACTCCATCAGCTCAACCAGTGACTCGTGCACGAGGTGGCATTGATACATTCGCTTGATTTTCAAACAATAGGTGGTGATTTCGTAACTAAAGCGCCGAGTTACCCCCTTTTTGTTTCGTTTTTCCCCCCTTTAGACTGGCTCAATCAAGCCATAATGCTAAAGATTACAAAGTAAAACCCTAATTGGGTTTGGTTTTTATCAATAGGAATTTTGCTAACATGCCGTCTTCAAGCAATTCATCTAAAAATTCAAATAAAGGGCTAATGATACTCTTTGCCCTTCTTGCCATCGCTGGTGCAAGTTTTGGCGGTTACACATGGTGGACAACACAGCAGACGGCAAACCCAGTCAATGAAGATGAAAAACGCATCAATATGCCTCAACCCATCTTTATGGATTTAGAGCCCTTCACCGTAAATCTACCTGGCTTGAATGAATCACCTGATCGCGTTTTATATATCAATGTGACCTTACGGCTCGCCAATGAAAAATCACGTAAGCAACTTCACGAATACTTGCCTGAAGTTCGCAGCCGCTTGTTATTACTGTTGTCTGAACAAAAACCGAAAACACTCAGTACCCATGAAGGGAAACTACAGTTGATGCAAGCCATTAAAGAAACTCTTTCACCGACGCTGATCCCGGGAGAGTCAGGACAAGATATTTCAGACGTATTATTCACGACCTTTATTTTGCGGTAATTCAGATGAGCGATAATATTTTATCTCAGGCTGAAATCGATGCGTTGCTCAATGATGATGCACCATCATCGAACCAATCAGCGACACCATCCAAAGACAAAGAACACGTTCGTCCTTATGATCCGAATACACAGCGCCGTGTTATTCGCGAGCGTATGCAATCACTTGAAATCATCAATGAGCGATTTGCACGTCAGTTTCGTATGGGATTGTTCAATATGCTGCGCCGTAGTCCAGACATTACGGTAGGTGGCATTAAAATCGAGCCTTATCATGAATTTGCTCGTAATTTACCTGTTCCAACTAACTTGAACTTGATCCATATGCCACCCTTACGTGGCACGGCACTGTTCACATTTGAACCCGCGTTGGTGTATATCGCAGTCGATAACCTATTTGGTGGTGATGGCCGTTTCCCTGTTCGCTCTGAAGGTAAAGAATTCACTAATACTGAACAGCGTATTATTAATAGGATGTTGAAACTCGCTTTGGGTGCCTATCGTGATGCTTGGAAACCAATAGCAGATATCGATGTGGAGTATGTGCGCTCAGAAATGCAGGTAAAATTCACCAATATCACCACTTCTCCAAATGACATCGTCGTTACCACGCCTTTCTTAGTGGAAATTGGCAATACCATTGGTGAATTCAGTATTTGTATCCCTATCGCTATGATCGAGCCACTGCGTGAGCGGTTAATTAATCCCCCCGTAGAACAAGGCCACCAAGAAAATGAAGCGTGGGTCAGCAATTTAGTCACGCAAGTCAAACGCTCAGAGTTAGAACTTGTCGCTAATTTTGTCGATATTCCATTACGAATATCTCGCTTACTGCAACTGCAAAAAGGGGATGTGCTCCCTATCGATAAACCTGACCGATTAATGGTCAGTGTTGATGGTGTGCCCGTATTGACGAGCCAATATGGCACTCAAAATGGTCAATATGCATTGCGTGTAGAACATTTGATTAACCCTGTTTTAAACACTCTAGATGAGGAAAGTACCAATGAGTGAGGCGAATAACTCTCCTGATGCATCAACCAATCACGACAGTGAAGATTTATGGGCTGAAGCGTTGGAGCAACAAAAGAAAGCGGGATCCTCCTCAGCCAGTGCACAGGCGTTTGCAAGTTTAGATGGGCAAAATACGCTTGATCAGCTTTCTGATATTAATTTAATTATGGATATCCCAGTTCGTCTATCTGTCGAATTGGGTCGCACTAAAATGACTATCAAAAAACTATTAAGCCTTTCACAAGGCTCAGTGGTTTCTCTTGATGGACTTGCTGGTGAGCCATTAGATATTTTGATTAATGGCTATTTGATTGCTCAAGGTGAAGTGGTGGTGGTCTCTGACAACTATGGTATCCGTATTACCGATATCATTACACCGTCAGAACGCATGCGCCGTTTAAGCCGTTAATAGGTTAGAGACTGATATGAAAACGACTCCATTTATTAGCCAAACCGAACAACCAAGCGGTCAGGCGATCCCCGCCCTCAGTAATAGTCATAGCTTAATGCAAATATCAGGGGCATTAGGTGGGATCATCTTGTTAATACTGGCTGGTTCATGGTTAGTGAAAAAACTCGGTCTCGCCCCTAAACAATTAGGTAAAAGCCAATTATTAAAAGTGAAAAGTAGCTGTTCACTTGGCAACAAAGAACGTGTAGTTGTGGTAGAAATGAATAATGAATGGCTGGTGCTAGGTGTAACTGCTCAGTCCGTGAATTTACTGCATCAATGCCCCGCTGTGAATAAAAAACCGCTTACATCGGTCCCTGAGCCGCTGACATTTCAATCTGTGTTCAAGAAAAAACAAGATGCAGTTGAACAAGTGGCCTCCAAAATAACAAATTACCAATAATTGGAAGCACACATGTTCCCTTTGAAAACGATAACTGTGATCGCTTCATTATTACTCCCCACTCAAGCTTTCGCTTCCTTGCCGCCTATTATCAGCCAAACACTACCTGATGGTGGGCAAAGTTGGTCATTACCAGTACAAACATTACTGTTTTTAACCTTATTGGGCTTTATCCCTGCCTTACTGTTAATGATGACCAGTTTTACTCGCATTATCATTGTATTAGGTCTATTACGTAATGCACTCGGTACCCCTTCTGCACCACCGAACCAAGTATTATTAGGTCTGGCACTATTTTTAACCTTTTTTGTGATGTCACCGGTTGCCGATCAAGCTTACCGCGAAGCCTATCAGCCATTTAGTGAAGATAAAATTAGCTTAGAAACTGCTTTAGAAAAAGGCACGGCACCATTTCGCACCTTTATGTTAGGACAAACTCGCGAATCAGATTTAGCGCTATTCGCACGGATCGCCAAAGTCGGTGATATTCAAGAAGCCAAAGACGTGCCAATGCGTATTTTAGTCCCTGCTTTTATTACAAGTGAGCTTAAAACCGCTTTTCAAATCGGCTTTACCATTTTTATTCCGTTTTTGATCATCGATCTCGTGGTCGCTAGTGTATTAATGGCGCTCGGTATGATGATGGTGCCGCCGGCAACCGTGTCTTTGCCTTTTAAATTAATGCTATTTGTTTTAGTCGATGGCTGGCAGCTGCTACTTGGTTCTTTGTCACAGAGTTTTTTTAACTAATAGTATTGAGTCATTTATGCTCAAAATCATTCGAAGTGCTGATGGGCAACAAGTGAGCCAATCGCTAAGAGCATATATAAGTAGATGATGAGAAGCGAATGAACGCAGTCAACAACACTGCAATTTGAAGTATGACGAGTATCAATGAGGAATAGTGATGACACCTGAATCCATCATGGCAATGGGCACAGAAGCCATGAAAATTGCTTTAATGTTAGCCGCACCATTATTGCTGGCGGCTCTTGCTGCGGGGCTGATTATTAGCCTATTGCAAGCCGCAACACAGGTGAATGAAATGACCCTGTCATTTATTCCCAAAATCCTCTCCGTGATTGCAGTGATCATTATTGCTGGTCCATGGATGCTCAATCTACTGCTTGATTACATGCGCGCGTTATTTAGTAACCTGCCATTTATCATTGGCTAGCCATGTTAACCATTACCAGTGAAACGCTAACGCTTTGGTTAAGTCAAGGTTTCTATCCTTTTATTCGCCTATTAGCCCTATTTGGCACCGCCCCCTTCTTCAATGAAAAACAATCTATTACCAAAGCACGTATCATCTTAGCTTTTTTTGTGATTTTAATTGTTTCGCCGCAACTGCCTATCGTCAATATTCCTTTATTTTCAGCAATGGGGTTATGGGTGATTGTTCAGCAAATCGTGATTGGTATTGCTATCGGACTCACGATGCAGATGGCATTTGCCGCTGTACGTCATGCAGGTGAGGTAATTGGATTACAGATGGGACTTTCTTTTGCCACCTTTTTTGATCCAACTGGCGGCCCGAATATGCCCATTTTAGGACGTATTCTAAATCTGATTATGTTACTACTATTTCTTTCCTTCGATGGCCATTTGTGGCTGATTTACATCGTGATCAATTCATTTGAACTGATCCCAATTCAAGTCTCTCCTCTTAATCGAGACGGTTTCTGGTCATTAGTCCAATTTGCCAATAGTATTTTTATCAATGGGTTAATGTTAGCACTACCTTTTATTACCTTGTTTTTAATCCTTAACTTAGCCCTTGGTATTCTGAATCGTATGACTCCACAACTTTCGGTGTTTGTCGTTGGCTTCCCTCTGACATTAACCATTGGTATCAGCATGTTAGGGTTAATTATCTCGATCTTACCACGTTATAGTGAGCGTTTGATTCATCAAGCCTTTGAGCAGTTGTCACTGATGTTTGGGTTGTTTGTGGGTTAGGTAAACTAGGTAGTACAGCAAAGCTACCTATGTGGCAATGAACTAATAAGTCATTATTTAAATCCGGTGGTACTTTTTCTAAGCTGCCTGTGCGGCAGTGAACCAATGAACGTTACTTGTGGGAACAGGGCGTTATTTTCTAAGCTGCCTGTACGGCAGTGAACCAATGAACGTTACTTGTGGGAACAGGGCGTTATTTTCTAAGCTGCCTGTACGGCAGTGAACCAAGACCAAAGCGGTCAAGACCGATACACAACTTTCTAAGCTGCCTGTGCGGCAGTGAACATGTTAAATCTACAGTTATTGACAGCACTCCAATTTCTAAGCTGCCTGTGCGGCAGTGAACACATGGAAAGGGATTCATCAATTCCAGAAGTGTTTCTAAGCTGCCTGTGCGGCAGTGAACTTAATCAGGTGGCTGACTACTTAACGGCTAAATTTCTAAGCTGCCTGTGCGGCAGTGAACTATTGTTAGGAGTATGGAAATGTTTGCCACTATTTCTAAGCTGCCTGTGCGGCAGTGAACAACAGGGATAACCATCCCCGAAAACGTGTAGGTTTCTAAGCTGCCTGTGCGGCAGTGAACAGATATTCCGGAATGGCGCACGCATGACTTTATTTCTAAGCTGCCTGTGCGGCAGTGAACATTTTAGCAAACGTAGTGAAGAGAACTTGCGCTTTCTAAGCTGCCTGTGCGGCAGTGAACGGCAATATCACCTATTCATTACGTCACTTATTTTTCTAAGCTGCCTGTGCGGCAGTGAACAAATCATAAAAAACTACCAGAAACCCGATATTTTTCTAAGCTGCCTGTGCGGCAGTGAACATGGTGACTGTGTGGGAGCCTTAACTGTAGAATTTCTAAGCTGCCTGTGCGGCAGTGAACTAGACTTTATCAAATAAAAAATAAGTTACAACAAGTCGTTAAGCGTATTTCTACAAAAATACCTTCTTTTTCTCTACTTATTGTAACCCATTGTTTTAATATCAAATTTTAAAATAGCAAAAAAACAAGGTCAAAAATGTGGAACTGTTGCTAATTTTATATCGCCAGTAACTGCTTGACTTAATCCATAGCAATTAAACAAACCTGCTTGGGGCTTTTCGGCTGAAAGGCATTTAATAAACAGTGGAAACGGACGGTGCCCACTTGCTTCATCCCGTGATTTAGTTTGCTGACTTTCAACCCATAAAAACGGCAAACGGCTCTGTGCTTTCGGCTGTTTTTCCTTCAGCTGTGCCAAGCAAGCCTCAACCGACAAACCTGATTTAGTTGCATATAGTTGCGCCTTTTTTTGCATATCCAACTGGATCCGTTTTTCACCCTTTACATGTTGGCGTACATAGCTAACCGCCGTAGCGTATTCAGGCACCAGTTGAATTGATTTGATATGCACATAATCAGATAACCTCTCCAACCAACGGCTTATGTTTAACTGAACTAGTGCCTGTTCAGTTTTTGCCAATAAACGCATTTTTTTACCTAATCGAAAACCAACGCTACCATATTCAGGAAATGCAATCGCAACTGCGCTATCTCCTGCGGCTGATTTGTTGTCAACAAGGGCAATATGCGTTTGCTGATAAACTTTTTGCCATAAAAAATCTAACGGTATGGTTGGATCAGGTAATAAAGTTATCTCCTGATAATAGTTCATAGCTCACCTTATTTGTCGCTTTCACCAAATACACCACCACGAACCAACACCGCCATCACATAGTGTTCATCCTCAACACGCGCTAATTTTTCACCTCTAGCCCATTTGTCAAAGTGAGTATAAAAATCTTGCTTAGCACCAGGGGTACGATAAGCCGTACCAAGGTTAGTCACTGCACCATAAGGCTCGATTGCGATTGCGCCAGCGCTATTAACCTCATCATCATAAGCAGGATACCATGTATCAATAGAGCGTAGCGCGTTGCCCACTTTTTGTGAGTGCATCGCCGCATGACCATTGACATGATAAAGGATCTTGCTTTTATTGCCTTTCCCCTTATCCATCACCAACTCTTCACTTGGATAAACTTCTTGTGCTTTTCCTAGTTGTGCATAAGTGGTAATTTCAAGCAATAATGCCCCATCACTATTTGCTAAGGCAGAGGCAATTTTATTTCCTAATTCTGTAACTTGCTTGTCTTGCTTATCAAAACTACGAATGCTGTATTGCGTTGCATCAAATGTCCATTGCTGCTCTTGCCCTGAATTTAATATTTTGACTTCAACTTCAATTTTTTCGGCTCCGACTCGGTTACGCCATAAAAAACGCGCATTAGCAATATTATGCGCATAGCGACGACCTAACTCACGAAAGCCTTCTTTTTCAATATACTCTTTAGCTGCTTTGGTGTAGCTTTCTTTGAATAGTGCATTGTTACAAGCAGAAGGTGATTCAACGCCCCCCAAAACTTTAAGGGTGAATTGATGCTTTAATGTATCTTGTTCGGTACCTAATGCACATGAATCAACGGTTTGTAAATTGGCTTTCTCAACTTCTGCATTTAGTTTTAACGGGTCGTTTTTAACCGCACCTTTTAACCTATTTGAAATGGTTCCGCGAACCGATTTTTCTTGAAGAGCCAAAGGGGTAAATTGGCTTTTATTATCCCAGCTAGTACCGTAAAAATAACCATCAGATGGAACCAATTTTTTTTCAAAGGCCAATACTGAGGCTACATCGTTATTCTTCGCCATTTTTACTCTCCGCTTGTAAAATGTTTAGGTTGAACTTGTTCGCATAAATAGAGATTATTTTCAAAATCCTGTGCATAACACCAAAGTATTTCATCAGGACATTCGGCTTTATTGACCATTAAAAATTGCCCTAATGTGATCATACTTTCTGCAAATCGATGGGAACATTCAGGGTCGCGTTGATTTTTTGCTTTTCCTAATGGAGATATGCCTTGAAACCCTGTTGCTATAGGGACAATCCAGCCCGATGTTTTGCGTTGCATTTTCCATTCAAATTGTTTCTTTTTAGACTCATCACTGTTTTCTATTTCAACACACTGGTTATTTACGGTGACGTAATCTAATAGTGCATCCATGGCATCTTGACCCTCTTGCATCGCTTCAATCATTAAGTCGCGGCGTTCAATTAAGGCATAACCAGGCATTAAGCTATTAAATAATTTAATTTTTTCAGCATTATTGTAGCCATCAGGTAAAATATACCGTTGTGGCATCTCAACCGATAAAATATCGCCACCAGCCAGTTTCATGGTTGGGATCAGCTCATGGATTTTATTTAATACTGCGGTATTGATTGGGGAGTCTTCGTTATCTTCATATTTAATTAATAATGACACATCCAAATGGCACCTTGCTTCTTCAATAAAAGCTGAGCGATTACCGTCTTTATCAAGAGGGTTACCTGTGCCAATAATTGAATTCACAAAATCATCAGGCCCCCGGTAAGTTTGCAAATTACATTCATGGCTGATCACCGCCAGAGCATCAAATTGAACATCTAATTCATAATCATTATTAAGCTTACGTTCTAAAGCATGCATAAAGCCAAGCCATGCGGTCATCGCAGGGAAACCAATTGTCAACGGGCTAGATAAGGCATTGGCATTAAGGACTTTAAGATGCGGTAGTTTAATAAGATAGATAGGCTCACTCATCTTAATAATTCCTTATTTTTAGCCACAATCTCAGCGATGGCATTAAATTCATCATTACCAAATGACAGTGCCTTTTTACCGTTGACCTTGTTATAGCCCGCAATAAATTGGCGAGTTATTTCCGCAATTAGCACCAACAACCAATCATCCAAATCATCACGCTGCTGCTGCATGTTTGGAAATAGCCATGTTTGTTGGTATTTAGCAAGTTTGGTCGGTAAAACGACATCATCTTGTTCATATGCACGGCGGATTTTCCACATCATGATAATTATGTGATCCACATATTCTTGAATTCGATTATCACGGTATTCAGAAAAACGACTACCTCGCTTATCTTTTGGTAATGTAATTAACCCATGAAAAGCTTCAAAAGCCTCTTTTATATGCCAAGGGTTAATACAATCTGCAAAGAAATTTTTTGAGGGTAGTCGTGTTTCCCGTATATTGATCACGGGAGGAAGAGAAGGTAATAAATGTGCCTTACCTGCGTTTTGGTTATTTAGCACCGAAATATTTTGTGGCTTAGTTCCCCCAAAGCCGATGGTGGTAATACCATAAATTTCTTTAAAACCCATTTCGCTATATTCACCTTTGCGTTTTAAGTCACGCAATGCTTTGGTTTGTTCAGAAAAGCGAATATTGTCGATACGTCGACGCATTTCAAACACTATCCCTGAAGGGGTTAATACTGAAAGCAAATGGTAGTCTTCATGATCAGCCCATACGGGAAAATAAACTTGTTTTATTTTTGAGCTAGTCACCGCGGTTTCATCCGTCGCAGCCATAGCCAGAAAGCCTTCCCGTAATTCTTGATAGCTCCCCGTATTTATCGTCAATAATGATTTTGCGAGGGGAGTTTCGGCTTCAATATGAGATAACAGTGTTTTATGATCTTGCATTTGTAAAGTCAAAAACTTATAGACATCTAATGCCGCGGCATTGCCTAATGCATCAGCTTCAACAGTCACATTTCCTGATCGTAAAAAACCATCATTTGCATATTGACTATGTGCAATGGTTGCACTGACTGAACCATTTTTATTTTTACGGGCGCTAGGGTGACTAAATGTACAAGGGTGAGTCGAAATAGATATTTGCCCTGCGCGTTTAGCCGCACTTGGTAGCCACTCATTTAATGAAAAAGTTTTTTCACACTCTTGCTGTAACTGGCTAACTTCATGTTCATTCATTGAAGCTTTTAAATTCTTTTTAAGCCAGCCCTCTTTGCGCTCGGCAAAGAAAGCGTCTATTGCTGGATCAAGCATATTTAGAGGTCCTTGTGACTTAAGTTAAATACCAATCTAGCCGACAACACAAAAACGATCAACCATTATACTCTATAAAAATAGATTTAATTTATACTAGGGATGATGACGACTATGTACCAACTTGATAAACTTCCCAAACTACCGCATAGGTAGCTTAGAAAATTATTCTCTAGAATCTAAAACCATGTTCACTGCCGTATAGGCAGCAGATAACTGGCCTAGTGCCAGTTATCTTTCTACTTCGTAAATCCCCATCTGGTCATCATATTGATAATTATGGTTATCATTATCACGCTTCAAAAAGCTAACCTCACCGTATAGCCGTGAAATCGACGTGAGTTGCCCCTCATCTTGACTATGTTGATAAATTGATTGCTGATAATCCCTCACTAGCCATAACCTTTTTTTCAACGATTCAGGAAAATCAACGTACTGAACACCTGACACACTATCTTTCGTGACCCATCCGCTAACTCGGTCATACTCCCAAAATTCAGGTTTTCCTCTATTTGAAATCACTAATGAAAGCCGAATCGATAATGAGTTTTTACGAAAAGGTGCTAATTGCACGGGTATCGCCGTCATCCACCAGCAACCGTGGGTATAGCCCCATAAATGAGATGCCGTATTAACTCGAACCATAGCAGATGAATTTGCGCGTGAACGCCTTCTTTGATGTGTTTTGACTGTTTTTTCAACTTGCTCAGTTGGAAAAAGGCAGTTGGTTTTCAACGTATAACTAATCGATGCATGCTCTAAACTGGCGAAATTACAACTTTTAGTGCCCTCAACATTGGTTGGTTTTTTTATTCGAGGCAGTGAATTAATTGATTTTCTTAACTGTTGCTCATCAACCAGTTCACTTAAATTATGCGTTTTGAGTTTTATCGCGCTATTTTCATAACCTGGACGAACAAAAACATATTTCTCCTTACCTTGAAAACCTTTCCAATTATATTGCAATAATGACACATTCGGCTGTTCGACCTCGCCTTCGCGATGGCGACGTACCCGCCCTGATACCTGAATGATAGAACGATATGACGACGGTTCGACAACCGCCCAATCAAAGTCATGATCGCGTCCTACTTCCTCAACAGGTGTAGCAACAAGAATAAAGATCAAGTTCTTAGCCTTACCTTGAGTTTTAGTTAAATGCTGACAAATAATAGGATCGGCAAGTGCGATAGGTTGTTCACCCATTTTTTCTTTACGTTTAAGCACCTTATCTAAATGCTGTTCTTGTTCATGACGCAGTAATAACACCTGCCGACTGTGATACGCCATTGTGCGAATTTCAATATTTTCAGGCCATTCACATTCAAGTAAAAAACGTGTCAATTCAACACAAGGGCTGATATTGGCTACTCGTACCACACCAAATGAAAGTTGAATACCCGTTTGCTGATCAACAAAATGATGATGTTCATGTTGCGTTAAAATGGCTGCTTGAATATGTTCAAAAAAGCGCTTCTGACTATTTTTCCCCTGCTCAATCGGCATCGGTGCAATTAATGCTTTACGGCGAGCAGGTAGTGACTGTAAAACCTCAGCACGTTTATCAACAAATTGATCGTGATATTGCTGATATAAGTACACTGAATTCACATCATTTGCCGTGATGGTCGCAATTTGTGTTGTCGCTTGGCACTGATCTTTCGCTGAATTATATTTACCTTCGTCCATCCATATGCAACCAATTTGTAATGGCTGTTGGCGGCTTTTAGCATGAATATACCAGCCTGATTGATAAGCATGAAAATAGGCTAAAGCAGTATCAGGAGGGATGGTTGCCGAAGAGATCATCACCTTTCTCCCAAGCAGGCCAGCGAAGTGGATCAAACGGCCGATAGCAATAAGATCATCATCGCTAAAATCATCCACTTCATCAATGACAAGGTCAGATGACATTAAACGTAAACTTGGCAAAATATAACGGCCACCACGAGTGGTTTCTGTCGCGCCCATAATATGGTCAATAGTACAAGCCAAAACAGGCGCATAGAGCAACGCTCTATCTTTTGCTCTGGTTAATACAGTTGATAATGCTTCTTCAGGGAGAGCGCCTTGCCACTTATCCTCTTGCCATAAGAGCACTTCTTCGTCGTCATCAAATAATGTTTCCTGTGATTCAGAGCCTATATCTTGTGGCTTAGTTTTATTTTCAGCATTATCATCATCTTTCGCGCTGTTATCAGCATCAGCTGCATGATGATGTAATTGAGTGACAGCTTTAGAACCGACTAATACAGCCAGTTCATCTTCCTCTAGCCCAATACTGTCTTTGTATTCATCACCTGTTTGTAATGTGAGTGTTCGCAACCCCAATGCGAGTATAAAACGTAAGCTTTGCTTATCTTCTGATAATGCTTGCATAACTTTTGCATTTGCTCGCGTTTTACCACAACCTGTGCTGGCCATATTGACAATAAAATAGCCTTTTATATCGTCTTGTTGTTCACGGTATTTATGAATTGTGCTAACGACATCTTCTTGCCAGCTAAATGGCCCGGTGCTGTTTTTTTGATGAGTTAATTTTTTAACCTCGCCCGCTGTAGGTGGCTCCCCTTCAAAAAAAGGTAATTGTTCCGCCACATCGCGAGCAATTTCAGCAACCTTAACGAGGTGCTCATCCATTTTTTGTTTAAATTGCATACCTTTATTGAGTGGATTCTCTTTTACATAATGGGTATTCGCATAAAGGGGAATATCGCTTTTCCACTGTGGGTCATTTTCTTTTGAAGAGTAATTATGATCCCCTAACATGAGGCAAAGGCGTGCATAATGGGCAATGATTTTCCAGCTACCATCAGCCATAGCTTGTTGAAATAGAGGCAATTGCTGTTTTAAGTGGATCGCAGCTTGTTTAATCGCTTGAGTCCATATTGGTGACGTACTTAATAAGCCATTTGGAAATTCAAAACACATGCCTAGCCGCTGGTTAAATTCCTGCTCATTATATTTATTTTCATAGCCCCAATACTGTTCAATGAATGTCATCATATCTGCCAGTGTATTAGCTTCTTTATGGCCTATTTGGCTTAACAGTAGACGGTCACCATTTTTAGCATCACCCTGTTGCTGTTTAACATCTAAAAAAGGCAGTCTATGATGGGATAAAATTAGCCACGTTAATAATGATGCGGCATCGGGTAGCCCTGATAGTGGCAATGCCGCTTGTTGATTCTGTTTCGCCCACTGTTGTAATTGTGATTCATCCCATTGTTGCGTACTCAGTACATCGAGCCAGTTTTCATCATTTTCACTATTAGGTTGGCTTTTCACTAATGCGCTAAACAGTATTGATGAGACCCATTCATGCCTTACTGGATCACCTTTAAAAGGCGTTTTAATCTCTGGGTTAAGTTTATCTTGAAATAGACGCGATGCCTTGCCCCAATCATGTAAGAGTGCAGCTAATTTAGTAAAAGCTTCTATGAGAGAAAGGTACTGCCAATCATTTTCATGTTCGCGCCCAAGAAAGGATTTTTCTGTCCGATTAACAGGTACATATCCTTCTGAGTTAAATTTTTTACGGTTGCCTACAACCCACAACAGTTGCGTTCGTGAGCGAGAGCGTATCCAATGGCAGCTAACCGCTGTGCTACGACTGGCACTTTTTCGGAGCATTTTTTTGACCGTTTCTAGTCCCTCAGCGGTGATAAGTGTCTGCCATGTGTTATCACCAATACGATTTGCAAACGCATCAAGTACTCGACGTGTTCTTTTTAAAGCGTATTTTTCACACTGTGAAACGAAGGTCACGATCATTGCGTTGGCTCCTGAGTTTGTTGCTCTGAGCCTGTTTGTAAAGCGATTGCTTTTACGGTATCAAAAAGGTAATCGAGTGCATGGTTATCAACAAAGGATTGTAAAATTTGCTGGCGAAACTCTTGCTCACTAGCATCTTCCTTTGCACAAATAAAAGACCATGGCAGTACGATAGCATCTTTAATTAAATCAGCTATATCAAATACTAAGGCTCCCCGCCTTGTTTTACCATGCATCACCGCAAAACCGTGGGGGATCCCTAATACCCACAAGCAACTGGCTGCTAAGCCATAGGCCAAATAATTACCGTGATTTAAAAAAGCATTGGCTTTATCTATCGATTTATGTTGCCGTGAAAAGTGCTTTTGACCAGTATTATTTGCCGCGTACTTATAAAGGGTTTTTGTTAATTGGGCTTCGGTAAGTAATAACTCTTGCGAGTTTGTAGCGGTATCTGTTCTTATTTGAAAGGTGTCTAGCGCACTTTGGATAAGACTATCATTATAAATAAAACCTTCATTTTGTAGCTCTCGCGAGTTCTGCCAAATTTTCTGTAAGTACTTGATACGCGCTCGTTGCAACGATTTTGCTGCCCGTAAACGTTTAGTATCATCAAACCAAAACCTCATCCAACTCTGTAGATATTCAGTCGGTCGATATTCACTTTGAGGGGTTAACCATTCCACCTCAGAAGCCATGTAAAGAGGCGTTCCCCCACCACCACAAAAACCAACAAGCACACCTGCCTGAGATAACATCCGCATCGCCGCTTGTGTTATCGATGTTCCTGTGCCTAGCATCAGAACCGTTGTATTAGCGATTGGAATATTAAAATAAAGATTTTCATTTTTTGCTTCGGTGAGATAGAGCACGCGCCCATCTTTCTGCATCACTCGACAATGCTCTAGATAGTACATATTGGCACGTTTAGAATGCAGAATTGTTTTTAGATCTGAAGGGGAAAAATCATCCATGTAAATTTGGCCTTTCCATTAGATTGATAAGTTACATTACTATGTTAATACAATTTACCTTATGGAATGTCTATAGCAATTGACCTACTGTTATGCATTATTATGCAATTTTGGGAAGATGATCGCAGAGTTGGTGAATAAAAATAACTCATTGATTGTATTCAGATTGTCTAATTTCAATTGGTTACTATGTGCTTTTTAATAAAACAAATAAGCATTCGATGGTAACAATCATTAAGCTGCCTATATGGCAGTGAACAAAGTCTTCAACCAAGCTCGCGAATTCGTGCTCTTTCTAAGCTGCCTATACGGCAGTGAACTTATTCGCAGTGGTTAACGCGCTATCCGCTTTTTTCTAAGCTGCCTATACGGCAGTGAACTTGGTTGCCGCCTTTGAGGTTTTTCTTTTTGGTTTCTAAGCTGCCTATACGGCAGTGACCCCTTAAACTGTTTAACTTCATCGATAACAAGCTTTCTAAGCTGCCTATACGGCAGTGAACTTTTTATACGCATCAAAAATCGGGCGATTAGCTTTCTAAGCTGCCTATACGGCAGTGAACGGGTTATGCATTAAAAAGCCCCGCTATTGCGATTTCTAAGCTGCCTATACGGCAGTGAACAATCATGTCAATCAAATTACGGTACGGAGTATTTTCTAAGCTGCCTATACGGCAGTGAACCCCATGATTTCATAGGCAAATGCTTTATCACTTTTCTAAGCTGCCTATACGGCAGTGAACTGCTTAACAGCTTTGACCCTCGATATGCATCATTTCTAAGCTGCCTATACGGCAGTGAACAATATAGATTGACTTACTTTCAAGTTTTGACAGTTTCTAAGCTGCCTATACGGCAGTGAACTATTGCTGTTGGTTTCGTTAACGCTGCTTGATTTTCTAAGCTGCCTATACGGCAGTGAACTTGCTGGTTTCGTTCTTCGCTTACTTCCTGTTTTTCTAAGCTGCCTATACGGCAGTGAACATCACCCCAGCAATCACTCTCGACTGGCGTTATTTCTAAGCTGCCTATACGGCAGTGAACAGGCGACAAGGATGAGCGTGGTAAATTATTTTTTTCTAAGCTGCCTATACGGCAGTGAACTTTTTGCATCTTGAGCAAAGATTTTTAAATCATTTCTAAGCTGCCTATACGGCAGTGAACCTGCGTAATCACCTTCAAGAACAACTTTCGTTTTTCTAAGCTGCCTATACGGCAGTGAACTGCAGGCAACATCTAAACCCAAAAGTGACATTTTTCTAAGCTGCCTATACGGCAGTGAACTATAACTTACCAGATAAAATGTCTTAGACAACAATTCATTACTGTATTTTTTCGTAAAACACCTTCTTTTTTTCTTATCATTATAACCAATTGATTTTATTAGTAATCAATTGATAACAAAAAACACAAGGTCAATCAAGATTAAGATGGAATAGAGACATTATAAAATCGTGTATCGATATACAACACTGGGGGCTATACCCCCAATGTTGAGCCTCCATCGACCACAATATCTTGCAAGGTGATATGACTTGCATCATCTGAAGCTAAAAACAAAATGGTGCTGGCAATTTCATCTGGTTTAGCAATTTTCCCCAAGGGGATCCCTAATTTAAATTGATCTGCGGCGCCTGAAACCCGCTGTTTAACTGCATCATGGCTCACCCACAGCATACGTTGCATATCGGTATCCGTTGAACCTGGAGAGACTAAATTAGAACGTACCGCACTACTAGACAGTTCTAAACCTACCGTTAAAGCTAAACTTTTCAATGCTGCTTTAGATGCACAATAAGCACTCATCCCCATACGCGGTAGATGTGCTGCATCAGAAACAACCGTAACTATCGCTCCACTTTTTTGTTTACGAAACTGTGCCATTGTTTGTTGAAATAGATAAAAAGCACCATCTACGTTTACCGAAAAAACTTTTTTCCAATCTGTCACATCCAGTTCATCAGTATTGCCAAGCCTTAAAATACCCGCAGCATTGATTAATACATCCAACCTCGGTTGAAGCTCAAATAATCGGTGACATGTTTGAGCAACTTGTTGAGGATCAGCAATATCAATCACTTCTGTTGCAAAAGGATAATTGCCTTGAGTAAACGCAATATCAAACCCAGTTACCTCAGCGCCTGAGTTCACAAATGCTAGTGCTGTCGCTAATCCAATCCCACGTCCGGCACCCGTAACCCACACCGTTTTATCGCGAAAATTAAATGTACTTTTCATAGCGTTCACATTTTCTGTGACAGTAATGACCACCATGCGTTAATGCTTGGCTCCTTAGCTAAACTAATAAAATCAATATGTTGATAAGTTTTTCGCCAATTGGAAGCTAATGACATTATTTGTATTGAATCTAATCCATAATCAATAAGATTTTCATCATCTAAAGGGATATCAGAGTCATCAAGCAAAGAAAGGACCTGTGTACGCAGTGCTTCCTTTGAAATCGCTGTTTGTAATAAATCTTTGGTCATGAGTACACAACCAGCACGACCCGCAATATAATTGAGTGACATTAAGTGCTCATCTCGACTAAAGTCCGCCATCGCATCAGCAACAAAAAAGGGTTTAATATCATGCATAAATGCATCGATAGCGGTCACCATACAACCAATATGCGCATAGATCCCAACAATGATCAGTTGATTGCGACGCCCTTCTCGCATCTGCTGCTCAAGTAATGACCGTTGAAATGCACTATAACGCCATTTAGGTAAGATAATGTCATCTATGTGAGGAGATAAAGCTTCAATTATCGGCTGTTGCTCGGGGGAGTTGACTAAACCCGCTCCCCAGATATCATTAAGTAAAGCACGTTCTTCATGACTTTGGTTTTTGGGCTGAGCAGTGTAATAAATAGGGATCCCATGCAGCCGGCTAAATTGTCGCAGTATATTAATGTTATCGATAACTTTAGCTAACATTGGGCTGTTTTTGCCCCAAAAGTTGACAAAGTAATACTGCATATCATGAATAAGCAATACCGCTTTATCTGGTTCAAATTCCCAATTAACCTTGTTGGGAGGAATATTGTTCATATTTGGTAAATCATAGTCTTGCAGCTTTGGTATTGCCATTTTCTTCTTCCTCCTATTTAAGATTAATTAATTAGCCATTCACGTAATTTTCTTTTGTCCACTTTACCGACAGCAGTCAACGGTAATGCTTTAATAAATTTAATAAAATCAGGTAATTTGTATTTAGCTATCCCTTGCTGATTTAAAAAACGTCTTATTTCTACGGCTCGTAATGGTGTTGCCGTCACCAAATAGGCACAGCTTTTTTCACCTAATACATCATGTTCAACACTGACAAGAGCTGCTTGAGTGATTGCATTATGTTGAAGTAACAGATTTTCAATTTCTTCCGCCGCGATTTTTTCGCCACCTCGATTGATCTGATCTTTTACTCGTCCATGTACGGTGAGATAACCATCGATACTGATCGAGACTAAATCCCCTGAATAGTAAAAACCTTCATGATCAAACGTTTCTTGATTATGTTCTATGCTATTGAAGTACCCTCGAATGGTGTATGGCCCCCGCGTCATTAAATGACCCATTTCACCAGAAGCAAGCTTTTCACCTTGCTCATTAGCTACCCATAACTCATCATCAGGGCAAATAGGATAACCTTGAGTTTGCGTGATTTTATCCAATGTATCATCAAGACGCGTGCAGCAAACAAGTCCTTCTGCCATACCAAACACTTGCTGTAACTGACAATTCATTTCACCAGTAATACGTTTCGCCAGTAATGACGTCAGGCTAGCTCCCCCTACTTGCAGTAGCCTCAAAGAAGAGAGTTGCTTATGACCCCCTCGCTCTCTCAGAGCTTGCAGCCAAAGATTAACGATAGAAGGTACGACTGCGCTGATATTGACCCCATGCTGTTCAATAAGCTTGAAACAGTGGTCTGGACTTGGGTTATTTGCTAGCACAACGCATCCCCCTGCCATGAAGACCCCTAAAGCTCCCGGTGAACTTAAACAAAAATTATGTGCTGAAGGTAGTACGCATAAGTAACAAGTATGCCGATTAAGTTGACAAATCTCTTGGCAGCGACGAACGCTATATAAATAATCGTTATGAGTTCTAGGGATCAGTTTAGGCGTCCCAGTACTTCCGCCTGATAATTGAAAAAAAGCAACCTCATCGGCCGGTGTTGGTGTTGCAATAACTTGATAATGCGTTTGTCTTATCATGTTATTCAAGCTGCGGGCGCCTGTATCATTATTCAGTAGTACTAAACGTACCGACGAGTAACGAGCGCAAAAAGTGGTTAAAAAGCCGTCATCAACAAATAATGAATGCTGCCTATCCGCAATAAATAAAGTTGGATTAATTTGCTGCGCATAGGCATGCAGTTCGTGACTTTGATGACTGTATAATGCATTGACAGGAACCACGCCAATCCGTAGTAACGCAAAAAAGACAATATAAAATTCAGCTACATTACCTAGCTGAACAAGTGCAGTTTCTCCACATTTCACCCCTTTATACTGTAAATACGCAGCTAAATTATCAATAGATTGATTAAATTGTTGATAACTAAAATGGCGCTCTCTATCAACAATGGCTATTGATTGATTACCAGCATAACGTGTCACAATATGTGTTAAAGGGAGATCTTGCCAGTAGCCTTTCAAACGATAACGGGCAGCAAATTGTTCTGGCCAACGCGTATAAGCAATGCACATTGTTGCCTCCTTAATTCAGGCCCAAAACATTAAGCATCGTTGAAAGCTTCGCCCCTGTTTCTTGCCATTCTGATAATGGCGATGAATCAGGTACGATACCTGCACCAGCAAATAAGCTGATATAATTTTGTTTTATTCGAGCACAGCGAATAGCAACCACCCATTCACCATTACCACGATGATCACACCAGCCAACAATGCCGCCAAATAATTGACGATTAAACGGTTCTACCTGCGAAATAAATTGTTTAGCTAACTGATATGGAAAACCATTTAAAGCGGGCGTTGGATGCAATAAACACGCTAATGAAAGTGCATTTTCTTGTGAATGTGCGATACCTTCAATATCAGTCGCGAGATGCCATAATGTTGGGGTACTAACCAGTTTAGGTTGTTCAGAAAAAAATAATCGATGACTACGAGGGTAGAGTAATGCTTTCATAGCTTGTATCACTAATTGATGCTCATAGTGATCTTTTATCGAACCATATAAGCGTAAACTTATTTCTCGATCGGATTGTTCATCAAGATTTCGTGGCGCCGAGCCGGCAAGTGGTTGTGAAAAAAAGCGATGACCTTGTTTACGGATCAATAGTTCCGGACTAGCACCGAGCAATCTACTACCATCAAACAACGGTACATGAAAATTATAACTAGTTGGATTTTGAGATATTAATCGTCGCAAAAGATAATGGCATTCTAAGGGCGCCGTAACCACTATATCCAACAAACGCGCCAATACCACTTTGTCTAATAAAGTCGTTCGCATCGTGCTAATTGCTTGCTCAACCATTGAAATAAATTGCTGTTGATTCGGATATTCACGACGCTGACTGACCTGAATGTTTGGTTTTGAACCTTTTGATTCAGCGAATGGCTCTATGATCTTTTTTATACTTTGAGGTACAAATAATGTTGAGGGTTCATCAGTATTAAAAGGAAGCGCACCAACGATGATGGGGTTGGTGATGCCTGCCATTTTTGCTGCGTCAAAAGCAGCTATAAGGTCTTTTTGAAAAATACTTGATAAGTTTTCACCGCATTTGGCTGGTGTTGTTAATTGGCAAAAGCACCCTGTTGTTGAAAAGCTTTGATAAGGTGAAGTAAATAGAAAACTATTTGGCGATAATGTTGCTAGCGTATCGACTTCATATTCGATTAACGTTTCTTCCATGTTGTTCCCTTTAAGCCATCAAATATATAAATAATTATTGGTATAATAATTAGCGGATACGTTACAACAGCCACACCTTTGAATAGATAAGGCAACACCACGAACCACCGACTATGCCGCTTTAACTCCTAATATTTTTATGGTGAAACGGTCTCAATTTTCTGAGTAATTCAACAAGTATTCAGCCTACAGTCATTAGTAAGCCCCTAAATTCACTACCAGCAGCGTCGTCGATGGCACTCGATACAATACCAAAAGCAATAGCTACGCATTCAAGCTGAAAACTTGCCCTACCCACTGACCACCAGAGATTGAAATAGCCTTCATATCGAAGCCACTCGTGTTAATGCGCCGAAAAATAATTAACCTAATATCGTTAATAGTTATGCAATAAAAATGACTCGAAATGCAGGATATTTTTTTAATAAACTTACACTCAGTAACCTTAGTTTTCTCCTCATACTTCTTTTCGTTTTATCTTTGATTAAATCAGTGTCGCGCATGCTAACACAGTAAAATAAATGGGATAACGATAATTATTATCTCTATTTTGATGAAAAATATTATGTAAAAGTATGGGTTCTCATTTGCTTGTCATGCAAATTTATGTTGTTAATATCCGAAGAGTAATACTAACTAATACCATGATATAAAAAGCTTTTTGGTTATTTACACAGCTAAATATAGCAAATGTTTGATGACTAAAGAAAATACAAGACAATTTCATTACATTAATGCGGTTGTAATATAATAAGCTAACCTAATATTTGTCGTAACACAGGGCCAATTGCCGTAAATGATTTTGGGGAAATAATATCAACATGAGTGCAATCTTGAGGGTAAAGATCGACGTGTTGTACCCACGGCGCCCAAGCTGTTTTAGGTGTTAGCCCTTCAGGTAGCGTTTTTTGAGCCACAAATAGTGTCACCTTACCATCATAAGGTAATGTATGAGCTGTCGTCAGTAATCTGACAGCATCGGTATAATTTTGCTCAATGATTCGAAAAAGGTTATTGGTTTCTGTACTCGTCTGTACTGACATAAATGCGGTTCGTTCTTGAGCGATTTTAGCTATTATATCGGGGTTTATTTCCCCCTGAGCCCTATCACGCCAATTGAGTACTTCTGGCGGCCAAGTATCCAAAAGACCTAAGAATAACACCTCTTTACCAAGCTTTCGCAAACGAGCAGCAACCCCTTGAGCTAAAGTTCCTCCTAAAGAATATCCTAATAAATAATAAGGGCCTTGTGGCTGTTGGATTAATAACGTTTTGAGATGCTGCTCGCATGCATCATCAATGGTTTCAGCCATCATTGCTCCCATTGGACGTGGTGATTGTAAACCGGTGATACTCCAACGCTCACTAAGATGGCGAGCTAATCCACTAAATTGCCATGCAAAACCCGATGCAGGATGAAAACAAAACAGTGTAGGGCCATCTCGTTCACGCAAGGGCAAAATCGTTTCCATGCCCCATAGCGAAGGATCTTTGAATGTAGGTTGCGGATTTAAACGTGCAGCAAGTTTGCCTATTGTCGGTGATACCATAATTTGGCCAGGGGTGACTTGCTGGCGTAACTGCTGACTTAGCTGTGCCGCTAGCTGAATTGCCAGAAGAGAATGCCCTCCTAAAGCAAAAAAATCCGCATCAATGCTTTCAATATGACAACCTAATAATTGCTGGTAAGCCTTGGCAATAATTAGTTCGGTTTTCGTTAACGGTTTTCTGCCCGTTTTAGGGGAAAGCAATTCAGGAAGAGGTAAGCGTTTACGGTTTAATTTACCATTTTTACTGAGTGGTAAAACATCAAGTTGTACAATCATTGACGGTAGCATATAAGGTGATAAATGCTCGCTTAACTGCTCTCTTAAGCTAACCATATCAAGTTGCTGACCTGAGATAGAAGTCACATACCCCACTAGCTGCCGTGTATCCCCTGCCATTTGCGCCGTATTATCTAATATACATGCATGTGCCACGGCTTGTGCTATATCAGGAAGCTGTAACATGGCACACTCCACTTCACCAAGCTCTACCCGTTGGCCTCTTATTTTCAGCTGCGAATCAATTCTACCGAGATATTCCACTGCGCCTGAACTGAGCCAACGAGCAATGTCACCTGTACGATACATGCGTTGACCCATATTAAGTGGATTAAAAATAAATTGATTGTCTGTTAAATCAGGACGTTTAAGATAGCCCTGTGCGAGTTGCACTCCTGTTAAATATAATTCACCCGCGACCCCAAAAGGAACAGGTCGCTGTTGGCTATCAAGTATATGCATACCTGAATTCCATATTGGGTAACCAATTGGTACAGTATTTCCTTCTACAGCAGCAAGGTCATCGCCGTAAGCCTTGTAATAACTAACATCAATAGCCGCTTCGGTAGGCCCATAAAGATTATATAACGGTATATGAGTTAGCCGTTCCCATCGACGACACAGCTCAGTCGGTAAAGCCTCACCACTACAAAAGACCTGTTTCAGCGTTAAACTGTGCGGCTGTCTGATATATGACTCAATAAAAACCGCTAACATAGAAGGAACAAAATGGGCTGTGGTGACCCTATGCTGCTTAAAACATGACATCATTGCTAGCGGATCAAGATGAGCTTGCGGCTCTAACATCACCAATCTAGCCCCCGCAATCAACGGCCACCAAAATTCCCACACTGAGACATCAAAACTACACGGTGTTTTCTGGATCACAACATCGGTTGATGCCAATGGATAACTCTCTTGCATCCATAGTAGACGGTTTACTATCGCTTTTTGCCCAATCATTACTCCTTTAGGCACCCCTGTTGAGCCCGACGTATACATAATATAAGCGGTGTGTTCAGGTTGAATACAAGGCTCAATCCATTGTGGGATATATGGCAATAACGCGTTATAACATAAAACTTTTATACCGGAAAAACGGGGTAGATATTCCGCCAGCGTAATCAAAAGTATGGGTTGAGCATCTTTCAATATTTTATCCAACTGCCTATCTGGAGAATCAATATCTAATGGCAACCAAGCTGCCCCAATCTCAGCGATTGCATGGATAGAAAGCGTTAAAAATATCGACCGAGGTAAGGCAATTGCCACGCTATCGCCTAATTTTACCCCTAACGATTTTAGCTGTAGAGATAGAGCAACGACTTGTTTTCTCATTTCGTCATAAGTCAGCGAATATTGCTGATCGACTAATGCAATTGCATCCGGTGTTTTAGCTGCCTGTGTAGCAACAAGGCAACTTAGTGTTGTGATGGGCAACTCTCTGTGAGTATGATTGATGCGTAATTGTTGTTGATATTCGCTTTCCAGCAAGACATCAACATCACCACATCTTAATGTAGGATTATGGATAAATTGCCTAACCATCAATGAGATGCGTTGTAAATGTTCTTCAAGTTCTTTCCGTTCAAAACAGCGACCATTAGCTAATAACTCAATCGTCACTTGTCCTGTTTCATCAACTAATAGCGCCAATTCCAGCTCATCAACTGGGCCTGAAGCAAGCACATGCGTTTTGGTGGTAAGTTTTGGCATCTCCAATGGAGAATCAAACATTTTGACATTTAATACAGGGCCGTAAATTAATTCATTTCGTCCCGCCCCACACCTATCTCGAAAGTGATAATCAGAGTTGTAACGTTGATGGCGGCGTATCACTTGCAGCTGTTGAGTGAGCCGTTGTGCAAATTCAGGTAATGTTTCCCCTTCATCAATCTGAATAGCAAAGGGTAACATATTTACCACAGGCCCTGTTGCAGCGAGTGCGACAGATCCTATACGCCTCATAAACATAAATTCAGCCGAATAATTCATACGGCCACATAATTTTCCGAGCCATAATGTCACTAGTGCAAGCGCTAAATCTATCGACTGACACCCCTGTTTATGAGCAAAGAATTGATTTTCAATAATATACTGTAATTGTATGATATTGTTGTCTTTATCCAATAATGATTTGGTGGACAGTGATGCAGGAATGGGCAATTTTTGATAATAATCATTCCAAAATTCTTTATCTATATGAAAAAATTCACTATTTTGATATTTTAGATATTCATCGACAACCGCTTGAAAAGGGGTAAATGGTGATGCTGGTATTGATTGTTTTTGCTGTAACGCACGATAAATTGCCGCTATTTGCTGAGTAATCGCCGAGAAACTAAAACCATCCACTTGAATGTGATGGTAGCGTTGATACCAATACCATCGCTGATCATCCAGTTGTAATATTTTATGCATTACCAATGAATTGCCACTGTTCACACGTAAATCTTGTTGAAGATCAGCATTCATGATAGTCAACGCAGTATTATGAGGTTCAGGGCAGTGACGTAAGTCTATGTATTCAGGAAGATCAAACTGTAATGTCTCATCAAACCACTGAACCACTTCACCATCCTGTTCTTGAAAACGCATACGTAATGTATCCGCTTGCATCATGCCACTAATAATGGCTTGCTTTAGCTGCGTGACATTAAGTTCGCCGACCAATTCGACATAATGTGCAACGCTCCAAGCAGGGTATTCTGTATACAAGCGTTCAGCGGCCCAAATCGCAGGCTGAGCAGCAACAAGAGGTAATTTATGACACATTATACGCTTGTCCTCGCTATGCCCCGTGTTGATAGAAGTACTAACCCTGATTGTGTATTACATGAGGCATCAAACGCCCCATCAGAAGCATTGGATGGATTGTGAATTACCATATCAAGCCTTTATCGTCACTAGTTCAACTTCTATCATAATGGTGGAGTGGCGCTTTATGGCTTTTCAAAAAAGATTAGGCTGATGCTAAAAAAAGGAATAACAATAAATAATCAAGCGACTTATTGTTACCTTTGATAATTCATTTGAAGGCCCATATCAGTATGGATACTCATTATTTAACCCGCTATTTAGGTAAACAAACATTACACTTTTTGTACTTTGACCCCACCACCTTCACCCGTGATGACTTACTCTATCTTCCGCATCACAGCAAACTCGCAAATGCAGTCATCAAACGAAAAGCCGAGCATCTAGCAGGACGTATCGCAGCTTCCTATGCCATTAAATCATTAACGGGTCGCGGCCAAGTCATCGATATGGGTTTACACGGTGAGCCTTTGTGGCCAAAAGGCATTAAAGGCAGTCTTAGTCATAATTGTTGTTGTGCGATTGCGATTGCTACGATTGATAAGGCCATAACAAGCGTCGGCATCGATATAGAAACCATTATTGATGAGTCTGAAGCAAAGCGAATTTGGCAAGTCGTACTTAATAATGCAGAAAGGCAAAGCTTGATTGGCTGGCCTTTTCCTCTCGCTATCACCCTCGCGTTTAGTGCCAAAGAGAGTTTATACAAGGCACTCTGTTATGATGCAAAACAAGGTATTGATTTTTTTAGCTCACAAATCATTAACATTACCCATAATACACTGACGCTTGAGCTAACAAATGATCTCGCTGGGCACATAAAAGGCGAAAGATGGATATTGTATTGGCAACAACAAGGTACGCAAGTCATTACCTTGGTTTGTCATTAAGACTGATTGTATGTGCTGCCTATACGGCAGTGAACACGCCGATGACACGGATCTGGTCGTGATTTGTTTTCTAAGCTGCCTATACGGCAGTGAACAAGTGTGCGTATTTTAATTGCTGTGTATTTCTTTTCTAAGCTGCCTATACGGCAGTGAACGATAAGCTTCACCATGCTTTGTGCACATAAGCTTTCTAAGCTGCCTATACGGCAGTGAACCAATGAAGTATTTAGGCTTAAGTGCAACAAGTTTTCTAAGCTGCCTATACGGCAGTGAACGACAACCACTCTTCGCTTCCTTGCTCTACTTTTTTCTAAGCTGCCTATACGGCAGTGAACAGAGCTTCGCGATGTGTTGCATGACTTTGTTATTTCTAAGCTGCCTATACGGCAGTGAACATAACCCTATTTAATTTATTATCCCTTCGATATTTCTAAGCTGCCTATACGGCAGTGAACTAATGGCCTACCCCGTCAATCTGCCAGTGTTCTTTCTAAGCTGCCTATACGGCAGTGAACACACATAGGGATAGAAACCAACGCCACGGAATTTTCTAAGCTGCCTATACGGCAGTGAACTTTTTCGCTTAGTGTTAATTGAAACTTAGGAATTTCTAAGCTGCCTATACGGCAGTGAACAAGGATTTTTTGTATGAAAGTGGTTTTATTATTTTCTAAGCTGCCTATACGGCAGTGAACTAATTTATTTACAAAGAATAGGTTGTGTTACTTTTCTAAGCTGCCTATACGGCAGTGAACGTCATCTGAAAGTCTTTCAAGTTGCATGAATATTTCTAAGCTGCCTATACGGCAGTGAACGCTTAGACCAGATGGGGATTCCTGCTGTAAAATTTCTAAGCTGCCTATACGGCAGTGAACAGTTACCTTCGAATGCTGGGATTAATTTAGGCTTTCTAAGCTGCCTATACGGCAGTGAACCAACTAACCTGAACTTAGTCCAGTCTTTCCATTTTCTAAGCTGCCTATACGGCAGTGAACTTTCAAAACTCGAAATAGGGTTGTTAGCTGGTTTTCTAAGCTGCCTATACGGCAGTGAACGTAAAGCGTGCCGCCAGATGAAGGAAAAGCATTTTCTAAGCTGCCTATACGGCAGTGAACCAACGATAACTAAGCTAATGCTTGCCAATCATTTTCTAAGCTGCCTATACGGCAGTGAACCTGGCCAATCATGGTTACAGTGAAAAGCAGGATTTCTAAGCTGCCTATACGGCAGTGAACTATAGCCTATCATAGAAAACATCTAAGATAACAAGAAACTAGCCCGAAATTGTTAAAAATACCTTATTTTATAAGGCGTATCTTAACCTATTGTTTTAACTTATTATTTTTAATGTGGAAAACATAGAAGGTAATTTAAGAAGGATAACGAATCAAAATGAATATCAAAAAAGACAATATCTACTGCTATTGAACCAATAAAGAAAAATAGATTATCCCTAACGAATTAAGCCAGCACCTCTATCAAACAATCAGTGCTGGCAAATCACTTAGCGACCACCAAACAGCGACATACTATTTAAGTCTTTAAAAATATCCTGTGAAGCTTGGAACATCGCCATCTCTTTATAATAATCTGATGTCGTACCAGTCCAATTTGTTTCCAACAATTCACTGACTCGTTTGCTATTTTGGATACTGCGTGAATCTGCAAGAAAGTCTAATTTATCAATTTCTTGTAATTGTAAACCTTGCTTAGACTCAATATTAGAAATTTGGTCTAACGCTGATTTAACCGCCGTATTTGCCTCACCTAAATCTTTTTGTGCAGCCGCTAGCTCGGCTTCTGTTGCGGTATCTTGTGGTAATTTTAAAGCTGTAATTGCTTTATTGAGTGCTTTAAATACCTCAACATGATTACTACCGTCGGTTGCAAACACTTGATTGCCCGTATAATAGGTCGTCATTTCACGATCGCTAGACACATTTTGTATAATCGCTTTATCACCACCGTTATAAATCACCTCACCACTTGCGTCGACTTCAAAAGGTGGCTGATCCGATTTAAAACCCGCAAAAATATAACGACCATTACCATCAGTCGTATTGCCCAGTGCAACCAATTGATCTTTTAAGCCTGAAATCTGATCGGCTAGCGATTCTCTATCACTATCACTTAAAGGGCCTTGATTTGAGGCCTGAATAATCGTGGTATCTATTTGAGTCGTCACATCATTCATTTGTGTCAGAACACTCATCTGCAACAACATACCCGTTTTGGCAAAACCACGACTCGACACATATTGTTGATTACGGTTTTCTGATTGGTTGATCCGTACTGCTTGTGAAGACGCTTGCGGGTCATCTGAGGGTTTACTGACTCGTTTACCCGACGCTAATTGGCTACCTGCCTCCATCCAGCGTGACTGAGCATTATTCATATCTTGCAGGCGCTGGTGATAAATCATATTTGTACTTAAACGCATAACAGGATCCTTTTTAATTACTGAAAATTAAAATGCTCTCATCAGGGCATTGAATAAGTCATCGACCGTTTTTAATACTTGTGCATTCGCATTGAAGAATTGCTGGATCTTCTGCATTTGAATGCTTTCTTCATTCATATTAACGCCTGAAACTGCCTGCTCTTGCGCATAAAAACTTTCAGTCATTTTATTTTGTACTTCAGAATCAATTTGCGCCTGCTTAGTTTGGCTCCCTACTTCATTGACTATCGATGCATAATAATCAGAGAAAGTTGAATTACCGCCAACCAATTTTTGATCTTGCAATTTGACTAATTGTTTAATGTTTTCATTGTCCCCAGGCCCACTACCTTTAGCTCCGGCTGCCGCAAAGTCAGCTGCATTGCTGATCAGCGTTTGCATTCCATTGATCACACCATCAACAGGTTTTACTAGAAATGCATCACCGGCTTGCGCATTGTTATTACTTATTTTTATTTCAATGCCATCAAATTTTAAGGTGTCGGCTGTTGAGGTATCGACAGCAATTTTTACGCCTTCAGGTAACCGTGTGACATTCCAATCGGTACCATCAAAACGCATTTCATAGTTATTGCCCGTCACCTTAGAAACATCGCTATAACTTAAATCAAAATCAGCCTTACCTTGGTTAAAAGTGTTGCTCACCACACCACCTTTACCGATTTCAAAAAAGTCTTTGCCTGTATTGCCGTTGGCGTCAAAGCCTTTGGCATGAATTTTATTAAATTTACTGGCAAAAACTAACGCAAGCTGATTTAGCTTTTGATAAGCAGGATCAATCACATCTTTGCGAGAACGGAGAACACCGCTCAGTTCCCCGCCACGAATCGCATCATCAGAGATTTCACGAACTTGTCCATTCGCCCCCACAAAACCAATGCTAAAACGGCTATCGTCTTGCGCAGATGCTACTGCTTCAAGTCGATTTGCTTTTTCGCCAGTAACCAATGGCAAGCCATTAGCAAAGGTGACGTTGTAATTACCGTTTTGCTCAATCACTTTGACGCCGACCAATGAATTGACTTCATTGACAAGGCGATCACGAACATCTAATAAATCATTAGGCTCTGAGCCACTTACTGAGCGCATACGTGCAATTTGTTGATTGAGTCCTGCAATCTTTTCCGCGTAGGTATTGATGTCTTTCACCTTGGTTTCAATTTGGCGATTAACATCACGCTCCATCTCTTGTAGACGTCTATCCGCTTCTTTAAGTTGGCTAACTAATGAGTTTGAATTACCCAAAAAAACATCAATCAATGTTTTATCACTGGCATCACTGCTCGCCGCATCCAGAGCAGTAAAAAAGCTACCAAGGTTATTGGAAATATCCCCCGTATCATTAGTTAATAAATCATCTACTTGGCTACTATTTTTTGCATAAGCTTCATAGTCACCGCTACGTGCGCGCGATTGACCATACTGTTGGTTGATAAATTCATCAAATTCACGGCGCACATGGCTGAAATAAGTGCCATTACCAAAATAGCCATTAGGAGTCATTGTACCGGGATTCTCCCCGAAAACGGCACTTTGGCGGTGATAATAGCCCACACCTGCGTTAGCTAAGTTATTTGATATAACACTTAACCCGCCTTGTGCAGCATTCACCCCGCTAAGCGCGTTGTTCATTACATTGTTTAGCATAAGCTGTTCCTTTCTCTGGTGCTTACCGCCATGGTTATTGATGAAACCTTCGCAATATCAACCGGAAATTTTTCAAATCTGTAGTGGTTATCGGAAAAACGACAAAAAAATTTAGTCCTAGCGCCATGAAATTTTAAAAAATATCACTCAAATCGACGTTATAGGCTTTAATAGCCCGAGAGGCTGTCGTATCAGAGGTTTGATGGCCGCGAATTTGATTGATCAAACTAATCAACTTGTCAGAATAGTTCGGGTCTGTCGCATAACCAGCCTGATGTAAGCGACGTGCTGCTACCTCTGGTGATTGCGCATGTTTCACGTCCCGATAGCGTGGATTTTCTGTCAATAAATTGATGTAATCAGCAATCGCTTCCTCGTAAGAACCATAAACACGAAAATCATCACGCATCTTAATGCTTTTGCCATTAATCACTTCTGTCGTCATGATATTGGTGGTAGGGCCTTGCCAATTTTTACCGGCTTTAATGCCAAATAAATTATGACTGCTTTTCCCTTCTGCGGTTAAGATTTCACGACGCCCCCACCCGCTCTCCAAAGCGGCCTGAGCAAGTACTAATAAATGCGATATACCACTTTTTTGGCTCGCCGCTTTTGCGGGTTCGATCAGTTGGCTAATGAAATTTTGACTGTTTAGAGAGAGAGATTTCACTTTTTGCATCGGTGATGATAAAGCATCACCTAATGGCGCAAAACGGCGCACAATTTGTGCCATCGCTTGGTTAGATAGGCTGTCGATTAAGCGATCTTCCATACTAAATGGTTTCATCGGTTGCTCTAGTGGTGAGGTATTACCTTGCATTTTTAGCTGGTTATACATCATTTCGCCAAAACCTAACCCTTTTTGCGATAAATCCTGAGCGATTTGTTGATCATACATACTGGTTAACATACGTGTTTGATCGCTAGAAAATAAGCCATCTTGCGGTAACGCATCACGCATACTTTTTAGCATCATCTGGACAAAGGTTGCTTCTAGCTGTTGAGTGACTTGTCGCAAACCTTTTTCAGGTGAATCAGTCAGTTCTCGCTTTAGCCCATTCAGCGATTGCAAATCAAATGCGGCCCCCTGCATCAGTTGCATATCATTCATTAGATGATCTCCAACTTAGCATGTAAACAACCCGCACTTTCCATTGCTTGTAAAATGGACATCAAGTCTGTCGGTGTTGCACCCAGTGTATTAAGTGCCTGTATCACTTGGTTAAGCTGTATACTTGCATTGACCTTTTGCAGCGCCCCACCTTGCTCACGAACGCCTATATTAGTATTACGTGTTACAACCGTTTGCCCACCGGCAAATGGTGTGTCTGGCTGGCTGACTTGTGTTTGTCTTTCAACTGTTACAGATAAGCTACCATGCGCAACCGCACAACTTTCTAACGTTACACTACGGTTTATCACTACTGAGCCAGTACGTGAATTTACGATCACTTTCGCTTCCGCTAATGGTGTTCGCACATTCAGCTCTTGAACCTGAGCCAAGAAACGCACTTGATCCGCATTATTCATTGGTACATTTAACTGTACTGTACGTGAATCTAGCGCTGTTGCAGTCCCTGCACCGCGTAAGCGATTAATTGCATCACTAATATCTTGTGCTAATGTAAAGCTATCATCGTTCAATTGCAGGTTGATCACACCACTTTGCCCAAAACTCGTTGGCAATTCACGTTCAATAGTCGCACCACCTGAAATACGCCCACCATTTAATTGGTTGACCTTGATGCTACTGCCACCCGCACTCGCCCCCGCGCCTCCTACTAAGATGTTGCCTTGTGCCATCGCGTAAATTTGCCCATCGACGCCTTTTAATGGCGTCATCAATAATGTGCCACCGCGTAAACTTTTCGCATTGCCCATCGAGGAAACGACGACATCAACGGATTGTCCTGAACGAGCAAAAGGCGGTAATTTAGCGGTCACCATCACTGCCGCCACATTTTTCAGCTGCATATTGGTGCCAGGAGGAACCGTGATCCCCATTTGAGATAACATGTTGCTTAAACTTTGTGTGGTAAAAGGCGTTTGCATAGTTTGGTCACCTGTACCATCTAGCCCTACCACCAATCCATATCCAATCAACGCATTGTCACGCACACCTTGTACCGTAGTAAGATCTTTGATCCGTTCACTGTGTGCAGAGACCGCCGTGAAACAGAACAAGATGAGCAAAAGGGTCACTAATTTATTCATTCGATTATCTCTACCGATATACAGCTCAATTTCCATCTTAATAAGGGGAAACATTTAAGAAAAAGCGTTGTAACCAACCCATGGTTTGTGATTCATTAATATAACCATCACCGACGTATTCAATACGAGCATCTGCGACTTGGGTTGAACTCACATTATTATCAGCACCTATGGTGCGTGGGTTAACCACCCCAGAAAAACGAATCGACTCCGTTCCCTGATTAATAGCAATCCGTTTTTCACCGACCACATGCAAGTTACCATTCGCTAGCAATTGATCGACCGTGACGGTGATCGTGCCTTTAAAGGTGTTGTTAGCATTTGCGCCTCCCTTACCTGTGAAATCGCTATTCCCCTTCACATCCAATTCGGTATTGCTTCCGCCAAGCCAACCTTGCATAAAGCCCGGTAAAATTGCGGCTAAGAATCCCGTTTTACCACTACGATTGGCATTCGCTGATGAGTTTTTGCTGGCGCTAACATTTTCTTGGAGATTAATCGTTAAGATATCGCCAACATTACGTGGGCGCCTATCTTCAAATAAAGGTTGATAGCCGTAATAAGCAGGTTGTGTGCTTTGAAAAATTGCTCCATTGGGTGCAGGTGCAGTGGGGGCTGTCGGTAATGCTGTTGTTTGAGTATCCACCAGCGGGCCAGGCTTAATGTGGGCGCAGCCGCTGATGACGAATACCATCGCAATCACGATAGCCTTATTCGGTGAAAATGATGGGACTTTTCTATTATTAAGGGCAATACCGCTTTTCGTCATTATGATGCTCTTTTGCTGCTGTTTCTGTTTTACCTAATAGGCGCTCATCAAGTGGCTGTTGGCATAACCACTTGATGTAATTTATGAAATTAAAGCTGCGTTAAACGTTGCAACATCTGATCTGATGCAGAAACTGCTTTACTGTTAATTTCATAAGCACGCTGCGTTTGGATCATATTGACTAATTCTTCGGCAACATTGACATTCGAAGTTTCAAGCATATTTTGATATAGCAAGCCTGCACCGTTCGTTCCCGGCGCACTTTCATTTGGTGCACCAGAACTCGCCGTTTCCATGTATAGGTTCTCCCCCATACTTTGCAAACCCGCATCATTGATAAAGGTCGATAACGTAATTTGTCCAATTTGTTGTGGCTGGCTGTCACCAAATACCTTGATAGAAACGGTACCATCGCGAGCAATGGTTAAACTCTCTGCATTATCAGGGAGAGTGATAGCAGGCACGATTTGATAACCGCTTGAAGTGACTAATTGACCATCTTGGTTAGGTTGCAAAGCACCATCACGTGTATAGGCATCCGTCCCATCAGGCATTTGGACGTGTAAGAAACCCTGCCCCTTAATCGCGATATCGGTTGAATTACCTGTTTTGTTTAAAGCACCTTGGCTATGAATGCGCATTGTGGCAACAGGGCGAGAACCTGTACCTAACTGCAACCCCGACGGTAACGAGGTTTGTTCCGAGCTCATCGCCCCCGGTTGACGAATGTTTTGATACAGTAAATCTTCAAATACCGCACGCTGACGCTTGAAACCATTAGTACTCACGTTTGCCAAGTTGTTTGAAATAACATCAAGGTTCGTTTGTTGAGTATCAAGCCCTGTTTTAGCAATCCATAGAGAACGGATCATGGATAATTCCTTACTAATAAGTTAACTAATGGTAAGCAGTTGATTCGCTTTTTGCGCATTTTCATCTGCACTACGCACAACTTTCATCTGCATTTCAAAATGTCTAGCATTGGCAATCATCGCCACCATCGCCTCAGCGGCATTGACATTACTGCCTTCAATTACCCCTGAAGTGATAATTGAATTTTCGCTTTGAGGGAGCCCATTACCATTAGCCGCTTGTGCTTGTGGCGATAGATGAAATAATCCATCTTCGCCACGTAATAAATCTTGGGGCTGAGCTTCAACCACTTTCAAGCGACCAATTTGGCCTAACATCGTCGGTGGATCAGTGGCTAATAACGCCGTTACCGTACCGTCTTGACCAATGGTTAATTCCGCATTTGGCGGTACATTAATTGGGCCACCATCGCCTTGCAGACGCCGTTCACCGATCATCAACTCACCTTCAGATGAAATCTGAATACTACCGTTGCGCGTGTAGGCTTCGCTTCCATCCGCCAATTCAACCGCTAAGAAATGTTTATCATTAAGCGACACATCCATTGGCCGACCAGTGTAATTAAGTGGCCCTTGGCTCATATCAGCACCTGGAGTCGAAGCAACGACTAATGTACGCGTTTGCTCGCTATCTCCATTTATGGGGACAGCGCGCATCGCTGCTAGCTGAGCTTTAAAACCTACCGTAGAAATATTGGCGATGTTATTTGAAACAATCGCTTGATTTTCAAGCGCATGTCGTGCGCCCCCCATTGCGGTATAAATAACGTGATCCATGGCCACCCTCTATACTTAACGTAAGTTAACCATCGTTTGCAGCATCTGATCTTGCGTTTTGATCGTCTGTGCATTCGACTGATAGTTACGTTGCATCACAATCATATTGATCAGCTCTTGGCTCATATCAACGTTAGATGATTCAAGTGCACCACTGGTCAAATTGCCAAACTGACCAACCCCCGGTACGCCATTAATAGGATTACCTGACGCATTCGACGATGCCCAAACGTTGCCACCTTGAGACACTAAACCATTTGGATTCGCAAAAGCAGACAATGCCACCTGCCCAACTACACGTTTTTGTTGGTTAGAGTAGTTAGCCACAATCAGACCATTGTCTTCGATTTTGAAGTTTGTATATTCACCGGCTGGATAGCCATTTACATCAATAGCACTCACTGATGATTCACTGACTTTTTGTTGGCGAGTATTATTTAGGTCAACTTGTAAAGTGCCATTATTCGCACCGTTAAGGCCTTTATAGTCGAAAGGAAATTTTGCATCTGCTGGTGTAGATAAACGACCATTACCATCAAATGTCATATCTCCTAATTTTACCGCTTTTTTGTCATTGGCATCTTTCGCATAAGCTGTCCATTTATTGTCATCGGTTTTGACAAAATAAACAGAAATTTCGTGCGTATTGCCTTGGCTATCAAAGGCAGTCATCGTAGTGCTAAAGTTATAGCTCCCCGGTATATCTGGGTTATCTGGGTCAAATGTTTTAGGATTGTCTTCCGAATTCAGGTTAATCGTCAGTTTAGCCATATCCGACGCTTTAGCATCCATCATATCGGTTGGAATATTAAGTGCCTCAGGTACCCCCCCTGATTGAATAGCCACATTGCCTTTATTATCAACACTCGCTGGGTATCCCGTTACAATCATGCCTTGGTTGTTAACTAAGTTACCGCTTTTATCACGAATAAATTGGCCATCGCGACTGTAATAAATGTCGCCATTCGCATCTTGTACACGGAAAAAACCATTACCTGAAATAGCAACGTCCGTTGGTCTATCCGTACGTGTAATTGAACCATCTTTAAAGTTTTGTGTTACCGCAGCAACATTCACCCCTAGCCCCACACCTGAACCAGCAAACATATCGGCAAATGAGGTCGTTGCACCTTTAAATCCATTAGTTGCGGAGTTGGCAATATTGTTACCAATCGAATCAAGCCCTGCTGAGGCAGCATTTAAGCCACTGACTGCTTGTGAAAATGACATATTTTCTCCATGACGGTTGGGAAATTAAAATTAAGCGGATGGGTAGACTTTAAAAATGCTACTAAGTGGAACACTTTGCCCAATACCAACATCCAATAAAGGTGCATCACTCCCCGGCGTGACACCATTAACACGGGTGTAGCCTAGTTTGGTCACTTCGATTTCAGCGCCGTTACTGATAGCCTTGACATCGAAAAAATATTTACCTTTTGTATCGGCAACCACATTGCCATTGTTATCTTTTCCGTCCCACGACATATCATAAATATCGGGTTTGACATCAGTGTCATAGGTAATGGTTCGCACCACAGTTCGATTTTTATCACGGATAGTGATTTCAACGCTGTTGGCCATTTTGGGAAGAAAAAAGCCGAAAGGCGAAGAGATAAAATCCCCTTCAGATATAGCTGTTTCACCATCATGACTACTTTCAGATAAGGAACGGGTCGTTTCATCTTCTGGCAGTGGATTGGTAGGTTTAGAAACAGATGAACTGCTGTCATTATTGGATGATTTTAATGGTGCAAGCACAATTTCATTACGTGGGATCAATACGCCTTTTCCAACTAATTGAGTCGCTTGTAATGATTGCCCTGAACCAATTTGCTGAGAAATGCCATTGACGCTATCACCCAACTTGTTCATGCTTTCCAACGTCGCGATTTGTGCTAACTGGCTGGTCAAATCGGTGTTTTCCATTGGTTTAGTTGGATCTTGGTTTTGCATTTGTGTGACGATCATTTTCAAAAATGTGTCACGCATGTCATCTGTTTGACTTTTCTTTGGAATATTACTTTGCAACGGCTCAGGGCCTGCTGTGGTATTGTCCAAAGAATCATACATTGTCGCTGCAATGCCCATTTAGCCTCCCGTTACTGGCCTATAGTTAAGGTTTTTTGCAACAACGATTTCGCTGTGTTCATCACCTCTAAATTGGCTTGATAACTACGTGAAGCGGAAATGGTATTGATCATTTCGCCAACCATATCGACATTAGGCATACGGACATAACCTTTTTCATCCGCTAATGGGTGGCCGGGTTTATATGCCAAACGTGGTGGTGTCGGATCTTCAATCAGTTGGCTCACTCGAACGCCACCGACTTGATGACGACCTTGGGGTGTCATCTGAAATACCACTTGTTTAGCACGAAATGGCTCACCATCAGGTCCTGCTACGCTTTCAGCGTTTGCCATATTGCTTGCGCTAACGTTAAGACGCTGTGATTGTGCAGTCAGCGCTGAGGCTGAAATATCTAAAATACTCAGTAAAGCCATAATCATTACCCTTGCTGTAAGACAGCCAACATGCTTTTGATGCGGCTATTGATAAAGGTTAGGTCTGCCTGATACTTCAAGGTGTTATCGGCAAATTGACTGCGTTCAATATCCATATCGACCGTGTTTCCATCCATTGAGGTCTGATAAGGCACACGATATTTGAGATCCAAAGCCGGTTGTTTTACCCCATGGCCTTCTATGTGTCCTTTTGAGGTCACCGCAAGTGCAACCCCCTTACCTTTCACGGCGCCGTTATTCATCGCCTGTTGCAGTTGACGATTAAAATCAATATCACGTGCCTGATAACCCGGCGTATCTGCATTCGCGATATTTGCGGACAGCACCGCTTGTCGCGATCCGCGTATTGATAACGCTTGTTGCCCAAAAGCAAACAAAGCATCTAATTTATCAATCATGTTCAACCTCAATGATAAAACGTATTTCAGCACTCGTTGAAAAAGCTGCTCTGAGAAGATAGCAATACAGAAAACGCTGAAATTTAAAATTCGACGCGCTTATATTAGCTGGCGGATAAAAAATCTAATGGCAAGATAAAGGCAAAATTATTGACCTATTTAGCTCATTCATTATTGTACAAATGAGTAAACTGCGAGCATCTAGGAAACGCGTTTTAATATATGCTCAAAATAATTTGCGAAGTACAGGGCAACAAATGAATGAATTGCTAACGCTTGAGAAAACAAGAGACTGACGTAAATACACGTAGTCAATATGCCTTAGCTACAACTTGAAATATGACAATATAAGAGGCGACTTGATGGGGTATTTTTATACAACTGCATTTTGTGGGTTAACTTTAATGGCAACCGCAGCCCAAGCCTCTTTACCACAAGATATTAATCATTATTTTCGCAAAATACATAGCAAACCAAACCAAGTTTCTATTGAAATTAAAACGCCAATAGAACGCTGGCCGAGTTGTGAAAACCCGCAGATCATGCCGCCGATTGGTGGACGTAATATGGGAAATGTTTCATTACCTGTCCAATGTGGAAAGAAAAAACAGTATCTTCAATTAATCGTTAATGTGACGGGTCAATATTATGTCGTAACACGTAATATTACCCGCGGTGAAAAAATTGAATTTGTAGATATTGGCACTAAAAAAGGGCTGTTAGATAAGCTGCCAGCAGGGGTATCAACGGACAAACTCGCTATTCGTGGCAGTATTGCGTTGCGTGATATTAATGCAGGCCAAATAGTTACTCAGTCCATGATCCGCCGGCCATGGGCAATAAAAGCGGGACAGACTGTGTATGTGTTTGCCAATGGCAATAACTTTTCGGTGAAGTATGAAGGTCGAGCGATTAATAATGCAGTCACGGGACAAAACACACGCGTTCGCCTAGTGAATGGGCAAATTGTGAATGGAGAAGCATTAGAAAATGGCAGCGTTCAGATAGCACTCAAATAGCGATTTTTGATTGTCGCAATATCGTTATATCGATAATATGCACTCAAAATACAGGTAATTATCTACTTTTATACTGCAAGGTACAGGGCTTTTCATTAAAGTATGGTCGCTACGCTTAGCAAGTCGTCCCCTAAATCTTGAATTGTTTAGAGTATAGAATTATCCGAAAGGTTATCATCGCATTTAAAGTATTCAACATAATTGCCGATAAAATGAATCAGAAAGATATCGGAATAGGAAAAATATTATGGCTATCGAGCAAACACCTGCAATTTCAGCATTAACTCAAGTCACCACTCGTGATCCACAGGATGCGACAACAACTCTTCGCGATAAAAAAGTTTCAACCACTGAATCTGTGAAAGAAAGCGTTTTTTCACCCAGTGAATTGCAAAAGAAGCTGTTACAACCGCAAGCAAGCGATATTAATAGTGAAAAAGTTGAAAAAATTAAACAAGCTATTAAAGATGGCACATTGAAAATGGACGCGGGAAAAGTGGCAGATGGGATTTTACGTGATGCACATGAATCCATGCTTTCAATGAAAAATGAAGCAAGATAACCAATATGAACGATGAATTACTCATACTGCTAGAGCAGCAACTAGCACATTTGCAATCACTACAGATAGTGATGAAAAATGAGGAGTTGCTGTTAGGCTATCACCGTGTTCCACCGTCTCCTTTCCAAGAAACCACGGAACAAAAGCGCTATTTGGTTGCCGCGATTAGCCACGGGGAAACAAACCGCCTACGTTTAGAGCAAGAGAGCAACATTTCAGCACCTTACGAAGACTTCCCTGCTCTACAAAGTCTTTGGGGAGCGATCAAAGCGCTAACAACAGAGTTAAAAGAACTCAATTATCGCAACCATCAAATGTTGCAATTACACATTGAACTCAATAGCCAACGCCTCGCTTTCGCCAAAAAACATAATAATCAATCGACATATGGTGCTGACGGGTTAGAGCAAAAACGCCCTGTGTTAGGTAAAAAGATCTCGATTTAATCAAGTTTCTCCCAAAACTCACCTTTTATAGTGCGGGCTGTTTTGCGTATCGCTTACCCTATACAGATAAATAATGCAGGGGGTTGATGTTTGCTCTTCGTCAGTTATAACAATATGGTATTGTTCAATAAGACATTTGAAAAACATTCGAGGCAAGTTCGACACTGCTACTCGATGCTTTTCGGCAAATGAACGCCATACTTTAATTTGAGTACAGCACTCATGATTAAATACAATATCCTTCCTAAACTTCAATTCAACTAGATTAACTGTTTCAGGATTATCCCCGGTAGTCACCATGCGATACTGATGTTTATTATTTAACTTCAGCAATCGATAACTATCAGGGACAGCAAAATGATCTATTTGAAAAAGACTTGTTTCTCTTTCAATAAATGACACAGTGTGTTCTATATTCTTCGATAATACTTTTAATTTAATATTAAAATCAGTATCTGGAATTAGTCTTAGCATGGTTGAGCATACCTGAAGTTCAAGTTTTATGCTCATTTTGCTCCACCTCATGGACAATGAATAAACACAATATACATTAGTTCATCAAGGGCTCTAAATCTCAATCACTCTCAAGTTAATTGGGTCGATTAGCTACCACTAATCATTGATGTCATACGAATTTTACGGCGATCATTCAGTTCAAGATTCGACATGACGACCAATTGAGGTAAGCTTCTGCGCAAAAAGCGAGATAAGATCAAACGTAGACCATGGTTAACTAATAACACGGTTGGTGCCCCCATTGCTTCTTGATGTCGAATGGCATCTTCAGCTTGAGTTTGTATAAATTGAGCAAGATTAGGTTCTAACCCTCCACCATTTTTAGCGGCTTGTAATAAAATTTGTTCCAAATTTGCATCAAGTCCAATCACTTGAATTTCATCTGCATTACCAAACCACTGTTGTGTAATTGCTCTGCCCAAAGCAATACGTACTTGAGATGTCAGATAATCGGTATCTTTTTGTTCACCGTTTTCTCCTGCCATTTCAGCGAGTGTTTCAATAATGGTACGCATATCGCGGATCACCACATCTTCCATGAGCAAATTCTGTAATACGCGATGTAAAATGGTTAATGAAATCGTATCTGGTATCAAATCATCAGCTAATTTAGGCATTTCTTTTTTCACTCGCTCATACAGCTGTTGTGCTTCTTGGCGACCAAATAACGTACTTGAATTTTGCAGCAAGATTTGATTGAAATGCGTTGCGACTGCGGTACTCGCTGAAACCACGGTATAACCTTGAATTTGTGCTTGCTCACGTAAATCATCATCAATCCAAACCGCTGGTAGGCCAAATGCAGGTTCTTTTGTGGCATCACCTTGCAATGTTCCAGCGGCATTACCAGGATCAATTGCAAGACTTCTTCCCGGCTGAGCTTCACCACGCCCAACTTCAGCACCTTTTATAAGTATCCGATATTCGCATGGCGATAACTCTAAATTATCGCAAATATGGACAACGGGTGGCAGATACCCTACTTCTTGAGCAAATTTTTTCCGCAGCCCACGTAAACGCCCTAATAGCTCGCCTTGTTGATCGTTATCAACCAGTGGGATCAAACGATAGCCTACTTCCATAGCCAGTAAATCTTCCAACTGCACATCGTCCCAAGTTGCCTCCATCACTTTATTGGCTTCTTGAACTTGTTTTAGTTGGCCATCTTCTGATTTCTGTTCTGGTTGTTTGGCCTTTTTGACCAAATACCAACCTAAACCGGCTAATGCAGCGGTAAAAAGTAAGAAAACAAAGTTAGGCATGCCCGGTATCAGGCCAATCAGTCCTAAAACCCCTGCACTTAGCCACATCACTCGTGGGTTATTAAACAGTTGGGTAACCATCTGCTCACCCACGTCTTCATCCGTTGCAACCCGAGTAACAATAACCCCTGCTGCGGTTGAAATGATTAACGCGGGGATCTGTGCCACAAGCCCATCACCAATAGTCAGCAAGGTATAAGCACTCGTTGCATCACCGAGTGTCATATGATGCTGACCAACACCAATAATCAAACCACCTACCACGTTGATCACCATAATCATGATCCCCGCGATAGCATCACCACGGACAAATTTACTCGCACCGTCCATTGAGCCGTAAAAATCAGCCTCTTGGGTTACCTCAGCTCGGCGTTTTTTAGCTTCTTCATCATTAATGATCCCAGCATTCAAATCAGCATCAATCGCCATTTGCTTACCGGGCATTCCATCTAGCACAAAGCGAGCGCCCACCTCAGCAATACGCCCCGCTCCCTTAGTGATAACCATGAAATTAATCAAAACTAAGATAATAAAAACCACAATACCAATAGCAAAATTACCACCAACCAAGAAGTGCCCAAAGGCTTCAACAACCCGACCCGCTGCATCTGGGCCTGTATGACCATCAAGCAAAATGATCCGCGTTGAAGCGATATTCAGTGATAAGCGTAATAATGTCGCAAATAGCAGGATCGTTGGAAAAGCGGCAAAATCGAGGGTACGTTTAGTAAACATGGCGACTAATAGCACCATGATGGATAACGCAATATTAAAAGTAAATAATAGGTCTAAAATAAAAGCCGGTAATGGCAAGACCATCATTGATAAGATCAATAAGATAAGAACTGGCCCAGCCAAAATTTGCCATTGCGTGCCCTGTAAAGTTTTCGGCAATTTTAATAATGCAGCCAAATTAGCCATCGCGATTGTTTTCTCCAACAAAGTCCAGCGCCGGTGGTACTGGTAAATTTTTCGGTCTTCTTGGTTTTAATCCACCTTCACGTCGCCAACGACGCAATTGGTAAACCCATGCTAAAACTTCTGCTACTGCTGCATAGAGTGCAACAGGAATGCTTTGCCCTATCTCTGCATGACGATACAAAGCACGTGCAAGTGGTGGTGCTTCAAGCTGCAAAATCCGATGCTCTTGGCCAATTTCCTTAATACGCTGTGCTAATACCCCAGCCCCTTTTGCTAACACTTTAGGTGCCCCCATATTTTTATCGTCATACTTTAATGCAACAGCATAATGGGTTGGGTTAGTGACAATAACATCTGCTTGTGGGACATCTGCCATCATTCGGTTACGCGCAATGGCGCGCTGCTGCTGACGAATTTTCGCTTTTATCTGTGGGTCACCTTCTTGCTGTTTGAACTCATCTTTAATTTCTTGGCGGCTCATGCGCAACTTCTTCAGATGCGAGCGAAATTGATAAAAAACATCAAAAGCCACCATTGGGATCAGTAAAAATACAATCAAGTAACCTGCAAAAATCACTTTATGCATCGCATTGCCTAGGGCTGTCACCGGTGATTCAGTAACTAGGTGTAACAATGATGGCCAGTTTTGCCATAAGAAAATGGCAGCACCTAGCCCAACAAATAACGACTTCAGTATTGCCTTAAATAGCTCTGAAAGCGCATTCATTGAAAAAATGCGTTTTAATCCTGAAATTGGATTAAGTTTTTTCAAATCAAACTTAATGGATTTGCTATTAAAGGCTAATCCCCCTACCAATGATGATGCAGAGATCCCAACCAGCGCTAACCCACCAATCACAGGGAATAAAGCAAATAATGCTTCACTCACTACTCGTCCTAAGTAACTCAACATCAATCCAGTATTTTGAATATAGTGGCCATCAAAAATAAAACCTTGGCGGAAAATTTGCCGTAACTCATCAGCAAGATGCCCCCCACTCAGCCATAGCAAGCTAATACCCGCTAACATCATCATCAACGAACTCAGCTCTTTGGAGCGAACAATCTGCCCGTCATCTTTTGCTTTTTGTTTTTTATGGGGCGTGGGCTCTTCTGTTTTTTCTACATCACTTTCATCAGACACGCCGTTTCCTTGTTCGTCAGCAGATGACAATTTTGGTCTATAGCATGACAGAGTGTAAAAAAATCAATGCTGGAAAATAGATAAGGTTCGCAAGGGTTATTTGCCAATTGAGCAAAACAACATCAGTATTGCGAGTGGCTACGCAAATCGAAAAACAGTAATGAAAAAGAGCTGAAAAACAGCAAAATTGAAGGTTAAAGTCTAACGTAAGCAACAGGCCATGCTATGTTACACGGGTAAATACACATGTAATCTGAGGCGATTATGAGTACGGTTGCAAATAGAACGAAAAAAACGGTAAGCGTCACCGTTGCTCCTGAACTGTATCAGCAAGCAAGAAACGCTAACTTAAACTTTTCAGCCATTTTAACTAATGCATTGATTATGGAGTTGAAAAAAGTAAAAGCACTGGAGTGGAAACAAGCAAACACGGCGGGTTTTGATGAACTCAATCGTATCAATGATGAATACGGATTACTGTCGGACAAATACAAGAAGTTTTAATGCAATTTTATCTCTATCAAAACCGTGAAAATAGCCATTCCCCGTATTTACTTGATATACAAAGCGACCTCATTGATAAGCTTAATACTCGGCTAGTCATTCCGTTGTTTGATAGAAATTTAGTCCGTCACGCATTACCTGTACGACTGAACCCAACGCTGTTAGTCGAGGGCCGACCCTATGTATTAATGACACATCAGATGGCGTCAGTACCTCATTCGTTACTTGGTAAAATGGTTGCAGATTTTACAGATCAAAGAGATGACATAAAAAAAGCCATTGACCTACTTATAGATGGTTTTTAAGAGAGGTGAAGATCCATAACCCATCATATACGTTAACGATTATTTACTGATAACGATAAGGTTGTACTTTTTTATGTTAATTTTAATGAAGTGCGTCCCCTCGCAGCACCTATGCAAGGGGATATGCTACTTAAAAGCCTAATTCATCCAATAAATCATCAACTTGAGATTGTGAAGCCATAACATTCACGCCTTCTTTGTTGATTTGGGGTCCATTCAGCAAACTGTCATTTTGTTGTTTCACCCGCATTTCTGGCGGCGTATTTTCCATTAACAAAGCCAATAACTGTTTTTCAGCTTCTTCAACCACTTCCATCATTTTCTTAATCACTTGGCCAGTGAGATCCTGAAAGTCTTGAGCCATCATGATTTCTAGCAATTCCGCCTTAGTAGTATTGCTATCATCAATAACTTGACTAAGAAAAGCTTGCGTAGATTGATGTAATTCAGGTGTAATTTTCTCGCTATCGACGTTTTTCCATTGTAGCTGCAATGCCGTTGCATCCGCATGCATTTTTACCTGAAGTGGCTTCATAACATCAATACCATTTAAGGTTTTTTCTGCCGCCTGAGCTGTCATTTGCGCGATATAACGTAAGCGATCTTTACCATCAGGGATGCTCGCCACAGCCTGTTGAACACTTTTTTCAAGGCCCAGTTCACGCATACTTTCGCGTAGCGTTCTCATCAAGGTACCAATTCGAGTAATGACTTGCTTAAGGTCTTCATTACCCGAATTGTTCGCCGTTAATATTTGTTCAGTCATCACACTCTCCTAGGCAGGTGCGTTTATTGCAGCCCCATCTTTTCAAAAACTTTATTTAATTTTTCTTCTAATATCGCCGCTGTAAATGGTTTCACCACATAGCCACTTGCCCCTGCTTGCGCGGCAGCAATAATGTTTTCTTTTTTTGCTTCAGCCGTTACCATCAAAACTGGAATGTGTTTTAGCGCTTCATCACCACGAATAGTTTTTAATAATTCTAATCCATCCATATTTGGCATATTCCAATCGGCAACCACAAAATCAATGTGACCAGCACGAATTTTTTCTAATGCATCGACCCCATCTTCTGCTTCTTCTATTTTGTTAAAGCCTAATTCTTTTAATAAATTACGAACAATACGTCGCATAGTAGAAAAATCATCCACAACTAAAAAACTCAGATCTTTAGCGGCCATAACCACTCCTTCAAAAAGACAATAATAAATTCTGTAGCCGCTATGCAGATACAGTTGAAAGTCGAGCCAAAACACTTGGGGCAATTTTGGCAATATCTTGCACTTCATCTACCGCATTCAATTCGATCGCGGCTCGTGGCATACCAAATACCACACAGCTACTTTCGTTTTGTGCATAAGTCACCGCACCCTGTTGGCGCAGATTAAGCATGCCTTTTGCGCCATCCATTCCCATACCCGTCAATAAAATACCTACACATTTGCGCCCTACACATTTGGCAACAGAGTCAAACAAGACATCTACTGAAGGGCGATGACGGTTTACAGGCTCTGTTTGCTGCAAGCGAATTTGGTAACCATGTCCGTTATCAATAACCAACATATGTGAATCACCGGGAGCTATATAAGCAAAACCTTTTTGTAAAGGCTCATTGTGCTCCGCTTCTTTCACGGTGAGAGCACACAGCTTATTGAGCCGCTCAGCAAAAGAACGAGTGAAGCCTGCTGGCATATGTTGGGTGATCACAATCGGTGGGCATTCGGACGGTAGCATTTCTAATAATTGACGTATCGCTTCCGTTCCTCCAGTTGAAGCACCAACAGCAATCACTCGGCTATGACAAACATAAGATGAAAGTGGCTTCGCCAACTTCGCTGGCTCATTAGCCGTTTTATCATTACGTACAAAACGACTACGACGAGTGATCTTCGACATCGCTGCGGCACGGATCTTTTCACCAATCACATCACGGTAACTCATCATTGTTTCGCGAATACCAATTTGTGGCTTAGTCACAAAATCAACCGCACCTAGCTCTAATGCTTTTAAAGTGACTTCAGATCCTTTAGAAGTAAGCGTAGAAACCATCACAACAGGTAAAGGATGTAACCGCATTAATTTTTCTAAAAAATCAATGCCATCCATACGTGGCATTTCCACATCCAATGTGATCACATCTGGTTCATGTTGCTTGATTAAATCGCGCGCGACATAAGGATCAGGTGCTGTGTCAACAACCATCATATCGTTATGACTATTAATAATTTCACGCATGATTTGGCGCATCAGCGCTGAATCATCAACACAAAGCACTTTAATTTTTTCCATCACCATCACCCCTTCCTCGTCGGTTGTAGGCTATAGACAGTCTGTCCTTTAATTACAAAATGTTGTGATAATTGTGATAAATTTTCTGAGTGGCCAATAAACAGTAAACCATCAGGTTTAAGCAATGGAGCAAACCGCTCTAATAGTTTGATTTGCATGTCTTTATCAAAATAGATCATGACATTACGACAAAAAATAGCATCGAAACGATGTTGAAGCTGCCAGTCACCATCCGTTAGGTTTAAAAATCTAAATTCGATCATATCTCTAAGTGATTGTTTTACACGAGCATAGCCTTCAAAATCACCCACTCCTTTCATAAAGTAGCGCTGGCGCTGAATTGCGGTTAGATTTTTTAGCTCTTCAATGCGATAAATACCTTTCTTCGCTTTATCAAGTACTTCGGTATCAATGTCGCTTGCAATGATTTTTGCATTCATCGCTTGTGCGCCAAGCACATCACTTAATGTCATCGCAATAGAGTAAGGCTCTTCACCGGTCGAAGAAGCAGCGCACCAGATGTTGATATTGCTATTTTTACGAGCACGAACAAACTCACTCAACGTCACAAAATGGTGCGGCTCCCGAAAAAATGCAGTCAAATTAGTTGTTAGTGCATTGACAAAAGCTTGCCACTCCGGATGTAAAGGTTCACGTTCAAGTAGGCGTAAATACTCAGCAAAATTATTAACCTTACAGTCACGTAACCGTTTGAGCAGCCTGTTGTACACCATGTTTTTCTTATTCATGGTAAGAACGATGCCCGACTTTTTGTGGATAAACCGACAAACCCGACCAAATTCTTCATCGGTCAATGGTTCTACTTGTGGTGAAAAAAGCATCGTACCTTGTCCTATTTGATAGAAACCCAAAAGCAGCCGATAGCCGACTGCTTAATGGCTAACTCCAGCAATAATCATTAATTAACACGAACACTTTTCGATTCCGATATGTCAAAAAAGGCGACCGTATCGACTAAATTATTGGCTTGATCTTCTAATGCAGCTGTCGCACTTGTTGACTGCTCAACTAAGGCAGCATTTTGTTGTGTGACGAGATCCATCTGACTCACCGCAGTAGCAACCTGCTCAATGCCGCGGCTTTGTTCATTCGATGCAGAAGCAATATTTCCCATTAGTTCAGTGACTTGATTAACTGCGGCCACCAATTCATTCATTGTTTGTCCTGCTTCATTCACCAACTGAGAGCCTTGATTAACACGACCAACCGATTCATCAATCAATGTTTTGATCTCTTTTGCCGCTTCCGCACTCCGTTGTGCTAAGGCACGAACTTCCCCCGCAACAACGGAGAATCCACGCCCTTGTTCACCAGCGCGTGCAGCTTCTACGGCAGCATTCAATGCCAAAATATTTGTTTGGAAGGCAATACCATCAATCACACTAATAATTGCACTGATTTTTTGCGAGCTATGGGAAATCGCGGTCATCGTGTCAATCACATCAACGGTGATGTCCCCCCCTTTTGTTGCTGTTTTAGATGCAGATATCGCTAATTCACTTGCTTGACGTGCGTTATCCGCATTTTGCTTCACGGTTGCTGTTAGCTCTTCCATACTTGCAGCAGTCTCTTCTAATGAAGCGGCTTGCTGCTCAGTACGAGATGATAAATTGTTATTACCCAAAGCAATTTCGCGAATACCGGTATACATTTGATCCGTATTGGTCCTCAGAGTGGTCACCGAAGTGGCCAGTGACGCTTGCATTAATTTTAACTGTTCAAAAACTTCACCAATTTCATCACGAGAGGTAACACGAATATCTTGATTCAATTTCCCTTGAGCCAATCTCATAAAATGATCACTCATGCTAATGAGGGGATAAATCACTTTGCGCTTCATCCAAAAGTGCGCGAAACCAGAGACGGCTAAAATGGTGAATGTCACAGCAAAAAACATAATCCAAGCAATTTTGTTATAAAAATTGGCAGAATCGAGGGAGTTTTGGCTATCTGTGGTTAAAATATCCATATACTCATCAAGTGCTTTTGCCATTTGCTCTTGGTGTTGTTGAGCAGGTAATGCCACATAGCCTGGAATATCATTGTTATCAATCAATGCTCTAAGCTGTTTTAAAATAACCACAAACGCTTGATACTTTTCTTCAATCGCAGCTAAGTTTTCTTGCTCACTTAACAATGGTTGAGCTTTAAATTGTTCATAATCGCCAGCTGATTGACGTAAAAACTCATCAAAAGCCTCTTTAGCTTGTTCAATACTGGTGGCATCTGAATTAACTTTGATGTGTACCACTATTTGAGTGAGTGTGCTACGTGCCTGCATGAGATCTTCATAGGTTTTTTCCAGTAAATCACGCTTTTTAGAACCAAGATCTATGCGCTCTAAAGAAGAAAGCTCACTCGACACGATCCCTAATGACAGGGCGCTCGATAGAATTTGCATTCCACAAAACATCACAAGGAGCAGATATAAACTGACTGAAATTCGAATACTCTTCATTTTTTATCCCCACATATGCCAGCTAGAACTTCTATGCTCTGCTGTCACGCTCGCAGTACGCACAGAAACGCTGCCAACGATAAAACGTGGCCGCGTTGGTCTGAGTTTTTAGAAAGTTTCCCAATTGTCATCATCTTGGTGATCCTTCGATGATATTTTTTTCAGATCTGGCGTTTTGACGATATTTGAAATCGTTCTTGCCGCAGGCTCCGTCATTCGTAAATCTTTTTGTTTCATCGCAGGTAAGCGAAAAATAGCAATGAGTTGCGCAAGTTTGGCTACCTGTTCTTCCAATACATTGGCGGCAACCGCTGATTGCTCAACTAATGAGGCATTTTGCTGTGTCACTTTATCCATTTCAGCAACAGCAATACTCACTTGAGAGATACCTTTGCTTTGTTCATCTGAAGCCAAAGCGATATGCGACATAATGTCTGTTACCCGAGTGACAGATTCAACAATCTTAGTCATTGTTTCACCTGCATCTTCTGCTTGGCGAGCTCCGGTATCAGTTCTTGAAACAGAATCTTCAATCAGGGTTTTTATTTCTTTGGCTGCATTCGCACTACGTTGGGCTAAGTTACGCACCTCATCAGCAACTACAGCAAAACCACGACCATGTTCCCCTGCTCTTGCTGCTTCAACGGCTGCGTTGAGTGCTAATATATTGGTTTGGAAAGCAATGCTATCGATGACCGCAGTGATATCTGAAATTTTTTGCGAACTATCTGCGATATTCAACATAGTATTCACTACGTTAGAGACCACTTTTCCGCCTTCTTTAGCAATTGCAGAGGCTTGGCTAGCAAATTCACTCGCTTGATGTGCATATTCTGTGTTCTGCTTAACTGTGGCAGTCAGCTCACTCATACTCGCCGCCGTTTCTTCTAAACACGCGACTTGCTCTTGAGTACGTGCGGAGAGATCATTATTACCCGCAGCAATTTCACTCGTACCTTGATAGATAGTTTCACTACCATCTCGCACACCGCGAACAGTATTAATCAACTCTTGCTGCATATGTTCAACACCACGAGCCAGCTCACCAATTTCGTTGGTGGACTTTGTATCAACTGTCGGGGTTAAATCACCAGCAGCAAAAACATTAATACGCTGAATTAATAGCCCTAATGGCTCAATAATACCTTTACGAACATAGCGGTAACTCAGGAAACCGATCAGTGCCAATATGATAGACAAGACAATAATTAAATATAAAGACTGGCGATAATTGGCATCTGCACGTTGCACTTCACTCTGAAAATCAGATGAGATATCAGCAAAATAAGCATTAAATTGCTCTTCAAATTGAATTTGATGTCCAGATGTACGATGTGCGTAGAATTTATCAAGCTGCCCTTTTTGCGCATATTCGCCTAGTTGAACTAGTGCATTGCGGTAGGTTTCGTAAGTTAAAAACAACTGCTCAAACTTTGCTTTATCATAGCTAGTCTCTTCCACTAGCTTGTTATAGCGTTGATAAGCTGAATCAGCAGCTTTAAAATTACGAGCTGCTGCTTTAATTAAATCATCTGCATTAGCATCATCTTGATAATCGCGTCCTTCTAATAGCAAAGCATTCACGGATCGATTTAGATTAGCGCGTGCTTGCAATAAATTAACCCAACTTTCCGTTAATAGTTGCCTCTGGCGTTGAAGTGAATTCAAATAATTAATGCTGTCGCTATTATCCCCCAGCTTATTAAACATCAATCCACTGGATATTAATTGCAACAGAATAAAGATAAAAATAACGGACAAAAGTCCTGATACGATTTTAATTCGACTGTGCATGAGGTTGTACTGACATAATGTTATTGTTATTTTGATATCGGTCTCATGGCTAAAAACTTTAGCCATGATGAGTGGAATATTTGTGCGGCGAATTCTTTTATAGCGACTCAATTAATATACAAATGAATGAAGTAGGCCATGCGGACACGGCATACCTCACAAGTGAATGTTATTACTAATATTTACCGTTATACCTAACTCAATATTAAAGCTTTAACTGCATCATTTTCCGTAAGTTCTTATTCTGTCATACTATCAATGAGCGCCATTTCATCACTGGTTAATAATTTTTCAATATCAACAAGGATCAGCATCCGTTCGCCTACGGTTCCAAGACCCGTTAAATATTGTGTGGATAAAGTTACAGCAAAATCAGGCGGTGCTGCGATTTGTTCTTCATTTAAAACCAGTACATCAGAAACACCATCAACTACTATTCCCACAACTCTATCTTTTAAATTTACAACAATAACCACCGTATTATCGTTATAAGTGATATTTTGATGGGAGAATTTTACTCGTAAATCAATAATTGGAATGATCACGCCTCTTAAATTCGTCACGCCTTTAATAAAATCCGGCGTATTGGCAATCCGAGTGACTTGTTCATAGCCTCGAATTTCCTGCACTTTTAAGATCTCAATACCATACTCTTCTTCACCTAAAGTAAAAATAAGGTAACCTTCTCCATTTTTTTCTTCTTCCAGTTTATTTAAATCATCATCCAACATTGACATGGTGTTTAGCCTCTATTTAGTGCATAACGGGTTGTGCACTTTGCTGCTTTTTTTTAAGCAAAATGCTGTTGTTCATTTTTTGTAACTCTGCAACATCTAAAATAAGCGCAACAGAACCATCGCCCATGATCGTGGCAGCCGAAATACCCGGAATTTTGCGGTAATTACTTTCAATATTTTTAACAACCACTTGCTGCTGCCCAACTAATTTATCCACCAGCAATGCAAAGCGATGCCCTGCATGCTGAATAATCAGCACAATGCTGTTGGATAAATCTGACTCTGCGCCTTTGATACTAAAGACTTGATGTAATTCAACTAATGGAAGGTACTCACCACGAACTAATAACATTTTTTCTTCGCCAGCAAGACGATATATATCTTCTTGGCGTGGTTGTAATGTACTGATAATTGCACTGAGTGGAACAATAAATACATCATCCGAAACTTTTACTGACATACCATCAAGTATTGCTAAGGTCAGAGGTAACAAAATACGAATAATAGTTCCTTTACCTTCGGTAAAACCTATTTGTATACGCCCGCCCATGTCTTGAATGTTACGTTTAACCACATCCATGCCTACGCCACGGCCAGAAACATCAGTGATAACTTCAGCTGTAGAAAAACCAGGCGCCATAATCAACATCGCAATCTCTTCATTGCTCATTCCATCATGGACACTCATTCCTTGGGAACGTGCTTTGGCGAGAATGCGTTCGCGATTTAATCCTGCACCATCATCACGTACTTCAATACAGATGTTGCCACTTTGATGTGAAGCAGAGAGAGTTAATGTCCCTGTTTCAGGTTTGCCGTTTGCTATTCTCACTTCTGGTTTTTCAATACCATGATCAAGACTATTGCGAACAAGGTGGTTAAGCGGATCGACAATCCGTTCAATTAAGCTTTTATCAAGCTCCGTCGCACTTCCCTCCACTTTGAGCTCAATTTTTTTATTCAGCTTCGTGGCTATATCACGCACCATTCGAGGGAAACGGCTAAATACATAATCCATCGGCATCATGCGAATCGACATCACTGACTCTTGCAGTGCTCGTGAATTACGTTCTAATTGGACAATGGAACTTAATAAATCGCTATACTCATTATGATCCAATTGCTGACTATGTTGCGTCAACATCGATTGAATAATGACTAATTCGCCCACTAAGTTAATAAGCTGATCAACTTTTTCAACGGCAACTCGAATGCTACTTGAATCATTTTTTGTTTTTGCTGGCGCAGTCTTACGTGGAGTAGTCGATGCTTCCTTACTGGCTGTGCTTGCTATTTTATTGACTTCAAGCTCCGCAGCTTGTTCGCTTTTCACCTCATCAGAACCTACATTATTTGAAGATGGTAAATAAGCTAAGCAAGTTTGTGCATCCACCCTCTGATGGGTAATTTGTGATCCATCAACCACAAAACACAGAACCCCACAAATATCGTCAATAGTGGTATTCGTTCCAAGCCATGCAACTAGACTGTCTTCTGTTTTTTGGGTGTGATACAAAGAACCGAATAAGGCCAACTCATCCGTAAGTAAATCCACTTCATTCGCTTTTAATTGAGCCAATGTGATGATGACATAATATGAATAATCATCAGCTATCGCGGCAACTGTCTCGACTTGTGCAGACTGCGGTAATGGAAGCTCCGGACTTATCACCTCTTCTGCTGTTTGTTCAACTCGTCCAAGGACTTCGCAAATACGTTTAAAAGTCTCTTCATCGGGTAATGAGTCATTTTTATAAGCCTCTAATTGCGAAGCCATAACATCTTTGGCATCCAGAAAAACATCAATGATATCAGGCGTGAGAGTCAATTCATCATGGCGTGCTTTATCAAGTAAATTTTCCAATGCATGAGTCGTGTTTTGCAACTGTGTGAAACCAAACGTCGCAGCACCACCTTTTATTGAATGCGCACTGCGAAAAATCGCATTGAGCTGTTCGCTATCAGGATCAAAAGGGTCGAGCTCAAGCAAATGTTGTTCCATATCCCTAAGTAGCTCATCAGCTTCATCGAAAAACGTTTGATAAAACTCGGTAATATCCATGGTTTTCATCCAATTTAGCTTAGGTTTAACTTAATGCTGTATACCCATTTCGAGGCATACAATGACAATCAGTTTGTTAACATTGATAACGGCGCTGAGTTTTATTCCTCATCCGCGGTTTTCTTATCATCAACTGGCGCTACATCTACTTGTTGTAGCGATTTTTTCAATACATCATTTAAAGGAGTCGCCCCCTCGTATTCATGCAGGATTTGTGCAGTTTCCGTATCATTTAATACAATGATGCTAATACGGCGGTTAATTGGCGCTAATCCATTGTTTTTATCGAGATGAATACTTGATGCCATCCCCACCACACGCAAAATTTTGTCTTGATTTAATCCACCTGCAATTAATTCTCTTCGAGAAGCATTAGCTCTATCTGCTGATAATTCCCAATTGTTATAATTGGCACTATTGGCATAAGGTAAATCATCGGTATGACCAGAAATACTGATCCGATTAGGAACATCATTAAGCAGAGGTGCTATCGCTCGTAAAATATCGCGCATATAGGGTTCAACATGAGCCGACCCCACCATGAACATAGGACGATTTTCACTATCAACAATTTGGATACGTAAACCATCATCAATCATGTCGATTAACAAATGAGGTTTTAATTCATTGAGACGCGGATCTTTAAGAATGGCTTGTTCAAGAGATTGCTTTAATTTTTCAAAGCGATAATTTGCCGCATCCTCAATTTTATTATTTGGTTCAGGCAAAATATCGCCCTCACGAAAGACAATATCCTTCCCTCCACCAGGAATTGGGTTGGTGGCGTCACCACTTTTTTTACCTGAATTAATAGCCGTTTTTAATGGTGTACGAAAATATTCAGCTATCTGAGTTAACTCTTGTGGACTGGATATCGAAATCAACCACATAACCAAAAAGAACGCCATCATCGCCGTCATAAAATCCGCATAGGCAATTTTCCAAGAACCACCATGTCCATTTTGATGATTACTAACCCGTTTTTTAACACGAATAATATGGGCGTTATTTGCTCTCATGGATTAATTACTCCTCGTTCTGTGTTTGTGAGCGATTACCCACTTTCACTTCGCGAACTTTATCTTCTAACTCAGTAAAAGAAGGACGATCGACGCTGTACAGAACCTTACGTCCAAACTCAACCGCAATTTGTGGTGCATATCCCTGCAATGCAGAAAGAAAAGTAACTTTGATACATTCCATCATTTTTAGTTGTTCACTACTGCGTAAGCGGATCAAAGCCGCCAAAGGTAAAATGAACCCATAAGCCACTAAAATTCCGAGAAAAGTTCCCACCATCGCATGAGCAATTAATGCGCCAAGCTCACCAGCAGGCCTATCTGCGGAGCCTAATGCATTAACAACCCCTAATACGGCGGCAACAATACCAAATGCAGGCATAGAATCACCGACCATTTGTAAACCAGATGCTGGCACCTCGCTCTCTTGACGAAAGGTTTCTAGCTCTTCATCCATCAATGCTTCAATTTCATGACTTTGTAAGTTACTGGTTACCATTAAGCGCAAATAATCAACAATAAACATAGTTGTGGTTTTATCTTTTAATACGCGAGGATATTGAGAAAAAATTTCACTTTCTTGAGGGTTTTCAATGTCTTTTTCAAGGGCCAACAAGCCCTCTTGGCGTGATTTATTTAATAACTGAAAGAGCAGTGCCATAAGATCCATGGACATTGCTTTGTTATAAGAGGAACGACGAAATAACAGTGGTAACACTTTAATTAACGCTAAAATCGATTTTCCACTGTTACCAACAACGAATGCACCTAGGCCTGCCCCTAAAATAATAACGAATTCAGCAGGTTGATAAAGTGCCCCTAGATGGCCACCTACCATTAAATAACCGCCAATAACGGTAGCTGTAACAATGATATAACCGATGAGTATTAACACAATATTCCCTTCAACTCAGTTAGATAACAGATGGCAGTCAAAGGGAATTATTGGGAATAACAGGCACATACGTTACCTGTTTATACTCGTTATATTTTAAGTTGTAGCATAACTTTAGCAAATGGTTGGTAGTGTCCAATTGGCCTCGCTACCGTAATTTCACTGCATTTTGCAGCCATTCCCTACTCGCTTACCTACAGCTCAAATTATTAAGAGTATACCGAATTAATCCAATCACATTACCGCTTTGGTAATGCCACCCTGTCGATATAGCGTAATATCGGCGGGATGTTCGGAAAGTTTACGTTTTTTTATTGCCCGTGATGGCGGCTGACACAAACTACAGGTAAAACTGTTTTCTGGTATATGTGCATAAGTGATAAAAGACCCATTACAACAGCTACATACAGAGCTTTGCAACATGCCACTTTCAACAAAACGAACTAGCGTCCACGCACGAGTCAAAGCTAATAGAGGTTCTTCTTCTGATGATGGCATGCACTGTTCTAAATACAAGCGATAGGCTTTTAAAATAGCATCAACGCCTTTGCAGTGACCTGTATTAATTAAAAATTGGTATGCATTATAAAACATGGAAGAGTGAATATTTTGTTCCCAAGTCATAAACCAATCTGTTGAAAATGGCAACATTCCCTTAGGCGGAGGGCACCCTCGTAATTCTTTATACAAACGGATCAACCGACCGCGGCTAATTTGAGTTTCACTTTCTAGCATTTGGAGACGCGCCCCTAAAGAAATTAGTTCCATCGCGAGACGGATATCACTAGCTTCTTTAACAATACTTTTTTCAGTAATGCTACTCATTATTTTCTCGCTATTTCATTTTCATTTGCCTTGTGCGTTTGCAACAAGTGGGTTGAAAGTAATATGCCTGTATGGATTTGTTGTAATTCATCGACTCTAGAATCACGAGTTAGCGTTTCTATCGTGTCACTGTTTTCGAATCTAAATTGGCAAATTAGCTGATTTGTTTCTGCTAATTTCACCAATTGGGGAAGAGAAAGATCTGCTAATGTAGTCGCCATAGATTCAGATATACCGAGTCGGAACATAGCAGACGCTTTTTCTTGAGAGATAAGTTTTTGGGCAAGCAGCAGATAAGAAAGATTAATATCATATATATGCTTCAGAAAATCTGTTGTTGAGGTCATTTTTTTTCCTTTTTTAATATTAACTACATCTGTGTGCAAATAGAGCAAACATGGAGCTTAAATGTATTGCTTTAACCTAATTTTTAATAATAAGAAAAATATACTAGGCAACTGTTTGTATTCCCGCTTCATACAATCATGAAACGAATACCCAGTAAGAGGTATAAAATACACAAAAGTTAAAACTTAAATTAAATCTATTTCCTGAACACTCACAAACAATAAACCATCACTAAAAAGAAATATTTTAGTAAATGTCAGAATTTACTGATATCAATTTCAGTCGGCATTTATTATGCACCACAAAACTAACTATTCAAGATGCTTATGTTTCTTTTTATTTCTTTAGGCCATAATCCACAAATTCATAAACAATTCTTCATTATAACTATATCTTCTCCTTCCTTACGTCAAATAACCGCGATACATAAGATCAACTTAAATCAAATGATAGGATTTAATTAATATCTTTACGCTTATTTATTGAAAAAACAAATCAAACAACCAACCATAACCAACAAAACAGTACATTGATCCATATCAAAGAAAACTATTAAGAAAGTCCCCTCCAAAGTACTCATCAAATAGATAAGCTATAAAATCAGAATGAATTTTATCCATTTATTTTCAATAAGTTCAGTGATTAAAATGCAGTTCATTCAAAATTTCTCAATCAAAAACCGCAAAAAAAATGCCACATTCGATAATATGCATTATAAACACCACTTATTTTTTGATTAATTTTTCTTATGATTTATGAGGAGGAATGATTTTTGTTAAAACTAAATTTAACCGTCGACTACTATTCAAAAAAATGTAACCTATTTCTGCATAAAGAAGAAAATTCTTAGTATAGAAATAATGATATTTATAAAAATGTAAGACTCACTACGCTATTTAACATTTTATTTAATTATTTTTTAAAACGTATTTTCACTCTGAATGAGAATAAACACGGTGGTATTTTTTTTAATGAAATGATCAACCTACATAGCTATACTTATTTATGCTATGACAATTATGACAAACTACTCTAAAGATGAAAAAATACTTTTTATTAATTTTAGCTGATGTTAAATATTATCGTTATCTCAAAGAAACAGAAAACTCCAACCAATATCCTATAGCAACCTATACAGAATAAATGTGAAATTTGATTTCATATTAGACACACCTTAGTGCCAGCATGTTATTATTACATTATGTTACTATCTATTTTTATTTTAACAATTTACTTGTTAACAATGGCCAGTGTAAGCAAAACCCTCTAGGTAACAACATTAATACCTAACCATTAACACCTTTCATTTCAAATTTTCATTTCAAAACCTAAGATATCGTAATGCCTTAATTTGCTGTATTTTTAAGCTAAAAAGTTAACTCCAAAAGTGTTACTAATGTCACAAAATTTTTTTTAGTTTCTGAAAGTTTTCCAATTAATTTGATATAGATTAGCTTACTATTTATTCACTCTAATGTTATCAAGTCGCTTTCGTCGTATTTAATTCACAATCCCTTCTAACTTGACTCACCAATAGCCGTAATCTTTTATGCTCCCAAACCAAAATAGCCCTCTTTTCCTTCTTTCTATTAAATCTAAGCTTAATACAAAATCAATCGATTGATTTTATTCAGGAGTAAGATTGCGTTTAGAACATTCCCTTGAAGCATATCCACTTACTAGCAAAACAAAAAAATGATTTGATTATAATGATTTAACTGTATTACATAGCAAAAACAGCACTCAAAACATAAAAAATAACCATTTTAATATTGAAATTAATCATTTTATGACTAATAAATTAGAATATTACATCGATATGTAAAATAACTAAAATCAACACACTTTATGAGGTTGTCTATGCAAACAATGATTAAAAAAACACTGTTTCTAACTGGCTTAGCACTTATGTCATCAACAACCAATGCCGCCAGCTTAGCAACAGCCACGTTTCAAGTCTTAATGACTATAACTAGCTCGTGCCACGTAAGTGTTGGCTCCGATATGAATTTAGGCTCAGTTAGCTCCAGTACCACAAATGTGTCATCTAGCAATACTCTGAATGTTAATTGTTCAAAAAGTACTCCCTTTAATATTGGGCTGTCACCATCAGCAGCAAACAGTGGAACTGATGCAGGAGCAGGTAATTTAGCCTCTGTAAGTAATTCCTCAACGAATACCGATAAAATCCCCTATCAACTGAAGCAGACTTCAGCAACAGGTACCAACTGGGGGAATACCGCCACGTCATCAGATCCAGGTAATGGTATATCAGGTACAGGAACAGGAGCAGACCAATCTTTTACTGTATATGCCGTTGTCGCTAATGCTAATTTTACACCTGATACCTATTCAGATGTCGTCACTGTTAACGTTAACTATTAAATACAAACAGTTTGCATATATCAGGGTATCATTTTGATTAGGCGATATTCTTTATTATTATCATCTGTAAACCTGCTTGCCAGCTTATTATTTCCCCAGCTGGTCAGTGCAAGCGGTTTACAAGTTACGCCTGTAACATTAACGTTTAGTCCACAGCAAAATTCAGCAGGAATATGGCTAAGTAATAATGGGCAAGAGACTATTCAGGCTCAAGTAAGAACATTTCTTTGGAGTCAGAATAATTTTAAGGACGAATTAGCACCAACAAAAGACATTATTATCAGTCCCCCCATGATAAAGCTGGCACCAAATGAGCAACAATTAGTCAGAGTCATTCGCAATAACCTAGCTTCTGGAAAGACGGAAAGATCGTACCGGCTATCAATCAATGAAATCCCAATCTCTTCCGTAAAAAATAACAAATTACAGTTTGTTCTCCATTATTCATTACCTATTTTTGTACAACCTATAAATATGCCTCCTGCTACCGTTTTATTAGAATGGCAGCTATCTTCTAGCACCAACAACCTGATTTCACTTCAAAATAAGGGCAATACACATGCCCAAATTTCAGCTGTTAACATCGTTGATTGTAAAGGGAAGCGAACAAATATTAACCAAGGCCTATTAGGGTATGCACTAGCTAATTCCTCAATGCAGTGGAAAATAGGTTCGATAGAAATTTGTTCCGGAAAAAACAATAAATTAGAAGCTACAATTAATGGTGAACAAAAAATTTACGCCCTCTAACTCACCCTCTCACTATTTAGTAGACTTTGCCCTGCTATCTATTATTTTTTACACTTTATCCGCTCTGGCTGAACCTCGCTTATATCCAACATCGTCTGAAAATATGATCACTGACACCACACCCTTACCGGGTATAGAGCTGTATCTTGACGTGACAATCAATCAATCCCATTTTGGTATTGCTCGTTTTGGTTATAAAGATGAAAAAGTTTGGGTAAGCGCAGCAACTTTGAAACAATTACACTTTAAAGTTCCCTCGAACAATGAAAATCTCATTTGTTTAAATGATATTACCGAAATAAATTATCATTATAATTCGAACCAGCAAACGCTCTCTATTGATGCGCCACTCTCTTTGCTGGATCTTCAAGATACTACCATTAACTTAATCCCATCAGACAAAGTACAAACTAATTCATCTACTGGTGCACTCCTCAATTACGATTTATACGCAACAAAAAATATTACGACTTCACTCCGTAGCTTTTCAGAATTTCGCCTGTTTAACCAATATGGGCTTTTGAGTTCAACTCAGCAAACACAACATAACTTAGACCATGATACGTTTAACCAATCTCCTACACGGCTAGATACTCTTTGGCGCACTGCTTTTTCTGATCACAATCTTGTTGCTAATGTAGGAGATACACAAACTCGAGCACTCAGTTGGTCAAGATCGACTCGAATCGCAGGCATCCAGATCGGTACGGACTACTCTTTACAACCTTATATTCCGACTGCCCCCTTGGCTGCTTTTTATGGTTCAGCAACACTCCCTTCAAATGTAGAGCTCTATATTGATGGCATTAAACGTTATAGCGGTGAAGTTCCGATAGGCAACTTTACATTAAATAGTTTGCCCAATGTAAATGGTCAAGGAGACGCTCAAATTATTTTAACTGACTCTTTAGGGAGAGAATCCGTTCAAAATATTTCCTTTTATAATGACCAATCTTTACTCCGTGAGTACTTGTTTGATTGGTCAGCAGAGTTAGGTGTAGTACGAGAAAATTATGCGATAAAATCTTTTGATTACGCCAATAAACCTATTGCCAGCACAACATTACGATATGGCGTCAATAATCATCTCACCGCGAGTGCTCATTCTGAATTTATGGAAGATTTAGTGAATCTCGGTGTAGAAAGTCATTGGATCCCGCAAATAGGAGGAGGAACGGTCTCATCAGCCATTGCTTTTAGCTCAAATGCAGATCATTTAGGATGGCTTTACTATGTAGGTTACCGCTGGGCAAATAATCGCTTCAACTTTGCCACTTCAATAATATCCACCTCAGCTCAATATCAAGATGTTGCAGCAAGCTATTCGTCTATGCCATTTGCCTTTAACGGTAACCTAATTGTTGGGTATAATTCTGAATATCTAGGCAGCCTTAATTTATCTTACTTTGCACTTCAATCCCATCATGATGATCCTATTCGTTATGTCGGCCTTAATTGGTATAGACCTATAAATGATAATTTATATCTGAGTGCGAGTGTCAATAAGCAACTTGATGATGATAAAGAAAGTATTCTTTATTTAACCGCTACAATGCTGCTAAATAATAATCAAAGTGTCAGCATTTCAAGCCAGCAAAGCTCCGGTAGTAAAAGTTATCAAATCAATACTAATCGGACGGCTCCCGCTGAAGGCGGTCTAGGATGGAATATCACGGCAAGTAAGCAGGATAATGCAAATAACAACCAAGTTGATCTCAATTATATAACGAATAAAGTCAACGTCAGTGCCGGTTTTAATAATATAAACTCTAACCATTCACGTTATCTAGGAGCAAGTGGAACATTAGCGATAATGAATGACCATATTTTTGCGTCGAAGCCTATCACGAATAGTTTCGCTGTTATTTCCGCTAATGGTTTAAGCAATATCCCTATCCGATTAGAGAATAGTACTGTTGGGGTGACCAATGATGATGGCTTGCTATTAATTCCTTCTCTTAATAGTTACCAAAAGAATATCGTAGCTCTCGATTCCACTAATTTACCTGCCAATATTCAAGTTAAACAAACAAGTATTGAGGTTGTACCTGAATATCGCGCCGGAACCTTAGTTAAATTTGACGTCATCAAAACTCACCCCGCTCTGGTAACTATTACTGATCCAAATGGCGAAATCTTACCCCAAGGCAGTCAAATTCAATTAAATGGCCAAACAAATAATCCAATTACAGTAGGCTTCGATGGAATGGCCTATTTCGAAATGCTCAATGACACTAATCAACTGTTAATTACCTACCCTAAAGGGCAGTGCTATCTGAAATTAATCTATCCAAAAACTAAAGATTTGATCCCACAAATCGGCCCATTGCGCTGTAGTCATTAATCGAATCGATTGTATATAAAAATTTTTATCTAAAACCGCGTTTAATGAAAGAGTCAATACTATGTCAACTTATCGTACAGGTTACCGTCAAATTGTTTACACTTTAGTTAGCGTTATATTGCTCGGCTCGCCCTATGATAGTACGGCTTTAACTTGCTCTATTAGCAATGTTAGCACCTTAAATTTTGGTACAATCATGCCGCTCACCAATAATACCGCAACAACATCTCTTACATTTAATTATAGTTGTACCAAAGGAATAACAGATGTATTAGCTGGAGCAACACTTTGTTTAAATATAGGCGCTTCCAGTATTTCAGGCCAAGTCATATCTAGACAAATGTCAGCCTTAGGATTAGGCAGCCCTTTAAGCTATCAGATATATCAAAATGCCAGTAATAGTCTCGTTTGGGGAAGCCAACATGTCTCAGGTAGCACCCCCGTTATGATTAGTATCAGCTTATCTCAAGTGCTAACGCCCATAACAGGTTCAGTCACTTTGTATGGCCAATTATCAGTCAATCAATCTAGTATCATACCTGGAAGCTATTTAGATACTTATACAACATTAACTGCCAGCAGCACCATCAATCTAGGCGTTTTTAGTACACCAACTACCTGTGGAGCGGTTATTGGGCCTACTTTTCCTTTTACTGTAATGGCCACCGTAGATAAACAGTGTACTGTCTCCAGCAATGGCGATATTAATTTAGGTAGCCTAAAAAGTTCGGCTACCAATATAAATGGCAATAGTGCTATTTCGGTGACATGCACGAATACGACACCTTTTACTATCGGATTATCCCCTTCAAACAATAATTTACAAGGTGCAGGAGTGTTAAAAAGCACAACATCAACAGACCAAATTCCTTATCAACTCAGTTCTAATCCAAGTGGTTCTGTGTGGGGAAATGACTTACTCAATGTGATTACAGATACTGGTACTGGGATCGCAAAGTCTTATACTGTATATGTCACTGTCCCTTCAGCCAATTTCACACCGGGTAGCTATAAAGATACCGTCACGGTTAATGTAACCTATTAGTATTGATAACAGCTCAGGTTTAAGTAAGATCATCCAGATGGTACTTTTAAACTCTCTATTGGAAAAATTATGTTTAACTATTTGGCTACTGTCGAGTTCGATGAAGAAACTGATTGCTATGAGATTTCATTTGTAGATTTCCCTGATATCGAAGGTACGGCTTATTGTGAAGAAGATATTGAGCTTGAAGCGACAGAAACCTTAATGGCAGGGCTTACTGATTTTATTTCATCCAAAAAATCGATCCCTTTACCTTCTCAGTCAGCTGAACATGAAACATTATCCGTTCATTTACCTATACTCTGTTGTTTGAAAATTGCATTACATAATGCCATTATCCAAACTAATACACGTAAAGCCGATCTAGCGCGCAAATTGAATTTAAATTCACAACAAATTGATAGATTACTTGATATCGAACATGCCTCTAAAGTTGATGCTCTAGAGCAAGCCCTTTATTTATTAGGTTATGACATTAACCTCACCGTTAACCAACGTTGCAATTAACCTCAGTAAGATCGCCTCTTACGTTAACTGATAGTCACACTTTTTTGTGAACTAATTTTTAATAGGAGGCCCCCTATTTATCCATCCTGCTATATTTACACTCTTAATTTAAAAATAAGAAATAGCAGGTAAATTTAGCTATACACAGTAAAATCGCTTTAATGATAAGGGGCAAATGAATTCATAAAATTAAAATAATAGCTCAAATGGCGTACATTAATCTAATGTTTATAAATAAAGATTGATTATTGACGTCTATAAGAGTTCCCATGCTTTTTCAAAAGTTGCTGTATCATAAGGCTGTAGGCCATTTTCATGCTGAATAATCGCTTTGGCTAAATTAATAGCAATAGCCTTATTATTAAGATCAATCCTTTCTGTCGGCGATACCCCTAATGTATCAGCAACACTTTGAATATAGGCTATGGTATTATTTTCATTGTTTGGCGCCCATCGACCAATAATTTGCGATACTGTTGTTAATCCATATTGACGTCGGTATGTTTGAAGTAGCAATATTAATGCGCGGATCCCATATTCCACCGTTTCAAATCGACAAAACCGAGGCTCAATACTAGGATCGTAGATTAATTGCCCCTTCCAATGATTATTTTTATTATAATCAATATTACCGGGGTTATTATTACGGATCCCTCGCGGTTGTTTACTTTTCATCGTCTATTTTCCTTCTTAGTTTTTTTTCAATCAGCTTGACGAATTCAGCACCTGACCATCCCGCAATACCCGCAACGCCTCCAGCATATTCCGTAGACCATTGATAATAAATTGCTGCAAGGTATACAAATGCTCCTGCAAAAATGGAAACAAGGATCTGAGAAATAAGCATCCAAAAACTAAATTTTTCACCATTAATCATTTTATAAGCATAGCTTGCTATCGAACCAAGCAAGATCATGACTAATATTAATATCTCTCTTGCCCAGTAATAGTTGAAAGGATCTTTGAAAGCCATTTTCCGTTCCCTCCCCTAATCTTGAATTTATAGTACTTATAGGTGGTTGATCGTAAAATGTCGGTTCTATTAAAGTGAATATATTGAGTAGGTAACCACTCAATTCCCCTCTAATGTGTTAAGTTTAAATCTTTACTAAGGTGCTGTAATGAAATTGTAAAGCAGCAAAAATGAAAAAAATGCCACATAGCATTTTGCAAAAATCACATTCAAACGACATACCATCTCTATATTATGGCGATGCTCATATTTGTACTGTCTTTTCAGTATGTTGTAACAATAGTTCTCTTGGCTGATGACTCAAATATGATTAGAATGCGCGCCCTAATTGGTGGTGACTCTCCTTTTAGATCATGCATTATTTGTGTTTCAACTCTTCCTTTACCCCAGTTAATCACTGGGGCTTTTTTATTCTAAAAAATAAATTGGATAAATAGCGTATACATAGTGAAATGCTATTTATCTCACCACATTTTTTTCATAACATGCATTTCTTTTAAAACAAAGCAATTAACTTGCATAAGAGCGACTAAAACGATCACTAAAATGCAAAATAGACTAAAGGTAAAAGTAAGTCATAAGAAATAGAAATCATTATTAAAAATTTAAGCTTTATGTAGTAGAAGCCTTACACTTATTAAGTAACCTTTTACAATAAATAAGTCGTTTAGTTTATATTCACTATTACTAGTCAACCACACTAAATAGTTCACTTAGCCTCAAATCCATAACACTTCTCATTTTGACATCACATTCATTTCGCATTTATTGCGTTAAAAACCCCAAGACAAATAGCATTATAACCAATTGTTTTATAAGCACATAGAATCACAAAAAGAATTATATATTGAGATTAATGCATTTACACCTAATAAATATTAAAAATATTTATCTAATAACCCCCATCAATAAGCACCTAAAGAGTTAAAATCAATTATCTTATAAAACAACAGGTTAAAAAATAATTTTTCTAGGATTTTTCTGGAACGTTTTTTAGCTCTATGTACATAGATTTTTTCTAATATTTTCGATAGTTAAGCATTTTTAACGCAAATGATGAATAAAATTTACAGGATTTCATCCTGTTCAAAAGTCAATTTAAAACAAATTAAAGTGATAAATATCGATATTTCAATGTTTTTACGCTGAGTCACTTATCCTACCGAGATAGGATTATTCCTAGTTATTTACAACCCATTACCTCACCTATATTATCCGCACTAACCGAAATTAGCATACGCATTGGCTGATTTTTTGGATATTAATCAATGATTATATCGCTATTAATAACACTGACATTTGTCACTTAACTAAAGGAATGAGTATGCCAACTCCATGTTATATCTCTATTGAAGGCAAAACCCAAGGCAACATCACTGCTGGTGCATTTACCCCTGAATCTGTGGGTAACATCTATGTACAAGGTCATGAAGACCAAATGTTAGTTCAAGAGTTTTCTCACGTTGTGACAGTACCTACTGATCCACAATCAGGTCAGCCTTCAGGTCAACGTGCACATAAGCCATTCCGCTTTACAGTTGCACTCAATAAAGCTGTTCCACTGCTATACAACGCATTGGCTTCTGGTGAAATGCTGCCAAAAGTAGAACTGAAATGGTACCGCACTTCAGTGGAAGGTAAACAAGAGCACTTCTTTACCACCACACTGACTGATGCCACTATCGTTAACATCGATTGCCAAATGCCACACTGCCAAGATCCAGCTAAAGCGGATTTCACGCAGCTGATCGAAGTTTCACTGGCTTATCGTAAAATTGATTGGGAACACACCAGTGCAGGCACATCAGGTGCTGACGACTGGCGCGCACCACTCGAAGCGTAATCTTGCCTTAACGAGCCTTTCGGGGCTCGTTTTTGTTAGATCCCCTTGAATTCTAAATCCCCCGTTCACTTGGAACTACACCATGTTCGCAAAAGATCCTAAAAACCCTGCATTTGACCCTATGGCTGGTTTTCAAGATGAAGCTTTTAACCAAGCCAAAAATCTAGCGATGTCTAACATGTCATCCTCCCCACGCCAAGCGATTGCAGCAGCACAAACCGCTATGTCAATCGCTTCTAGTTTAGAATCTTACAGTGAAATGGCCGATGTGGCCCAATCTGCTCTGCTCAGTGCATTAGGGCTAAACCCTGAGCCAAGTGGATTGGTATTCACCTGTGAAATTGGTGGAATACTGCCAGGCACCTTACAGGTAACAGACTTTTCTTTAACTGAAGGATTATCTTCCCTTTTTAGTTTAAGTATCAACGCGGTTAGCTTACTGCCAACACTCGATTTTCAGGCAAGTTTAGGCCAAGTCTCATCATTGACGGTTAAACGTGACGGTAAAATTGTCCGCACAGTAAAAGGTATTCTTGCAGGTGCTGTTCAGGGAAATACTGATGGCGTAAAAACGTGGTACCACTTTGATATACGCCCTGAAATGTGGATCATGACCCTCAATCAAGATAGTCGCATTTTTCAAGACCAAAACGTCCCTACCATTTTAAAAACTTTGTTAGATGAAGCGCATGTTAAATCTGACTGCACATTTTATCGTGAAGCACTGCATCCGGTTCGAGCCTATACAACTCAGAAACGTGAATCTGCGTATGATTTTTGGTGTCGTTTAGCCTTTGAAGAAGGGATTAATTTTTGGTTTGAAGAAGACCAAATGTTCTATAGTGATGAACATATGGGTATGACCGCAGGAATTCATTTAACCTATAACCCACAAGCAGACACAGATATTACCGATAGCACAGTGTCTACATGGCAATATGGCGAATATTTGTGTGTTGATGAAACCATTCAAAAAGATAATAACTATGTTCGCCCTTCTTACCCTCTTAGTCATCAAGCCAAATTAGAGCATGGTGGCCAACACAGTGTATTTGAAAGTTATGGTCGCTTTCAATTCGATGACGAAGGTGAACCACTGACCAAGATACGTTTTGAACAACTACGCAGTGGGAGCCGGCAAGGTAGTGCCACCACAAACTGTTTTGCCTTACGACCGGGTAAAATTTTCTCTTTAAAAAACCACCCCCATGAGCCCATGAACGATCGCTGGCAAGTGATTACAGTAACGCATCATGGAGTGCAACCACTCGCCGACAATGGCGGTGGCGAAGGCACGCAATTCAGTAATAGCGTTTCCTTTATTCCTGACCGTACCGAATGGCGTCCACCACATCGCTACAAACCGACAGCGGATGGTGACGAATTAGCGACAGTTGTCGGCCCTCCGGGCGAAGAAATCTATGTGAATGAATATGGTGCAGTAAAAGTGCATTTTCATTGGGATCGTTATGGTAAACCTGATCATGGCGCTTCTTGCTGGGTACGCGTTGCCATGGGTTGGAGTGGTAATGGTTATGGTTTTTCAGCGGTGCCACGCATAAATTCGATTGTGCAGGTGTCTTATCTCAATGGGGATATTGATAGGCCAATCATCACTGGATGTACTTACGATGGGCGCAATGCGACCCCCATAAAGTTTCCAGCAAATAAAACCCGCACCACGTTTCGCACCAAAACCCATAAAGGTGAAGGATTTAACGAACTGCGTTTTGAGGATGAAAACGGCAAGCAAGAAGTGTTTATTCATGCCCAAAAGGATATGAATACCAAGGTATTACATGATCGCACCACCCATGTTCTACATGACCATACTGAATTGGTTGATAATAACCAAGCAATGCATGTTAAAGGTAATCGGACTGAAAATATTGATCAAAATAATACCGAAACGGTTGGGCAAAAGAAAACGATCAATGTTGGTGATCAGCTATCAATTAATGTGGGAAGTGTCATTGAACTGCGCTGCGGGGCCAGCGTATTGCGCATGGACAGTGCAGGCCGTGTGACCATCAATGGTGTGAAGTTTAATTTTGAAGCATCAGAGCATGTGCAAATCACAGGTAAAGATGTGGATATTAACTAGGGGGCAGAAATGGAATTTCGCAATCTAACACCATTTTCAGTATTGAATTATAAAATGCTCAATGTCGATGACATTGAGCACCATGTTATTGCGATGAAAGTGGGTTATAAATTGATACCAACCGGCAATAATAATGAATATACACCACATGTATTAACTGACTTAAAGCTAGAATTTCAAGATCAGTTTGTCAATCAGCCCAATAGCTCATCCGTGCGTCTTGAAAGTGACTTAGCTCCATTTAAACCGCGTTGTGATGTCATTATTAACGGTATGGCTTATGCACCTGACGATATACCGACTGACTCGATAGTAGCATCCATTCTGATGACCAATCGAGATAATCGCGTATTAATTGAGAAGTCCTTACGTTGTTTTGGGGAACGTCAATTTGTCTTCAATGAAGATTCAAACACATGGCAACTCCCCCCCCCTAAACCGATCCGACAGTTGCCGATTGATTATCGTTATGCATTTGGTGGTGAATGCAAAATTTATCAAGATGAGAAACTTGCAGAGCCTATACCTGATGAGGCTTTATTTCCTGAAGCCTTACGTAGTGAGCATCCTGAAAAAGATTTAGCACCTATCGCACACAGTACCTATGAATATAATCCGTTAGGGCTAGGTTTCATCACACCTTGGTATCAACAATCCAAAAACATGACCTCGCTACCGGCACCACAAATTGAATCTTTAACCCATCCGATTACGGCTGAATGGATGACATCACAGCTCAACAATAAACGGCTCTCTGAACCTGCCGTAGGCTTCGGCGCGGTTGGTCGTGCATGGTTACCTCGACGTTTATTAGCTGGGACGTATGATGATATGTGGCTAGATCAGCGCCATCCTTATCTTCCTCATGATTTTGATTTTAGTTATTGGAATTGCGCTCCTACAGACCAACAAATTGATTATCCAGCAACGGATTTTTCGCTCACCCTCAAAAACTTAACACCAACGGGTGAACTTAAAACAACATTACCGGGACATCGCCCTTTTGTTTTATTACGTATGCAAAATGGTCTTTTTATCCCCCTACACCTTAATTTAGATACTCTATTGATTGATACCGAAAAACTACAGTTATCGTTAACCTACCGTTTAATATTTGAGGCTGATTTACCGATACGGGTGTGTGAAGCACGCTTTGAAATGGATCCTAATGCACCGCTCGTCCGTTTTGCCGAACCTCAGGAGGAATTGAACCATGGCTGATAATTATTTAGCTCGCCAGCAAGGCGAGTGGTTGGTCATAAGCTTAACGCCTGATGTTTGTAAAACACCAATGGGATCATCAACACCTCCTATCCCTTATCCGGTTATCGCGAAATTAGAAACTGCGGCCGCTGTGGTGCCATCGGTTAAAGCCAATGGTCATCCAGTAGTAGTGTTCGATCAAAGTTACATTCCCACCACATTAGGTGATGAACCGGGTGTCGCCAATGGCGTGAAAAGTGGCACGGTGGGTGGAAAATGCTATCCCTTGGAGCATTCAAAAAGTGTGCGGATCGGAAAAAAACCGATACTGCGTCATGACGATAAATTTTGGATGAATGGGAAATAGGGAAACGCCATGTCAAGTAACCAAGCTAAACACGATTCTATGGCTGTCATTAGCCCAAGCCCCGCAGCTACACCACTTCCTCCCTTCGAACAAGTCAAAGATAAGGTGGTGAACTGGGAGCTCTACAGTGACGCAGTATATGACCCCACTGGGGAACCCGTATTTTACATGCAATTTTTCGATAATAGCGATGAAACTATTGCGACAGGAGTTTATTTACCCGAAGAATATGAGGCTTTTCGTCAACAAAACCCGCAACTGAATTTACCTGAACTTAATGAGGATGAAAAAGGCGATCCTGATAGTGGACTTATAAGCAGCCGAGAACAAGAAACCGCAAAAAGTTCCCCTATTTCGGCAAACGGCAATACGCAAGGTGCAATCACACACCAAGCGAAGCCGTCTTCTGCGTCCATTGAAAATGCAAATACCGTAGTTAAAACTGAAAATCCCGCAGAAAAAAAGATAGTTGAACGCCACTCACTTTCTTTATTCTCCAAAAAAGAAGCGGCAGCAATATCCGAATGGGTAAACGAGCAAGCACAAGAGGTTCTTAACGATGTAAACCAAATGCGTGGCCAAGTTAATGCGGCCATAGACTCTCCAATTGAAGGTGCGAGTGGTGTAATAAAAGGTTTTTGGAATATTGTTCCTGATGTCATTGATTTAGGATATTTACTAGCACAAGGGATTGAGATAGGTGGAAGTAAAGCTCTTGCACCTGTTTTAGGGCTATTTAGTGACGAACTTGAAAATGACCTAAATGAGCATGCCGAGCTCGTTAAAGGACAATTAGGTTATTCAATTGCTGATCCAATAAGATTTAACCTGAGTGAAGCTGAGCAAGGTGGTAGCTTGATTGCATCAATGACACCAGTCGGAATGATAAAAGGTGCAAGTCGAAAAATAGTTAAAGAAGTCACTGAGAGTTCAGCTAAACAAGCAGCTAAAAAAAATGCCGTCAGTAATACTATCAAAAATGAGCCTCAATCTCCCAGTAACATGGTCAAACCTGCCGATAAACCCAATTCTGAAGCGGTAACTATACAAAATACTCAGCCGTCTCCTGGTGGTACGGTAAAATCTGTCGATAAGCCCAATCCTGACACAGTAAAAACACCAGATACTCCTCCTGCAAAAATTAAAGATGAATCGCCCGATACTAAAAAAACCGACAAGGGTGAAAATAATCCAAACTCAACTAAAAACACCTGTGGTGATCCCGTTGATATTGTCAAAGGCGATTTAATCCAAGCTTGGCCTGTCATTAATATCCCCGGCCTACTGCCTATTGAGCTGACTCGAACCTATTATTCAACTCAATCTCCTCGTGGCATCTTTGGGTTAAAATGGGCCGATAACTGGTCAATGTCGCTGCAAATCCATGATGAAACCATCGACTTTCAAGATCCAGAAGGAAGCATATACACCTTTACCGCCTCAAGTGATGAAGTGCGTTCACGTAACTTACGCGCTCCCCACTATTTGCTATTAGGTCATAAGCAATCAACATTACAAATACAAGATAATCGCCAACAACGTATCTACCATTTTGAACTATCCCCCACATCCCATCGGCGCTTAACCAAAATCACTAACTTACAAGGGGTTGCATTACGGTTTCATTATAATGATGAACAGCAGCTCGATTACCTGCTACGTGATGACGGTTTTTTGATTCGATTGCATTATCAACATCATCAATTAACCCATATCGATTATGAGCATGCTCAGCAGAGCCAACGGCTGGTCAGTTGCCAATACGATCATCATGGCTACTTGAGTGAATGTGACGCATTTCAACAAAACCATCTCTGGCACACCTATACCGCACAAGGGTGGATGACTTCATGGCGCGATACCGATCAAACCGCCCTCAGTATTGATTATGATAACCAAGGCCGCGTCATACAAACTCACTCTGACAGTGGCTATTGGTGCGACCGTTTCTTCTATGATGATACGTTGCTCATTAACACCTATGTCGACGGAGAAGGCGGACATTTTCGCTATTATTATAATGAAGACCAACTCATTGTACGTACTCTTGACCCTTTAGGCCGAGAAACCCGTACCCAGTGGCGTGATTTTCAAAAAATCAGTGAAACCAATGATATGGGTGAAACCACACATTACACCTATCACCCTGATGGTTTGATTGCGCAAATTTACCTGCCCGATAATCGGAAAGTCGGTTATGAGTACAATGAGAATGGGCAACTCACACGCTATATCGCGCCCACCGGTGATGTTTGGCAACTGGATTATGATGTTCGAGGCAATCTAGCCACGGTCACTACACCGCAAGGTTTGGTGCAGACCTACGAATACAGCCAACACGGTGAACTGCTAAAATCCATTGCTCCGAACGGCGCACAATGGCAATACCAATACAATGCCACACATCAACTGATTAAAAGCACCAATCCCTATCAACAGAGTACGGAATATCAGTTTGATGAACTCGGGCGCTTACAAGCCTATACCGATGCTCTTAAACACACCACGCAATACCGTTATGACCCAAATCATGCAGGGGTCAATGGCAGCGTTAGCAACATCTTGCTTCCTGATGGTGTACAACAACAGATCGAATACGACAGCGAACGCCGTGTGGTGGCGGTCACTGACGGTGAAGCACGCACTACCCGTTATCGTTACGGCCCCTTTGACCTGTTAACGTCCATGATACGCCCCGATGGCACCGCAATCCATTTTGAATATGACGCATTAACACGCCTCAAAAAAGTCATCAATGCATTGGGCGAGACCTACACCTATGAGCGCGATGCCGCAGGGCAAATCATTCGAGAAACCGATTTTGCTGGACGCGTACTCGAATATCGTTATGACCGTTTAGGCCGTCGCATTGCCACACGTTACCCTGATAAACATGAACTGCGTTGGCGCTATGCCCCTTCCGGTGTGGTGATTGAACAAAGTGAGTGGCTTGATGATGGTCTCAATCCTCAATGTTTATCCACGACCACCTATGAATACGATACCCATTTACGACTGATTAAAGCCACTAACCCCGATTCCGTCGTCGAGTTCGAGTACGATGTCCACGGTCAATTAACTTGCGAGCGCATTAATGGCCGTGAAGTACACCATCAATGGGATGAAGCCACACAGGCCCTCACCCAAACACGCTTTGGTGAACGAGAACTCCATTACGCCTTTGGGCAACTGGGGGAGCTGACCCAACTTCAGGTCAATCAACATCGACCGTTAGAGTTCAGTTATAACGCCGTCGGTCAAGAATACCTGCGTCGCAGTGACGTCGGCTTTGTCAACTCCAGCCACTACAATGTCACTGATCATGTAAAACTGATCCACTAACGATCATAGAAAACTGAGCCACTTGGTATTATCCGTACATTTTTGTACGGGGAATTTATGATTACCAAGGAGATATTTGTGGATATTCATGTTC